>NZ_JBIFFR010000003.1:0-457319 GCF_043557275.1 Sulfitobacter sp. 1A13368 | reverse complement strand
ACCATTCTCTGTTTGTTGTGCTTCAGCTACAAAGTAGCGAAAGCCGTCCAAACAGTGAAGCTGACACTCTATCATCGGGCCGAAACCCTAAGAGCGCGATATACAGACGTTGATCCATCGAATGAACCAAACCGCCCACATATCTCTTCAGATATCAAATTTTCAAACAGCGTTGAGACAAAAGAAACTGAGATGCGCCCTAACTTCTTGGCGCGCCCCGCCTCTCATACCTCGAATTCTTATCCGCCTCGTGATCCGAACCACCGCGTCTCCGCTGCCGTCCGCCCCGTCTGGCGCCCCAGCGGTGCGTCTCAGCGCCGCCGGTAGAGGGGGTTCTAAGGTTAGTGGGACAAAGCCGCAAGCCGTTTTTTGAAGTTTTGTGTAGTTTTTGTGAAATCCTTATAAAATCACGGCAAAACAAGGCGTTATGGCATGCGAAAGACTGCAGAGGTTAACGCAAACTCTCCTAATATGCCTTCGTTATGTTAACGCCATCAGTTATCCACATGCCACAGCCCGGAATCGCGCGTTTCAGACGCGTGAATCACGACCTCTGTTGCCCCTTCCGAGTCGCCCATCCCCGTGGGCCTTTCTGTCAAAAGCTCCCCAACGGCAGCCGATAGATCAAAAGCCCTGCGACAAGACCGGCATAGACCAGCGGCTCTAGCTGAAACCCTTTCGCCAGCCATAGGAAATGTAGGGCTGCCAAAAGCGCTGCTACATAGGTCAGCCGGTGGAGCTTGCGCCAACGCGCCCCCAGCTTCCGCAGCGACCAGTTGTTGGATGTGGCCGCCAGCGGCACAAGGCATAGGAACCCCGCCATGCCGATGGTGATATAGGGCCGTTTGAGAATATCCGCCCAGATACGCGACAGCCCCTGCACGTCGAGCAGCGCCCAGACCGTCAGATGCGCGAGCGCATAGACGAAGGTCATCACACCGAGCGCCCGGCGAAAGCGCAGCAGGCTCACCCCAAGTACTCGGCGCAACGGGGTGATCACCAGACCGGCGATAAGCAGGCGCAGCGCCCAGAGACCATAGAGGTGTTCGAGCCCCTTTACCGGATCGCGCCCCAGCCCGCCGGTAAGCCCTTGGTAAAAGAACCATGGGATAGGCAGGGCCAGTAGGAAATAGACTGCCCAGACCGGGATGCGGCGGGCGGCCCTGTTCAGGGCATCGGCCAGGCGCATCATGCTGCGGCCACGCCAGCCTGCGGCGCTTGGGCGAAAGGACGGGGCATATATATTGCAGCCGGCATCAGAAGTTCGCCGTCAGGTCCATGCCCTCGTAAAGCGACGCCACCTCTTCTTCGTAGCCGTTGAACATCAGCGTCGGCTGGCGCCCTGCGAAGAGCCCGCCGCCGATGGGGCGCTCATCGGCCTGCGACCAGCGCGGATGGCTGACCTTGGGGTTCACGTTGCTGTAAAAACCATATTCTCGCGGCGCGGCCTTGTTCCAACTGGTGGGCGGCTGCGTGTCGGTGAGCGTGATGCGCACCACGGATTTGATGGATTTATACCCGTATTTCCACGGCACGACCAACCGCAGCGGCGCGCCGTTCTGGTTCGGGATGTCTTTGCCATAGATGCCGGTGGCCATGATCGTCAGCGGGTGCATCGCCTCATCCAGCCGCAGCCCTTCGACATAGGGCCAGTCGAGCACGGGGAAACGCAGGCCCGGCATCTCTTCGGGGCGGTAGGCGGTTTCAAAAGCCACGTATTTCGCGCCGGATTGCGCCCCGGCCATATTGAGCAGATCGGCCAGTTCGAACCCGTTCCACGGCACCACCATCGACCACGCCTCGACACAGCGCAGCCGGTAAATGCGCTCTTCGATGGTCATCGCCTTCACGATATCCTCGAAAGCATAGTCGCCGGGCTTGTCGACCATGCCCGCGATGGTCACGGTCCAAGGGGCGGTCGTCAGCGCGCCCGCGTATTTCGCGGGATCGTCCTTACCGGTGCCGAACTCGTAGTAATTGTTGTATTGGGTGATGTCTTCGTAGTCATTCGGGGTCAGCCCCTCTTGGGCCGCGGCCCCCTGCCCCAGCCCGGCAAGACCCAGCCCCGCCATCGCAACGCCCATGATCTGCCGCCGGTTGAGGTATTGCGCCTCATCGGTCACGTCACGGTCCGTCAGTCGATTGATCCAGCGATTGGCCATTTCAGCGCTCCCTACTATACTCATGCAAAGTTAGCGCCCGCCGGAAGCCATACCAAATCCTTTCGCCCGGATTTCAGCCAGCACACCGGAATGTCAGGCGCCGTTATTCAAAGGAGTGCCGCCATGATCCGTTTTCTTTTCGCCGCCGGTCTGATCTGGGCCAGCGCCGCCCAAGCGGATGAGATGGTCACCTATACCACCGACCAGAGCTTTGGTGATGTGACCTTCGGGGTGGAGAACGCGATCCTGAACCAAGGGCTCATCCCCGAGAACGTCAGCCATGTCGGTGAGATGCTCGACCGCACCCGCGCCGATGTCGGGTCGGACGTGGTGCTGTTCGAGGCGGCGGAGGTGTTCAGCTTTTGCTCGGCCGCGCTGTCGCGCAAGGTGATGGAGGCGGATGTGATGAACATCGGCTTTTGCCCCTACGACATTTTCGTCATGCAATTGCCCGAGAGTGACGAAGTGACCATCGGCTACCGCGCTTTCCCCGACGGCGCGATGCAAGAGGTGCAAAGCCTGCTGGACGAGATCGTGAAAGAGGCGATTGGAGAGTAGGTCCCCTTCCAGATTAAAAAAGGGCCGGAAAATCCGGCCCTTCTCTTCATCGCATAACGGTTAGTGCACCGTTGCGTCATCCGGCTTGGGCCGGTTTGATGCGGCCACTTGATCGCCGATGATCAACCCATCGGCCCCGGCGCGGACGGTGACGGTATCGCCATCCTTCACATCCCCGGCCAAGAGCATCTCGGCCAACGGATCCTGCACGGTGCGCTGGATCACCCGCTTCAAAGGACGCGCCCCGAAGACCGGGTCATAACCCTCATCCGCCAGCCATTTTCGCGCGGCGTCGTCGAGATCGAGTGTGATCTTCTGCCCCGCAAGTCGCTTGAGCAGCCGCGCCATCTGAATATCGACGATCCCGTCCATGTCCTTGCGGCCCAGACGGTCAAAGATGATCGTCTCATCCAGACGGTTCAGGAACTCCGGCCGGAAATGCGCCCGGACCGCATCCATCACGTCACGCTTGGCCGCCGCCATATCGCCGCCCTCGGGCAGTTGGCTCAGCGCCTGCGCCCCGAGGTTGGAAGTCAGCACGATCAGCGTCTGTTTAAAGTCTACCGTGCGGCCCTGACCATCGGTCAGCACACCATCGTCGAGCACCTGCAAGAGCACGTTGAAGACATCGGGATGCGCCTTTTCGACCTCATCAAAGAGCACGACCTGATAGGGCCGACGCCGCACCGCTTCGGTCAGCACACCGCCCTCGTCGTAGCCGACGTAGCCCGGAGGGGCACCGATCAGACGGGCCACGGCGTGTTTCTCCATGAACTCCGACATGTCGATGCGCACCATGGCGCTGTCGTCGTCGAAGAGGAACTCGGCCACGGCCTTGGTCAGCTCGGTCTTGCCCACACCGGTCGGCCCGAGGAAGAGGAAGGAGCCCAGAGGCCGGTTCTCGTCGTTGAGCCCCGCACGCGCCCGGCGCACGGCATTGGCCACGGCCTTCACGGCAGCATTCTGCCCGATCACGCGGTCATGCAACTGCTCTTCCATCCGCAGCAGCTTGTCGCGCTCACCCTCAAGCATTTTACCCGCAGGAATGCCGGTCCAACGCTCGACGACGGAGGCGATCTGGTCCGGGCGCACGGCCTCTTCGACCATCATGTCATCCTCACGGCCTTCGGCGGCTTCAAGGTCGCGTTCCAACTGCGGGATCACGCCATAAGATAGCTCGCCCGCGCGCGCGAGGTTGCCTTCGCGTTTCGCGATGTCGAGTTCGGCCCGCGCTTGGTCGAGCTTCTCCTTGATGTCACGCGCCCCGGCCAGCTTGTCACGCTCGGCCTGCCACTGCGCTGTCATCTCGGCACTGCGATCTTGCAGATCGCTGAGGTCTTTTTGCAAAGCCTCCAGCCGATCCTTGGACGCGGCATCGTCTTCCTTCTTCAGCGCCTCCGCCTCGATCTGAAGCTGCAGGATCTGACGGTCCAGCGCATCCAATTCTTCAGGCTTGCTGTCGACCTCCATCCGCAGGCGGCTTGCCGCCTCGTCCATCAGGTCAATCGCCTTGTCGGGCAGGAAACGGTCGGTGATATAGCGATGGCTCAGCGTCGCCGCCGCGACCAGCGCGGTGTCGCTGATGCGCACGCCGTGGTGCAATTCATACTTCTCTTTAATGCCGCGCAGGATCGAGACGGTGTCTTCCACCGTCGGCTCCTGCACGATCACCGGCTGGAACCGCCGCGCAAGTGCCGCGTCTTTCTCAACATATTTGCGGTACTCTTCGAGGGTGGTGGCACCCACACAGTGCAATTCCCCCCGCGCCAGCGCAGGCTTCAGCAGGTTCGACGCATCCATCGCGCCATCGGCCTTACCGGCGCCGACCAGCGTGTGCATCTCGTCGATGAACAGGATCACCTCGCCCGCGGCTTCGGTCACCTCGGTCAGCACGGCTTTCAAACGCTCTTCGAATTCACCACGGTATTTCGCGCCAGCGATCAGCGCCCCCATGTCGAGCGCGAGCAGACGCTTGTTGCGCAGGGATTCAGGCACGTCACCATGCACGATGCGCAGCGCCAATCCTTCGGCGATAGCGGTCTTACCGACGCCGGGCTCGCCGATCAGCACCGGGTTGTTCTTGGTGCGGCGGCTCAGCACCTGCATGGCGCGGCGGATCTCTTCGTCCCGGCCAATGATCGGGTCGATCTTGCCCTCTTCGGCCCGCGCGGTCAGGTCGAGGCTGTACTTCTCCAGCGCCTCATAGTTGTCTTCGGCAGTGGCGCTGTCGGCCTTGCGGCCCTTGCGCACATCATTGATGGCGGCATTAAGCCCTTGGGCGGTCACCTGCCCCGCTTCCAGCGCCGTCTTTGCGCCCGATTTTACCATGCATAGCGCGGTCAGAATGCGCTCGACAGTGACGAAACTATCGCCTGCTTTCTTGGCAATCGCTTCGGCCTCGGCCAGCACCTTGGCGGTGGTGCCGTCCAGATAGACCTGCCCCGCATCGCCGGTGACTTTCGGAATCTTGCCAAGCGCCAAATCAAGCGCCTGCACCACGCGCGCACCGTCGCCGCCCGACGCGGCGATCAGATTCCGCGCAAGTCCTTGGTCGTCGTCCAACAGTGCTTTGAGGACATGTTCCGGGGCCAGCCGTTGGTGGCTTTCCCGTGTTGCAATGGTCTGCGCCGCCTGAATGAAGCCGCGCGATCTTTCCGTGAACTTGCTCAAGTCCATGGGTCTCTCCTTTTCTACAAGCGCTCCAAAATGCCGCGCCCGGTATGTGGCGCGCGGCGGTCTGAGCCTCCGTATCAATTTGGGTAGCGGGACTGCGGGTTCAAGACCATCCAATCGCAAAATACCGCCGAGAGAACTGCCGCCAACAGGAAAAATTCAGCCAATAAGGCAAAAATACGGCAACTTTGCGACAAAAAATACAATCCTATACTATTGATATCAATACATTGTTAACCTTTATCCACAGAAGCTGTAACCATAATGAAACCATTTTGCCCCTTCTCGCGTTTACCCAGCAGAGGAAAGCAGGATGGCAAAGCCTGCCAAGGTTCAGAAGAACGCAAGAGGTGAAACGATGCAGACGCGCCCTATCCAGTTGACAGATGTCACCTACAATGCGGCCACTCAGTGTTTCGAAGCGCTGGTGACCGTCCAAGACGGGGAGCAGCTGCGCCGTTACGCCTGCGCCATCGATGCCCCGATCACCATGTCATACCACGATGCCGCCGACGGGCTGTCCCGTCAGGCGCTTCGTCGCCACGCACAAAAGCGTGGCCTGAGTTCCGAAGTCCTGCGCCACGTCCCCGCACAGCGGGCCGGACGCCGCAGCTTCGACCCGCTGCGTTGGCTGGAAGAGGTCATGCACCTCCCCGGTCGCGACGCGGCTTGACCCCCTTCCGCGCGGCGCCTGCCTGCCGCGCGGCTGCCCGCGGACCTGCCGCCACCTCATCTGTCCCGATGTGGCGTTCCGCAAACCAGAGACCAGTGCCTGCCTGCTAAGTCTCTGATCACTTGGCCCGGACCCGCTCAGCGGTGTTCGGGCCTCTTTTTTGCGCCCTCCCCGCATGAATGATGGACTTGCCCCGCGCCGCGGCGTAGGTCAAAGCCGTTTGAAATTTGGCAGGAGCCCTCGCATGTCTGATGACCGTCTGATTGTCGCCCTTGATGTTCCCCATGCGGTCGCGGGGCTGGAACTGGCCGAAAAGCTCGGTGATGCCGTGGGCTTTTACAAAATTGGTCTAGGCATGCTGACTGGCGGCGGCTTGGCCTTGGCCAATGAATTGAAGCAAGAGCATGGCAAGCGCATCTTCCTTGATATGAAGCTTTTCGACATCGGCGCCACCGTCGAGGCGGCGGTGCGGGGCCTTGCGCAGTTCGATCTGGATTTTCTGACCGTCCACGGCGACCCGCATGTGGTTGCTGCGGCGAAACAGGGGGCCGCGGGCACCGATATGAAAATCCTCGCCGTCACCTTCCTCACCTCGCTGGACCGCGCCGATCTTGACGCCGCGCTGATCCAGCCGGGCGATCTGGGCGATCTGGTGCTGACCCGGGCGGGCCGAGCGCTGGACGCAGGTGCGGATGGAGTCATCGCCTCTCCCCAAGAAGCCGCCGCGATCCGCGCCCTGCCCGAAGCGGGCGGCAAGCTGATCGTCACCCCCGGCGTGCGCCCTCAAGGGGCTGCATTGGGCGACCAGAAACGCGTCGCCACACCGGGGCAGGCCATCGCGGACGGGGCCGATCACATCGTGGTGGGGCGCCCGATCTGGCAGGCCGAAGACCCCGCCGCCGCCGCCCGCGCCGTGCTTCAGGAAATTTCCGAAGGTTAACAACGGGCTCGCCCCCGCCTGTAGCAAATCGACCACAGCGCGCCGGGTTGCGCCGCGGGGGCGGCCATCAACGTTAGGCGAAAACCGCCCCATATGTTATGTTGAACTCAGGTGATACTCCCCGACGAACTGGTTCTTCCTGATGTTCGTCACCTCCCCCCGCTCACGCAGGCGGGGGGCCTTTATTTGCCCTACATCCTCCCATTCGCGTGCTCTGCAAGATAGACCCGCAAGCGGTCCTGAAAGGCGGGCACCGCGCGGGGATGGTTGAGAAACTCCGCCTCGGTCATCAAGCGCCAGCGCTGCCCCTCGTCGCCAAAGACAATCTGGGCCTCTGCCTCCGCAGGCAAGCGCGCGACGAAGAACCATTTGATCCGCCCGCCCTCGTCAAAGCTGCCCTCCCAGATTACGGCATCTTCAGGCACCACGATCCCCAGCTCTTCGCGGCATTCGCGCAGCGCGCAGGCCAGCGGGGTCTCATCCCCCTCGCGGCCCCCGCCGGGCAAATCCCAGTGATCGGCAAAGAGCAGCCCCTGCAGATCGTCGCGCAGGATCACGGCCAGCTTCTCCCCAAGGTAGAGCGCGAGCTTTGCGCCATCAAAGACCATGTTCAATCCCTCGCGATCTGGTTAGAATCGTCGCCCGAACCCTGCCCTCCCGGTGTACCCATGGCTACCCTCTGTCGCGATTGTCTGACTGAAATCCCGCCGTCGCGGCGCTGCCCGCGCTGCGGCAGCCCGCGCGTGCTGTCCCACCCGGAACTCTTCGACCTCTCCATCGCCCATATGGATTGCGACGCCTTCTATGCCTCGGTCGAAAAGCGCGACAATCCCGAACTCGCGGGCCGGCCCGTCATCATCGGCGGCGGGCGGCGCGGGGTCGTGTCGACCGCCTGCTATGTCGCGCGCATTCGCGGCGTGCGCTCCGCCATGCCGATGTTTCAGGCGCTCAAGCTTTGTCCCGAGGCGGTGATCATCAAGCCGCGGATGGAGGTCTATGTCGAAGCCTCCCGCGCGATCCGTGCCATGATGGAAGAGATGACCCCGGCCATCGAGCCGCTGTCGCTGGACGAAGCCTTTCTCGACATGACCGGCACCGCGCGGCTGCATGGCCAGCCCCCGGCGATGATGCTGGCGCGGCTGGTGCGGCGGATGAAAACCGAACTGGGGCTGACTGGCTCCATCGGGCTGAGCCACAACAAGTTTCTGGCCAAGGTCGCCTCGGACCTCGACAAGCCGCATGGGTTCTCTGTCATTGGCGCGGGGGAAACTGCAGACTTTCTGCGCGACAAACCGGTGGGCATGATCTGGGGCGTCGGTGCCGCCACCCAGACCGCGCTGGAAAAGGCCGGCATCCGCAGCTTTTCCGATCTCCTGCGGTGGGAACAGACCGATCTCATCGCGCGCTTTGGCAGCATGGGGGACCGGCTGTGGCATCTGGCACGGGGCCAAGACACCCGCCGCGTCTCGCGCCACCGCCCGGTGAAGTCGATCAGCAACGAGACGACATTCTCTGACGATACGGGCGACGCGGAGATTCTGGACGGACATATCTGGCGTTTGGCGGAAAAAGTGGCGGACCGCGCCAAGGCGAAAGAGATGGCGGGCCGGGTGGTGACGCTCAAGCTCAAACGCGCCGATCATACCGTGCTGTCGCGCCGCCTGTCGCTGCATGACCCGACCCAATTGGCCGACCGGATTTATCGCACCGCCCGCGCCCTCTTCGATCAAGTCGATCACCAAAGCGCCTATCGGCTGATCGGCGTGGGCCTCTCCGAGCTGTCGGACGCAGAGGGGGCGGATATGGCGGGCGATCTGCTCGACCCCGGTGCGGCACAACGCAGCCGGGCCGAGCGCGCCGCCGATAGCATCCGCAGCCGTTTCGGTGAAAAGGCCATCGTCAAAGGCCGCGCGCTGCGCTGAGCCTACTCCGCGGCGAGCGGAAGCCGCTCCTGCCCGATCTGCGCCACCTCGGCCACGACCCGTTGCAGCGCCGCCTGCACCGCCTCGAAAGCGCCATTGGGGCGAATCAACCGCTCGTTCATGTAAAGCGCGCGGTCGATTTCCACCTGCACCGCATGCTGCCCCCGGGACGGGCGGCCATAGGCTTGGGTGATATAGGCCCCCGCGAAGGGCGAATTGCGCGTCACGACGAAGCCCGCATCGACGAAAGCCGCTTCGATCAGGTCGACCACCTCGCCCCCCGCCGCCGCGCCGAAACGATCCCCCAGCACGACATCGGGCCGCCGCATCCCGCCGCGGGCCACGCCGTCCATCGCCTCATGCGGCATGGAATGGCAATCGACCAGCACCGCTTGCCCATGGCGGCGATGCGCCCCGCTGAGCAACTCCTGCAATTTCGCGTGATAGGGCCGCCAGTAGCTGTCGATTCGCAACTGCGCCTCTTCTTGGGTCAGTTTGCCGCGATAAATCGCCCGGCCATTGGCCACCACGCGGGGAATCACCCCCAGCCCCGAGGCCACGCGCGGGTTATGCCCCTGCCGCGGAATGCCTTCGATGACCGACGGATCCAACTCCTCCGGCGCGCGATTGAGGTCGATATAGGCCCGCGGGGCCCCGGCTTTGATAAAAGAAGCGCCATGCAGCGGTGCGCAGTCGAACAAGAGATCAACAAAGGCATCTTCGGACGAACGGATCGCATGTTCGTCCAAAACCGACCGCCGCAGGAAAGACGCCGCATAATCCCGCCCCGAATGGGGCGATGCAAAGACCACGCAAGAGCGGTTTCGGTCCGGATGCAGTACTTCGTAAGCGGTCATCGGCATAATAAATTCCTCTAAGTCGAACATAGCGTGTTTATTCCGCGCCAAAAGCCCTTGATCCCGCCGCCGACTCCTTTTATAGCACCCCAACGGCGCGAAATTTCGCGCCCCATTTAGTTTTGGGGCCGATACGGAAACGCTGAAAAGTGGGTGATTAGCTCAGCGGTAGAGCACTTCGTTGACATCGAAGGGGTCACTGGTTCGATCCCAGTATCGCCCACCATTTATTCATCGACCCGCCCTTGGCGGGTTGCCCGCAACCCAGGCGCTGGCCCGCGCCACGACATGAGGAGACGACCATGAAGGTTCGCAATTCGCTCCGCTCGCTCAAGAATCGGCATCGCGATTGCCGTGTTGTGCGTCGCAAAGGCCGCGTTTACGTCATCAACAAGACGCAGCGCCGGTTCAAAGCCCGTCAGGGCTGAGCTTCGCAGCTATTCGGTTTAAAGGCCGCTCCTTCGGGGGCGGCTTTTTTCGTTGCGCCTAACTGCTTGCAACCCCGGCGCAAAACCCCACCTTCAAGGCAGGCTTGAATAACAAGGAAGACCATCATGTCGGACACGCCCGAATATACGCCCCCCAAGGTTTGGAAATGGGAATCAGAGAGCGGCGGCAAATTCGCCAGCACCAATCGGCCCATCGCCGGCGCGACCCATGACAAGGAACTGCCAGTTGGGGAGCATCCCTTTCAGCTTTACTCCCTCGCCACGCCCAACGGGGTCAAAGTCACGGTGATGTTCGAAGAATTGCTGGCGGCGGGCCACAAAGCGGCGGAATATGACGCGTGGTTGATTGATATTTCCGAGGGCGATCAGTTCGGCTCCGGCTTTGTCGAGGTGAACCCCAATTCGAAAATTCCCGCGCTGATGGACCGTTCCGGCGACGCGCCGCAGCGGGTCTTCGAATCGGGGGCGATCCTGCTCTATCTCGCCGAGAAGTTCGGCGCCTTTCTGCCCCAAGACCCCGCCCGCCGGACCGAGGCGCTCTCGTGGCTCTTCTGGCAGATGGGCAGCGCGCCCTACCTCGGCGGCGGCTTTGGCCATTTCTATGCCTATGCGCCTGAGAAGTTCGAATACCCCATCAACCGTTTCGCGATGGAGACCAAGCGCCAGCTTGACGTGATGGACAAACATCTGGCCGAGCACGAATATTTCGCAGATGAATACTCCATCGCCGATATGGCGATCTGGAGCTGGTATGGGCAGCTGGTCCTCGGCAGACTCTACTCCGCGGCGGAATTCCTCGACGTGACCTCTTACAAGAACGTGATGCGTTGGGCCGAGGCGATTGACGCGCGCCCGGCCGTGACGCGAGGCCGGATGGTCAACCGCGCCTTCGGCGATGACCTGTCGATGCAATTGCACGAGCGTCACGACGCCAGCGATTTCGACACCAAGACCCAAGACAAGATCGGCAGCAAAGACTGACCACGCAGCCCCCGGCCCGGCTTGGCCGGGGGCTTGCCAACCAATTCTGGCGGAATTGGTTGCAGGAAAGGGTGAAATCTGTTTCTTACTATTTCAGTCAAGTTATCCCAATGGAACAGGACCCTGATATGACCTTCTGCAAAACATCGACTGCCGCCGCCGCGCTCATGGCGCTGGCCCTGCCCGCGCTGGCCGATGGCGAGTTGAACCTTTACTCTTCGCGTCACTACGACACCGATGAGCGGCTCTACTCCGACTTTACCGAAGCAACCGGCATCACCATCAACCGCATCGAAGGCAAGGCCGACGAACTGCTGGCCCGTATGGAAGCCGAAGGCGCGAATTCCCCCGCCGACGTCCTGCTGACCGTGGACACAAGCCGCCTCAAGCGTGCCAAGGACTTGGGCCTGCTGCAAGCCGTCGAGAGCGAGACGCTGGAAGAGCGCATCCCCTCCAACCTGCAAGACGACGACAACCAGTGGTTCGGCCTGTCGCAGCGCGCGCGGATCATCTTCTTCAACAAAGAGACGATGGACAACCCGCCCGAGACCTACATGGACCTCGCCGATCCGGCGTATAAAGGTCAGATCTGCATCCGGTCCTCGACCAACACCTACAACCAGACCCTGCTGGCCTCCATCGTGACCCATGAGGGCGAAGAAGCCGCGACCGAATGGGCGCAGGGCGTGGTCGACAACATGGCGCGCGCCCCGCAGGGCGGCGACACCGACCAGCTGCGCGGCATCGTTTCCGGTGAGTGCGACATCGCGGTCTCCAACAGCTACTACTTCGCCCGTGCGATCCGCACCGATGTCGATGGCGTCAGCGCCGATATCGGCAAGATCGGCGTGATCTGGCCGGATCAGGAAGGCAACGGCGCGCATATGAACCTCTCGGGCGGCGGTGTGGCCAAGAACGCGCCGAACCGTGAGAACGCGGTGAAGTTCCTTGAGTATCTCGCCTCGGATCAGGCGCAGGTCTACTTCTCGGCGGGCAACGACGAATTCCCCACCGTGGAAGGCGTGGAACTGGCCGACAGCGTCAAGCAGTTGGGTGAGTTCAAAGCCGACGAGGTGAACCTGTCGGACGTGGCCGAGAACATCGGCACCGCGCAGAAGATCTTCAACTCGGTTGGCTGGGAATAATCAGCGCGACATTCGCGCAGGAGGCGGGCTTTCGGGCCCGCCTTTTTTATGTGCTGTGCTGCCCGCATCTAGAGCCCCGCCCGTGGGGACCACGGGCATCGCCCTCCCTCCCCCCGGAGGGCGATTTTGCAACGCTGGCCCATGACGCAGCACCTGCGCCCTCGGCAAGGGCATTGCAGAGAGCAGGCCGATCATCGCCCCCCCAGTGAGGGCGATGCCCTCATCGCTCCCGGCCCGGAACCAAGCCGCAGGCGCCGGATTTGGTAAGGCTGGGTGGAAGTCATCTAAGTCACGCCAAGGCGGCACCATAAAGTGGCACGAAGGCACGGTTGGATCGCCACCCCACGGGCAGGCGCTGGCCCTCGCTATCTACCGCTGCCGCCCCACCTGTCGGCAAATCAGGATCACCGGCAGCAACCCCATCGCCACGATCACCAAGCTCGGCACCGCCGCCCCGTTCAAGCGCTCATCACTGGCCAAGCGATACGCCTGCACCGCCAGCGTGTCATAGTTGAACGGCCTCATGATCAGCGTCGCGGGCAGTTCCTTCATCACGTCGACGAAGACGATCAACAGCGCGGTCAGCAGGCTCGGCGCGAGGATCGGCAGATGCACCCGGCGCAACGTACCCAGAGGCGTCTGCCCCAGCGAGCGCGCGGCGGCATCCATGTTGGCATGCACCATGGACTGCCCGCCCTCGTAGGCGCCAAGCGCGGCGGCGAGGAAGCGCACCAGATAGGCCAGCACCAACAGCCAGATCGACCCGGTGATCAGAAGCCCGGTGGAAATGTCGAAGGTCTCACGCATCCAAGCGTCCAGCGCGTTGTCGAAGGCCGCGAAAGGCACCAGCAGACCCACCGCGATCACACCGCCGGGCACCGCGTAGCCAAGCCGCGCCACATAGGCGGCGCTTTGCGAGACCCGACCGGGACGCAGCCGGCGGTAAAAGCCCACGCTGATCGCCGCCAGTACGGTCAGCACAGCCGCCACGGCCGCAAGCGTCACCGAATTGCGCATGAAACCGAGGTAACGCGGGCTGAAGAGGCTCTGCTCGCTCTCGATTCCCATGGTCACGAGGATCACCACCGGCAGCACCGCCCCGAAGAGCACCGGCACCCCGCACAGCACAATCGCCGCCGCGGCCTGCCAGCCCTTCAACTCGGCCGGCGGCGCGGACTGGGTCCGGCGCGCGGGGTCGTGATACTTGGCCTTGCCGCGCTGTGCGCGTTCCAGCATCGCCAGCAGCAGGGCGAAACTCAGCAGGCAGAGCGCCAGCTGCGCCGCCGCCGCGCGGTCGAACATCGAAAACCAGCTGGTGTAGATGCCGGTGGCGAAGGTCTGCACGCCGAAATAGGCCACGGTGCCGAAATCGGCGATGGTCTCCATCACCGCCAAGAGCACGCCGCCCGCGATAGCGGGTCGGGCCAGCGGCAGGCTGACCTTGAAAAACGCGGCCCATGCGCTGGAACCGAGCGCGCGGGCGGCCAGAAAGGTCGTGCCGCTCTGCTGCAGAAAGGCGGCGCGCGCCAGCAGATAAACATAGGGATAGAGCACGAGCACCAGCATCGCCGCCGCCCCGCCGAGCGAGCGGATTTCGGGGAACCAGTAATCGCGCGGCCCCCAGCCGGTGACGTCGCGCAGCACCGTCTGCACGATGCCGGGATGGTCCAGCACATGGGTGTAGGCATAGGCCAGCACATAGGCCGGGAAGGCCAGCGGCAGCACCAGCGCGATTTCGAGAAGTTTCGCCCCCGGAAAACGTGTCATCGTGACCAGCCACGCGGCCCCCACACCGATGGCGAAGGTGCCTAGAGAGACCAGCAGCACCAAGAGCAATGTCGTGACCGTGTAGCGCCCCAGCACCGTGTCGATCAGGTGCTGCACCGTCTCCGTCCCGCCGCTCAGGGCGGCGATCAGCACCGCCAGCATCGGCAGCGCACAGAAGACGGCCACGGTCAGGGCGACGGCCGACAGGGCGCGCAGCCCGTCGCGGGCGCGGCGCAGGTGGGGCGTCTCGGTGGAGGCGGGGTTCAGCGTCATGCGCTCTATTTCGACGATTTCACTCGGAAATGCCAGAGGCCGCGACGCCGCGTCTCAGTCGTAGTTGCGGGTATCCTCGATCACCAGCCCGTCGCGCGGCAGGCTACCGGGGGCAACCAGTTCGACACGGCCCTTGAGCTTGAGCAGATCGGCCACGGATTGGGCATAGGCGGCCTTATCCTCTCCGGCGGTCTCGATCTGCACCGTCATGACATCGGCCTCGCCTTCGCGGCTGGCGATGACGCGGGCCTTCTCGATCTCGTCGTGCTGGGCGACCAGCGCCGCCACCTGCTCGGGCCGGACGAACATGCCCTTGATCTTGGTGGTCTGATCGGCGCGGCCCATCCAGCCCTTGACGCGCATATTGGTGCGCCCACAGGGGCTTTCACCCTCCAGCACGGCGCTGAGGTCGCCAGTGGCGAAGCGGATTAGCGGGTAATCGGGGTTCAGCGTGGTGACCACAACCTCGCCCACTTCGCCCGGGGCCACCGGAATGCCGGTACCGGGGGTGACGATCTCGACAATGACCTGCTCATCGACGATCAGCCCCTCCATCGCCGGGCTTTCATAGGCGACATTGCCCAAGTCAGCGGTGGCGTAGGATTGCAGGCAGGTGATGCCGCGCTCCTGATAGAAGGCGCGCAGGCTGGGGAAGAGCGCCCCGCCGCCGACCGCCGCCTTGGTGATGTTCAGCTTCACCCCCATGGCATCGGCCTTCTCAAGAATCACCTTCAGGTAATCCGGCGTGCCGGCATAGGCGGTGGAGCCCACGTCGCGCGCCGCGGTGACCTGAAGCTCGGTCTGGCCGGTCCCGGCGGGCAGCACCGTGGCGCCAACGGCGCGTGCGCCGCTCTCAAAAATCATGCCCGCGGGGGTCAGATGGTAGCCAAAGCAATTGTGCACCACGTCGCCCGCGCCGATCCCGGCAGCATGCAGGAACCGCCCCATGCGCCACCAGTCGGGATCGTTGCTCGACGGCTCATAAATCGGACCGGGGGATTGGAAGACATGGGAGAAGTCATGCACCGGCTTGGTGGTGAAACCACCAAAGGGCGGCTGGCCGGCCTGCGCCTTGCCCAGTTCGGATTTGCGCAGCACCGGCAGATCGGCCAGCGCCTCGGCAGAAGTGATCTGCGCGGCATCCACCCCCTTGAACGTGTCGCCATAGCCCGCCAAGCTCTGCGCGCGGGCGATCTGCTGCGGCAAGGCCTGCGCAAGATCGGCCGCCCGTTGGTCGGCGCTGCGGGTTTCCAGATCGTCGAAATGGGGCTTGGTCAGCATCCCTGTCACTTTCCTGCTATGGCATCACTGGAGAGGGCATAGGCCCGCTCAGGTCTCGTCTTGGTCTTTCCTTCGGGTCCGGGGGGCCGGTTAACTCAGCCAGCGCTTGCGGCGGCGGTAGCTGCGCACGTCGCGAAAGCTCTTGCGGCCTTCGTCGGACATGCCGAGGTAGAATTCCTTCACGTCCTGGTTCTCGCGCAGGTCCTTGGCGGGACCGTCCATCACCACGCGCCCCGATTCGAGGATGTAGCCGTAATGGGCGAAACGCAGGGCGACGTTGGTGTTCTGCTCGGCCAGCAGGAAGGTCACGCCCTCCTGTTCGTTGACCGATTTCACGATCTCAAAGATCTGCTCCACCAGCTGCGGAGCCAGACCCATCGACGGCTCGTCGAGAAGGATCGTCTCGGGGCGCGACATGAGCGCGCGGCCGATGGCGCACATCTGCTGCTCGCCGCCCGAGGTATAGCCGGCCTGTGATCGGCGGCGCTCCTTCAGACGGGGGAAATAATTATAGACCATCTCAAGGTCCTGCTGGATCGCGGCATTGCCGTCGCTGCGCGTATAGGCGCCGGTGAGCAGGTTTTCCTCGATGGTGAGGTGCTCGAAGCAGTGCCGGCCTTCCATGACCTGCACGACCCCCTGTTTCACGATCTCGGCGGGGTCCTGATGCTGGATCGCGCCGCCGCGGTACTTGATCGAGCCCTTGGTGACCTCGCCACGTTCCGAGGCCAGCAGACCCGAGATTGCCTTGAGCGTCGTCGTCTTGCCCGCGCCGTTGCCGCCCAGAAGCGCGGTGATGCCGCCCTTGGGCACGTTCAGGCTGACGCCCTTCAGCACGAGGATGACGTGGTTGTAGATCACCTCGATATTGTTGACCTCGAGCAGGTTGTCGACTGCGACGTCATTGGTGTTGGCGGCATCCAGCATGGGCATGACCTTTCTTGGGGTTCGAAGATGTCCCCGGCCACCCGAAAGGTGGCCGGGAGCAGGGTTCTTAGCAGTTGCCCTCGATGGCGTTTTCCTCGGCATAGGCCGAGCTGTCGGCATCGATCAGCGGCTGGATCACGTCTTGGTCGGACTGCATGAAGTCCGACACGAGGTTCCATTCCTTGGCCTCGGCATCCCACTGCGTCACGGCCACGAAACCTTCGCCGCCGTGGTTCTCGCAAGAGACGCTGAACTCGGGCCCGAAGTCCGGCAGGCCAAGCGCCGCCATCTTCTCTTCGGTAATCTCAAGCTGTTCCATCCCGTCGCGCATCTGGCCGCTGGTGATGTCGGTCACGCCGTGGATTTCCTGCGCGGTGCGCGCGGCCTCGGCCACCAGCATCGCGGCGTAGATGCCACGGTTGTACAGAACGGAGCCGACCTGATCGCCTGCGCCCGCGGCTTTGCCCGCGTCGACAACGTATTCCTGAAGGTCGTCATAGAGCGGGTAATCGGAACCGACGTTGTGGAAGGTCAGCGCCTTGTAGCCATCGGCCTTGGCGCCCGCGGCCAGCACGTCGTTCTCGGAGCCGGACCACCAGATGCCGATGAACTTGTCCATCGGAAAGCGGATGTTGGCGGCTTCCTGAACGGCAACTTGGTTCATCACGCCCCAGCCGTACATGATCACATAGTCGGGCTTGTCACGGCGGATCTGCAGCCACTGGGATTTCTGCTCCTGACCGGGGTGGTCAACAGGCACTTCCTTCAGCTCGAAACCATGTTTCTTGCTCAGTTCCTGTAGGGTGCGGATCGGCTCCTTGCCATAGGCGGAGTTGTGGTAGACCAGCGCGATCTTCTTCCCCTCAAGGCTGCCGCCCTCCTGCTCCATGATGTGCTTCACCGCGACCGAAGCGCCATCCCAGTAGTTGGCCGGGAAGTTGAAGACATGGCTGAAGACATCACCGTTCTTGGCCGAGGTGCGGCCCAAACCGGAGGTCAGCATCGAGATGTCATCGGCGGTGACTTTGGGGATCAACTGGTAGGTGATGCCGGTCGAGAGCGGCTGATAGACCAACGCGCCTTCACCCTTGGTGGATTCGTAGCATTCCACGCCCTTCTCGGTGTTATAGGCGGTCTCGCATTCCGGGACGCGGATGGGCTCGCCACCGATGCCGCCGTCACGCTCATTAAGCAGGGTGAAATAATCGGCATACCCGTCGGCGAAGGGGATGCCGCCTGCCGCGTAGGGCCCGGTGCGATAGCTCAGCGACGGAAAGACAAGGTCCGCCATCACGGGGCTTGCGGCCATCAGGCCAGCTACGGCCAGTGTTCCCAGTTTGTATTTCATCGGTGTTTCCTCCCTTGGATTGTCCGACTTGGGTGTTTGGGCCGGGTTTCCTCCCTCCGGCCTCGCTTTTCATGGCTCCCGCTTAGTGCGGGAAGGGCCACAATCTCAGTTTTTCCTTGGCCACGCGCCACAGCTGCGCCAGCCCGTGCGGCTCTGCGATCAGGAAGACCACGATCAGTCCGCCCACGATCACCAGCTGCAGATGCGCCACGATATCCGTGGGCCAGCCCAGCCAGTCGACGCCGACGATCTTGAGCAAGACAGGCAAGAGCACGAGGAACGCCGCCCCGGCAAAGCTACCGAAGATGCTGCCCAAGCCCCCGATGATGATCATGAAGAGCACGAGGAACGATTTGTTGATGCCGAAGGCTTCGCCCACTTCGACCGCGCCCAGATAGATCGAGAAGAAGAGCGCGCCGGAGATGCCGATGAAGAAGGAGCTGACCGCAAAGGCCGTAAGCTTGGCACGCAGCGGGTTCACCCCGATGATCTCGGCGGCGATGTCCATGTCGCGGATCGCCATCCACTTGCGGCCTACCGAGCCGCGCGTCAGGTTGCGCGCCACCAGCGCCGAGCCCACGGTGAAGATCAGGCAGAACATATAGGTCGCCCAGGCTTCGGTATTGGGGCCGGTGATCAGGATGCCGAAGGTGTCCCGCTCGGGCGCGCTGATTTGGCCGGAGGCGGAGTAGTTGTAGAACCACGGCACCCGGTTGAAGAGCCACACGAGGAAGAACTGCGCCGCCAGCGTCGCCACGGCGAGGTAGAACCCCTTGATCCGCAAGCTCGGCAGGCCGAAGAGCGCGCCCACAGCGGCGGTGATGCCGCCCGCCAGCAGGATGTGGATGAACATGCTGACCTCGGGCATGGCCGTCATCAGCTTGTAGCAGGCATAAGCCCCCACCGCCATGAAGCCCCCGGTGCCGAGGCTCACCTGCCCGCAATAGCCCACGAGGATGTTCAGCCCGATTGCCGCGATGGCGTAGATCAGGAAGGGCAGGAACAGCGAGTTCACCCAGTAGTCGTTGACCACGAAGGGTACGACGAAGACCGCGATGAACAGCACCAGATAGTAGCGGTACCGGTCGAACCGGATCGGGAAGGTCTGCTGGTCCTGGGCGTAGGATGTGTTGAAATCGCCCGCTTCACGATAGAACATTAGACTGCTTTCCCTTCTGCGGTAGTCATTTGCACTGCACTTGCCTGCAATGCCGTGCCATAGGGTGCGCGCGTGCCGCGCACCAAGCCGTTGTCAATCCGGGGCTTCGCCCTTTGAACAGGCGAAACTGTCCCCCGGACAGTTTCCGGGTAGCCTGTATCAAACCCGTTCAATGATCTTCTCCCCGAAGAGGCCCTGCGGGCGGAAGACAAGGAAGACCAGCGCCAGCATATAGGCGAACCAGTTCTCGGTCGCGCCGCCAAGGAAAGGGGCGCCGATCAGGAACTCGAACAGTTTCTCGCCCACGCCGATGATCAGCCCGCCGACAATGGCGCCGGGGATCGAGGTGAAGCCGCCCAGCATCAGCACCGGCAGCGCTTTCAAGGCAATCAGCGACAGCGAGAACTGCACGCCGGATTTCGCCCCCCACATGATACCCGCGACGAGGGCCACGAAACCCGCCAGCGACCAGACCAAGATCCAGATGAAGTTCAGCGAAACACCGACCGACAGCGCGGCTTGGTGGTCATCCGCCACAGCCCGCATGGCGCGGCCCTGTTTGGTGTATTGCGCGAACATCACCAGCCCGATCACGAGGATCGCCGCGACGATGGAGGCCACAATATCGAGGTTGTCGATGAAAAAGCCATAGCCGGTGGCATTGAAGGTGAATTCGTCAATCCAGACGTTAATGCCCTGCGGCAGGCCGACGTCGAGCGTCTTGATCTCGGACCCCCACATCAGGTCGCCCACCCCTTCGAGGAAATAGGCCAGACCGATGGTCGCCATGAAAAGGATGATCGGCTCTTGCCCCACGAGGTAGCGAAAGACAAAGCGCTGCACGCAATAGGCCAGCACGATCATCACGACCATGGTCAGCACGATGGCAAGAAACGCCGGAATGTGCCAGCCGAAGTGATGCACTTCGGTGCCAAGGATCGCGTTGATCAGATGGCCGAAAGGCACCTGCCCTTCCATGATCCCCACCAGCGTCAGCGCGGCGAAAAGCGCCATGACACCTTGGGCGTAGTTGAAGATGCCAGAAGCCTTGTAGATCAGCACGAAGCCAAGCGCCACGAGCGCGTAAAGCACCCCGGCCATCAGCCCGTTGAGAAAGACCTCGATCGTAAACGCCAGTTGCTCAGGCATCATTGGCCCTCCCCAAAGTCAGAACGGCAGTGTCATTGCGGGTGATCGTGCAGCGCTCAGTCATGGGCCACCCCCAGATAGGCGTCGATCACCTCTTGGTTGTTGCGCACCTCGTCGGGCGAGCCGTCGCCGATCTTGCGGCCGTAATCCATCACCACGACGCGGTCGGACAGGTCCATGACCACGCCCATGTCGTGTTCGATCAGCGCGATAGTGGTGCCGAATTCGTCGTTCACGTCGAGGATGAAGCGGCTCATGTCCTCCTTCTCTTCGACGTTCATGCCGGCCATCGGCTCGTCCAGAAGCAGGATCGTCGGCTCGGCGGCCAGCGCGCGGGCAAGTTCGACGCGTTTCTTCAGACCGTAGGGCAGACGCGCCACGGGTGTCTTGCGGATCGCCTGAATTTCCAGAAAGTCGATGACCTTCTCGGCGATTTCACGGTTCTCAATCTCTTCACGCTCGGCTGCGCCTTTCCAGAAGGATTGCGCCAGCATCCCGGTCTTCATCTGCGTCAGACGCCCCGTCATCACGTTGTCGAGCACCGACATGCCCTCGAACAGCGCGATGTTCTGGAAGGTCCGGGCGATGCCCTGCTGGGCCACCTGATAGGGCTTCATCGCCGGGCGGCGCGCGCCCTTGTACCAGACCTCGCCCTCTTGGGGCACGTAGAAGCCGCTGATCACGTTCAACATCGAGGACTTGCCCGCCCCGTTCGGCCCGATGATCGCGCGGATCTCGCCCTCGCGGATGTCGAAGGAAATATCCTTGATCGCCTCCACGCCGCCGAAGCGCAGGGTGATGTTCTTCATCTCCATCACCGTCGGGCCGATGGTGCGGCCGTCGTCGGTGACATAGCTGTCAGCCTGATCTTTCACGCTGTCCCTTTCCATAGTTCCCGCCTGTCCGGCGCTGGCCGCGCTCATTCTGCTGCCATCCGGCGGCTGACCGGCTGCACCGCGGCGTCGCGAATTTCGAGCGTCGCCTTGATCGAGCCCTTGCGGCCGTCCTCATAGGTCACTTCCGTCTCGGTGCTGACCTTGTCGGAGCCGTCGTAGAGTGCGGCGATGATGTCGGCGTATTTCTCTTCGATGATCTTGCGGCGCACCTTGCGGGTGCGGGTCAGCTCGCCATCATCGGCGTCGAGTTCTTTATGCAGCACGACGAAGCGGTGCACCTGACAGCCCGAAAGCATCTCATCCTCGGCGACCGAGCGGTTAACCTCTTCAACATGAGACTGGATCGTGTCCATCACCTGCGGATGCCGCGCCAGTTCCTGATAGGAGGCGTAGCCGATGTTGTTGCGCTCGGCCCAGTTGCCCACCGCCGTGAGGTCGATGTTGATGAAGGCGGTGCATTCAGTGCGCTGGTTGCCGAAGACTACGGCCTCGAGAATGTTGGGGAAGAACTTGAGCTTGTTCTCAACGTATTTCGGCGCGAACAGGCTGCCGTCGGCCATCTGGCCCACGTCCTTGGCGCGGTCGATGATCCGCAGATGGCCCGAACCTTCCTCGATGAAGCCCGCATCGCCGGTTGCGACCCAGCCTTCGGCATCCTTGGTCGATGCAGTGCTTTCCGGGTTCTTGTAGTATTCCACGAAGACGCCGGGCGAACGGTAGAAGACTTCACCGTTATCGGCGATTTTCAGCTCCACCCCGGGGCAGGTCACGCCCACGGTATCGCTGCGCACCTCGCCATCAGGCTGGGCAGTGATGAACACCGTCGCCTCGGTCTGGCCGTAGAGTTGTTTCAGGTTGATGCCGAGCGAACGGTAGAAATCGAAAATCTCCGGCCCGATCGCCTCACCGGCGGTATAGCCCACGCGCACGCGGCTGAAGCCGAGGGTGTTCTTCAGCGGGCCATAGATCATCAGCTCGCCCAGTGCGTATTTCGCGCGGTCCCAAGCGGACACTTTCTTGCCGTCCAGAATGGCGGGACCGACCTTGCGGGCATGGGCCATGAAGGTGTCGAAGAGCCATTTCTTGAACCGGCTCGCGTCTTCCATGCGGATCATGACGGAGGTCAGCTGCGTCTCGAACACGCGCGGCGGGGCGAAGTAATAGGTCGGCCCGATCTCGCGCAGGTCGACATGCATCGTGTCGGCGCTTTCGGGGCAGTTGGTGCAGAAACCGGTCCAGAGCGCTTGGCCGACGGAGAAGATAAAGTCCCCCACCCATGCCATCGGCAGATAGGCGAGAATCTCGTCATTGCGCTTGAGGTCGTCGAACTCCGACGACGACTTCGCCGTCTCGATCACGTTGCGGTTGCTCAGCACCACGCCCTTGGGCTTGCCGGTGGTGCCCGAAGTATAGAGCATCACGCCGGTGGAATCGTAATCCAGCTTGGCCTGACGCGCCTCCAACTCGGCGATATGCTTTTCGCGGTTGGCGCGGCCCATCTCCTGCACGGCGGTATATTGGTCGAGCTTGGAATGGTCGTATTTGCGCAGGCCGCGCGGGTCGAGGTAGATCATCCGCTCGAAGTCGGGCAGCTGGTCCTGCACCTCGATGATCTTGTCGACCTGTTCCTGATCGCCCACCACGGCAAGGCGCGCGCCGCAGTGGCCCATGACATAGGCCATCTCTTCGGCATTGGCGTCCTGATAGAGCGGCACCGGCACGGCCCCGGCCATCTGCGCGGCCATCATCGCCCAGTAGAGATAGGGACGGTTGCGCCCAATGATGGCGACGAAATCGCCCTCGTTCAGCCCCAGTTCCAGAAACCCGAGGGCCAGCGCCTCGACCTCGTCGCGGGTCTGCGACCAGGTCCAGCTTTGCCAGATCCCGTATTCCTTCTCCCGGTAAGCGGGGGCGTTTGCGAATTCACTTGCGTTGCGGTGCAACAGCGCCGGCACGGACTGAGGTCCGTCGGCACGCGTCAGCGGCTTGGCCAAATTGTCTTCCTCCCATGCCCGCCCTCCCCGGCGGGTTCGATCGCTTGTGCGATTCTATGATCCCACAAGTGACGTTCTCTTTTTTGTGGAGGTCAACTTTTTCCTGATCTTTTCCGAATTTTAACGAATTGTTACAGCGCCCCCGCGGCCCATTTTCCGCTAGTCGATCCCATTGGCGCGCTGCACTTCGCGCACATAGGTCACGATGGATTCCACCTCTGCCGGGGTAATCCCTTCGACCGGGGGCATATTGCCGAAAGACCAGTGATGCTGGCGCACGCCATTGGTGGCCGCGACCATGAAGGATGCATCGCCGTGGTGGCTGGGCTCATAGATCTTGTGGATCAGCGGTGGACCAACCCCCTCGCGCCCGGCGGCGTTGACCCCGTGGCAGGCGGCGCATTTCGCTTTGAATGCCCGCGCGCCAATCTGCGCGGGGCCGCTCAGGCTCTCCGGCACGGTGACTTTCACCATGGCCGCGCCGCTGGCAGCGGGGGCCGGGGCCTCTTCGGCCTGCCACCAGATATATCCGCCTGCCAAGACCAGTGCCGCCGCTGCGCCTGCTCCGATTTTCTTGTTCATGCTCTGCCTTTCCGGTTCCCATTCGGCGCGCTTCTCGGGGCCTCCAGCGCAAGAAGGTCAAGCGCGATTTACGCGCGGCTCTTTGCCTTTCGCCCGCGCGGTGCTAGCCCTATGCGAAAGGATGCCGATGCAGATCACCGACGACCAAACCAAAGCGCTGACCAATGCCGGTCTGAACCTGATCGCTCAGGCGCTGACCATCTATGACAGCGACCTTCGGCTCGCGGTCTGCAACGCCCCGTTTCAATCCATGTTCGACCTGCCGGACCGGCTGGTGACCCCCGGCGCGCCCTTCGAGGATACGATCCGCCATCTGGCTGGCACCGGCGAGTATGGCGAGGTGGGGGATGTCGACGCCTTCGTGGCCGAACGGGTGGAACAGGCCCGCGCCTTCGTGCCGCATTACATGGAGCGGACCCGCTCGAACGGGCGCACCATCAGTGTCGAAGGCTCGCCCCTGCCACAGGGCGGCTGGGTCACCGTCTATACCGACATCACCAACACCAAGCGGCAAGAGGCGCTGTTGCGCGCACGGTCGGACGCGCTGAGCGATCAACTGCTGTCCCATGCCGAACAACTGGCCGCCACGAACCGCCAGTTGGAGGCGACGATTACCGCGCTGGAAGAGGCCAAGCGGCAGGTCACCGAAAGCGAGGCCCGCACCCGGCTGACGACCGAGATGATGCCCGCCCATATCGCCCATGTCGACGCGAGCGGGCATTACATCTACTCCAACCGCCGGCTCAGCAGCGTGATGCCGGGGCGGCCCAGCAACATCTACGGGCTGCATATCAGTGACGCGCTTGGGGCGGCGGCCTATGCGCGGATCAAGCCCGCGCTGACCCAAGCCTATGCGGGCAGCCCGGCGGTGATCGAATTCACCCATGATGAATCCGCCCGCCGCATCCGCGGTGCCTTTACCCCCGACGGGCGCGGCGGGGTCTATATCCTGTCGATGGACATCACCGAAGAGACCCAGACCCGTGTCGCCCTGCAACAGACGCTGAAACGCGAGTTGGCCTCGCGGATGATCTCTGGGCTGGCGCATGACTTCTCGAACCTTTTGACGATCATCCTCGGCATGCAATCGAAACTGGCCCGACTGCCCGACATGCCGCCACAAGCGGGTGAATTGGTCGAAGGCACCTTGGCCGCCGCACGGCGGGGCGGCACGCTGCTCAGCTCCATCGCCGATGTGACCGAACCCCGCGCCCTGCGCCCCGTGGCCACCGACCCCGCCGCTTTGCTGAGTGAGCTTTCGACCCTCGCCGCCCCCACGCTGCCGCCGAAATGCGCGCTGGCGGTGCGCAATGACGTGCCCGAGGGCGCAGTGCTGCTCGACAAAGGCCGGGTGCAGGATGCGCTGTTGAACCTCATCCTCAATGCCCGCGACGCCTGCGGCGCGCGGGGCACGATCACGCTGACCCAACGGCTGGTGCATAACACATGGATCGAATGGGTGATCCACGACACCGGGCCGGGCTTTGCGCCCTCGGCGCTGGAACGCGGGGTCGAGCCGTTCTTTACCACCAAGGGCAGCGAGGGGTCAGGGCTGGGCCTGTCGATGGTCTATGACATGACCAAATCCTCAGGCGGCGATCTGCGGTTGAGCAATGCGCCCGAGGGCGGCGCGCAGATCAGCCTGCGCCTGCCCTACCGCGTCGCCGTGCCCGCCACCACCGGGCTGGTGCTGCTGGTCGAGGACACCACCGATATCCGCGCCGTCGTGCGCGACATGCTCATGGATCAGGGCCATTCGGTGATTGAGGCCACCAGCGCGGATGAGGCCACCGCCCTCATCGCCGATCTGCCCGACATCACACTGGTGCTGTCGGACATTCAGCTTTCGGGCGAGGGCACCGGGATCGACCTTGCCCGCCGCGTCGGCAGCAGCCTGCCGCTTTTGCTGATGACCTCCCTGCCCCCCGATCACCCGCTTTTCGTTGAGGCCCAGACCCTCGCGCCGGTGCTGCGCAAACCCTTTGAAAAAGACGATCTGCAAGCCTTGATCGCCCCATTGAAAGCCACCGCCCCATGAGCCGTGATACCGCCCCGCGCCCGCTGGTCACCATTCTGGATGACGAACCCGAGATCCGGCAGATGCTGTCGGACACGCTGGAGGAAGCGGGCTTCGACACGCTCAGCTTTGGCCGCGCGCGGGCCTTTGAGGCCGCATTGGCGAGCCATACGCCCGATGTCTGCCTTGTCGATCTGTCGCTGCCCGACACCGACGGGCTGACGCTGGTGCACCGTCTGGCACTGGAGCAAGGTGCCATCGTGATCATCATCTCGGGCCGCGCGCAGGTGCAGGACCGGGTCACGGGGCTGGAGCTTGGCGCCGACGACTACATCATCAAACCCTTCGACCCGGCTGAGGTCGTGGCCCGCATCCGCGCCCGCCTGCGCAGCGCCAAGCCGACGCCGCAGGCCGGCACCACGGCGCGGTTCAACGGCTGGACCGCGCATTTCGACCGCTATGTGCTACAGGATGCCACGGGCGCCGAGGTCACCTTCTCCCACGCCGAGGGCGAGGTGCTGCGGCTCTTCCTCGACGCGCCGAAGCGGCTGATCAGCCGCGCCCAGATGCAAGAAAGCCTTGGCGGTGTTGCCTCCGAAAGCTTTGATCGAGCGATGGACGTGCGCATCTCACGGCTGCGCACGAAACTTGGCGAAGACCCGAAGAACCCGCAACTGATCAAGACGATCTACGGGGCGGGCTATATCTTCCTCGGCGACGTGGACTGGGACTGAGCGCGTTTAAAGCGCCGCCACCGCCCGCCCCAACACCTCGACTGCCGCGACCAAATCGGCCTCATCCGTGTCCTCCTCGAAAGCATGGCTGATCCCGTTGATCGACGGCGCGAACAACATCGCCACGGGCATCAGCCGCGCCACGTTTGTCGCGTCGTGCAAGGCACCCGAGGGCATCTTGCGCCATTTGCCGGGAGCCACGGCTTCAGCCGCCTCCGCCAGCGCATCGCGCAGCCGCGCGTCCATGGCAACCGGCTCCAGCCCCAGCATCGGGCCAAAGGACAGATCCATCCCGCGGCCCTTGGCAACCTCTTCGGCGGTTTCGCGAATGATCCTCTCCATCCGCCCCAGACGGTCGCTATCCCCGTCGCGCCATTGCATGGAGAACACGGCCTTGCCCGGCACGATGGACGAGGCATTGGGGTGCAGGCTGACATGGCCGATGGTCCAGACGGTGCTCGGCGTCACCACATTGCGCAGCCGGTCGTTCAGCAGGCTGTTAAACTCCGACACCGCCTGAAAAGCATCGCGCCGCACCGCCATCGGGGTGGTGCCCGCGTGGTTCTGCTGGCCCTCGAAGGTCACCTTCATGTCGCGGATGCCGACGATGTCGCTGACCACGCCGATCCGCTCACCGCTGTCATCCAGCGTCGGCCCCTGTTCGATGTGCAACTCGATATAGCCGGTGAACTGCGCGGGATCGACGGGGCCGGTGAGCATGCCCGCCACCGCGCGGCGCGCCTCGGCCAAGCTCACCCCGGCGTCATCCTTGAAGCCGTCGGCTTCGGCCTGATCCAAAGCGCCGGACCAGACCGTCGACCCGGTGGTCACGCCAAAGCGCCCCTCTTCGTCCTGAAATGACACGACCGAGACCGCAGGCCCTCCGGCCTCACCCGCCGCCCGGGCGACTTCAAGCGCGGCGATCACGCCCAAGGCCCCATCAAGCCAGCCGCCTTCGGGCTGGCTGTCGGAATGCGACCCCAGCAGGATCGACGGCCCCTCGGCCAGGCCAAAGAGGTTGCCCATCGCGTCGACCTCGACCGTCAGCCCCGCATCGCGCATCCGCCCGGCAAGCCACTCCCGCGCCTCCACATCGGCGGCGGAATAGGCCGGGCGCACCACGCCCTTGCCCACACCCGCAGCGCCGATGGCGCGCAGATCGTGCAGGTCTTTCAAGAAACGGGCGGCATCAATCTTCATTCTTCTAAACTTTCCTTACTCGGCGGCGACGGCCCCTTTCGCCGCCTCCACCCTGACGGCAGAGAACTTAAACTCCGGGATCTTGCCATAGGGGTCAACCGCTGGATTTGTCAGGATATTCGCCGCCGCTTCGACATAAGCGAAGGGAAGGAAGACCATGTCGGGCGCCACGGCGCGATCCGCACGGGCCATGATCTCGATACTGCCGCGCTTGGTCGACAGCCGCACATGCCCCCCCGGGGTCACGCCAAGGCGGCGCAGGGTCGAGGGGTGGAGCGAGCAATTCGCCTCCGGCTCCAGTCCGTCGAGCACCTTGGAGCGCCGGGTCATCGAGCCGGTGTGCCAATGCTCCAACTGCCGCCCGGTGGTCAGGATCATCGGATAGGCGTCATCCGGCGCGTCATCCGGGGCCACGATCGCGGCGGGGGTGAATTTGGCGCGACCTTCGGGCCGGGGGAACCCCTCGCTAAAGACAATGGCCTGCCCGGGATCGTTTTCGCTGAGCGACGGGTAGGTCACCGCATTTTCCTGCGCCAGCCGGTCCCATGTGATATTGTCGAGCGAGGCCATGTTGTGCTTCATCTCGGCAAAGACCTCCGCCGGGCTTTCGTAGGACCAGCCCAGCCCCAGCCGCTTGGCCAGTTCCACCTCGATCCACCAATCCTCGCGCGCGTCTCCGGGGGGTGTCACCGCCGGGCGGCCCATCTGGACCTGCCGGTTGGTATTGGTCACCGTGCCGGACTTCTCGGCGAAGGCCGAGGCGGGGAGGATCACGTCGGCGTAATTCGCCGTCTCGGTCAGGAAGATGTCCTGCACCACGAGGTGGTCGAGCTTCGCGAGCGCCGCCCGCGCGTGATCGACATCCGGGTCCGACATCGCCGGATTCTCGCCCAGCACATACATCGCCTTGATCTCACCGTCGTGCACCGCGTCCATGATCTCGGTCACCGTCAGCCCCTTCTCGGCGCTGAAATCATCCGAGCCCCAAACCTCGGCGAAGGCCGAGCGCACGCCGTCGTCGCCGACGGGCTGGTAGTCGGGCAGGAACATCGGGATGAGGCCCGCGTCCGAGGCGCCCTGCACATTGTTCTGCCCGCGCAGGGGGTGCAGCCCGGTGCCGGGGCGGCCGACATGGCCTGTCATCAGCGCCAGAGAAATCAGGCAACGCGAATTGTCGGTGCCGTGGATGTGCTGGCTCACCCCCATGCCCCAGAAAATCATCCCCGCCTTGGCCCCGGCAAAGATGCGCGCCACGTCGCGCAGCACCTCGGCCTCGATGCCGCAGACGGCGGCCATGGCCTCGGGCGGGAAATCCTTCAGGTGCGCCTTCTCGGCCTCCCAATTCTCGGTATAGGCTTTGATGTATTGCTCATCATAGAGACCTTCCTCCACGATCACGTGCATGATCGCGTTCAGCATCGCCACGTCGGTACCGGGGCGGAATTGCAGCATATGCGACGCAAACCGGCGCAGGCCCTGCCCGCGCGGGTCCATGACGATGAGCTTGCCGCCGCGCTTGGTGAACTGCTTGAAATAGGTCGCAGCGACGGGGTGGTTCTCCACCGGGTTGGCACCGATCACGATGGCCACATCGGCGTTCTCAATCTCGTTGAAGGTGGCGGTGACCGCGCCGCTCCCGACATTCTCCATCAGCGCCGCGACTGAGGAGGCGTGACACAGCCGCGTGCAGTGGTCGACGTTGTTGTGGCCAAACCCCTGCCGGATCATCTTCTGGAACAGATAGGCTTCCTCATTGGTGCATTTGGCACTGCCGAAGCCCGCCACCTCACGGCCGCGCCCTTTCAGGCCCTTGGCGGCAAAATCCAGCGCCTCGTCCCAAGACGCCTCGCGGAACACCTCGCCCCAGTTGCCCGGATCGACGTTTAGTCCCTTGGCGGGCGCGTCGTCGCGGCGGATCAACGGCTTGGTCAGGCGGTGCTCGTGGTGGATGTAGTCGAAGCCAAAGCGCCCCTTGACGCAGAGCCGCCCCTCGTTCGCTGGCCCATTGATCCCCTCGACATATTTGACCTTGTTGTCCTTCACCTTCAGCGAGATCTGGCAACCCACGCCGCAGAAGGGGCAGACGCTGGCGACCTCCTTGTCATAGTCGGCAGAGTCGCCGACCTGCGCCTCGTCCACCACGCTGGCGGGCATCAGCGCGCCGGTGGGACAGGCCTGCACGCATTCGCCGCAGGCCACGCAGGTTGAGGCACCCATGGGATCGTCGATGTCGAAGACCGGATAGGCGTCATGGCCGCGTCCCGCCATGCCGATCACGTCGTTGACCTGCACCTCGCGGCAGGCGCGGACGCAGAGGTTGCACTGGATGCAGGCGTCGAGATTAACCCGCATCGCGACATGGCTGTCGTCCAAAAGCGGCACGCGGTCGCGCTCCAACTTGGGAAAACGGCTTTCCTCTACGCCATTCAGCGCCGCCATCTCGCGCATGTGGCTCGACTTGTCATGCGCCACGTCCTGCGCAGGCTGGTCGGCCAGCAGCAGCTCCATCACAATCTTGCGCGCACTCTCGGCCCGGGCGTTGTTGGTGGTGACGACCATCCCCTCGGCAGGCTCGCGGATGCACGACGCCGCCAGCACGCGCTCGCCCTCGATCTCAACCATACAGGCGCGGCAATTGCCATCGGGGCGGTAGCCGGGGGCGGGTTTGTGGCACAGATGCGGGATTTTCAAACCCCGACCGTTCGCGACTTCCCAAATGGTCATGCCGGCCTCGGCCTCGACGGTCTGCCCATCAAGCGTGAATGTGATCCTCTCGGCCATGGCTGCCCCCTCCCCTTGGCTATTGCCCAAACTATAGGCAAAATCCGGCGCTTGTCAGGGGCCAATCCCGACACCCCGTCACGGATAAACGCCGCGGCGGTGCATTGGGGCGCAGTGCATTGTATGGCCAGACAAGCTGCCCTATCACTTGGGCGAACAGTGAAAGCCATTTGATGTCCCACATTACCCTGATCCGCCACGGCCAAGCCAATTCCACCGCCAAGGACGAGCTGAGCTATGATCAACTCAGCCCGCTTGGCCATGAGCAAGCCGCGTGGCTGGGCGACCATCTGCGCCAGAGCGAGACCTACCACACAAGGCTCTATACCGGCACGCTGACCCGTCATATCGAAACGGCGGAGGGGATGAACACCGGGCTGGAGCCGATCCGCGACGCGCGGTTGAACGAGTTGGAGTATTTCACCCTCGCCAATCTGATGGAGCAGCAGCACAAGGTGCCCTTCCCCCGCGAGGGCGAATTCGTGCACCACCTGCCGCAGGTCTTTGACTATTGGAAAGCGGGCAAACTTGCCGATACGCCCGAAACCTATGAGAGTTTCGAGACGCGGGTGCAATCCGTCCTTGCCGAGATTGCCGAGGGCGAAGGCCCGGCGCTGGTTGTGACCTCGGGCGGGCTGATCTCTCTGGCGATGGCACAGGCGATGGGCGTGGGGATTCCGGCGATGGCACGGCTGGCGCTGGCGATCATGCATACCTCAATGCACCGGCTCTTTCCCATCGGCGGGCATTGGTCGCCGGTGCTGTTCAACGCGGTGCCGCATCTTGACCGGCCCGACCGCCGCCTTGCACAAACGCATATGTAACCCCTCGCCCGCGAAAGGCTGACCCATGCTGAAACTTCACTACGCCCCCGGCACGATCTCGGTCGCCGTTGCCATCGCCCTCGAAGAAGCGGGGCTGGCCTATGAGCCGGTGAAGGTCGATTTCGCCAGCGCCGAACAGACCGCAGCAGCCTATCTGGCGCTGAACCCCAAGGGCCGCGTGCCGACCCTCGTGACCGAAGCGGGCAGCGCCCTGACCGAGACCGGCGCGCTGTTGGACTATGTCGCCGCCCGCGCGCCCGAGGCAGGGCTGGTCCCTGCCGACCCTGAACGCGCGGCGCATATGCGCGGGGTGATGTATTACCTCGCCTCGACCATGCATGTGGCCCACGCGCATAAAATGCGCGGCCACCGCTGGGCCGATCAGCAATCCAGCTTTGACGATATGAAAGCCAAGGTGCCGCAGACCATGGCCGATTGCGCCGCCTATATTGAGAACCACGCCTTTAGGGGTGACTTCGTGGCGGGCGATGCCCTGTCGCTGGCCGATCCCTATCTCTTTGTCGTCTCGGGGTGGCTGGCCGGTGACGGGGTCGACCGCGCGGCCTACCCACGGCTCGACGCCTTCGCCGCCCGGATGGAAGACCGCGACAGCGTCAAGGCCATGCGCGCGAAAGGATTCTTGGCATGACCCACCTATGGCTACGCGCCGAGCAGCGCGACAATGAGACCCGCACCGGGCTGACGCCCGAAGGGGCCGCCGCGCTGATCGCATCCGGCACGAAGGTGAGCGTCGAAGACAGCGACAGCCGCGTGATCCCCACCGCCGCCTATGCGCAGGCGGGCTGTGAGATCGTTCCGGCCCATAGCTGGCCCGACGCCCCGCGCGATGCGGTGATCTTTGGCCTGAAGGAACTGCCCGAAGACGGCACGCCCCTGCCGCATACGCACATCATGTTCGGCCATGCCTACAAGGGCCAATCCTCGGGCCACAAACTGTTGCAGCGGTTCAAGGCGGGCGGTGGCACGCTGCTGGATCTGGAATATCTGACCGATGACAATGGCCGCCGCGTTGCCGCCTTTGGCTATTGGGCGGGCTTTGCTGGGGCAGCCGTCTCGGTCAAATGCCGCATTGCACAATTGCGCGGCGAGGCCTGCGGCCCGGTTGCGCCCTACGCTGACGCCGAAGCGCTGAAAGCCGCATTGAGCAAAGAACTTGCCCAAGTCGACGCGACCGGCGACCGCGCGCTGGTCATCGGGGCCTTGGGCCGGGTGGGACGCGGGGCGAGCGATCTTTGCGCGGCTCTGGGCATCCCCGTCACCGGCTGGGACATGGCAGAGACCGCCCACGGCGGGCCCTTCCCCGAAATCCTCGACCACGCCTATTTCTTCAACTGCATCCTCGCAGGGCCAGACACCCCCGCCTTCGTCCGCCCCGATGCCCCCGAGGCAAAGCGCGCCCTGCGCGTGATCGGCGACATCGCCTGCGACCCCGACAGTGCCTTCAACCCGGTGCAGGTCTATGACCGCGCGACCACTTGGGCGGAGCCAGCGCTGCGCGTGCATGACGCGCCGCCGCTGGATGTCATGGCCATCGACAACCTGCCATCCATGCTGCCGCGCGAAAGCTCAGAGGATTTCGCGGGCCAGTTGCTGCCGACCCTGCGGGCGCTGTCAAAGACGGATCATGCCGTCTGGCAACGTGCGCGAGATCTGTTCACTCAGCATGTCGCCGAGGTCTGACCTTCAGGAAAAGAACCGGTAATACAGCCAATCCGGCAGAAAGCGCCCCAAACGGAACAGCAGTGAGAAGCCGTAAGGGAAATCCAGTTTGAAACTGTCGCTGTTCATATGCTCGAACACACGGCGCGCGGCATCATCGGGCTCCATCAAAAAGGGCATTTTGAAATCGTTCTTGTCGGTCAACTGGGTCTTGATAAAGCCCGGGTTGATCGCCTGCACCTGCACGCCCGTCTTGCGCAGATCGGCATGCATGCATTCCGCCAAGGACAGCGTCGCCGCCTTGGAGGCCGTATAGCCGATGGAGCCGGGCAGCCCGCGATAGGCGGTCAGGCTGGAAGTGATGACGATATGCCCGTGATCGCGGGCGACCATCTGCGGCACCACCTGCCCCAAGACGCGCATCAAGCCGGTGAAGTTCACATCGGCCATGGTCACCCCATGTTTCGCGTCCCACTCCTGCGCGCCGAAGGGCCAATAGGCCCCCGCCAGATAGACCAACCCATCGATCGGCCCCACATCCTTGGCCGCCTGTGCGACGTCTTCGTCATCGGTCACATCCAAGACCCGCACCCGCGCCCGCCCCGGCAGCGCCTGCGCGAGCTCGGTCAGCTTATCTTCGGACCGGGCCGAGAGGATCACCTCGGCCCCGGTGCGGCTCAGCTGATGCGCCAGCGCCGCGCCAAGCCCGTCGCTCGCGCCCACCAGCCAATAGGTCTTGCCTTGCCAGTCTTTCATCTTTCCTCCGTCGGTCGCAGGGTGGCGACCAATTCTGCTACTTTGATCCCGAACTTCCGAAACTGGCTGCGATTGACGATGGTGCCATCGGGGGTGAGATACATCCAATCGACGGTTTTCAGCACATGGCTGCCCAGTTCCTCGGGCAGTTGGATACGATAGCGCAACTGCAATGTCGGACCAGCCTGAACGCCCTGCCCCACCCCGATCACATCCGGCGCGGTGCTGGTGAAACGGCCATTCTCGCCCAGTGTCACGGTCCATTCGCGCTGCTGACGCGAACCATCGTTATAGCGAAAACTCTCGGCCACCGTGGCGACATCGCCCTCCCAAGACACGTCGAACTTAGCCGTAAAACTGCTGGTGACCCGGCCAAGGGGGCCGAAAATCACGCCTTCGCAGATCATCTCATCGCGCAGATGCAAACGCAGGTCGAAGACGGGGAAGGAATCCACATAGTCGCTGGGCGATTGCCCGTGAAACTCCCCCAACCGGCGGCGCAGGAAGGTGAGCAATAGACCAAGGCCCAGCCCGACAGCGATAAAGATCAGCGGCTCTGTCACGATGTCTCCACGTCTTTTGCACCGGCGAGAAGAGCGATCGCCAGCAATTTCAGGGCGCAAGGTACACCGGCATAGAACCAGATCAACAGGGAGATGGATGTGTCGGAACTGGTTCCCGTCGCGGTCTGCAACCCTGCACCTTCTAGTGCGGGAAGTAGGGCCGCCGCCGCGAAAGCCAAGGTCAGTTTGGACACGAAAGACCAAAGGCCAAAGCCTTCGGCTGCCGAGGGGGAAATCTGCGCCATGCGGCTGGCGAACATGGCAGGCAGTAGGGTGAGGTCGGCTCCCAAGACCGCGCCGGAAGCCAGACAGACTAAGGCGAAAAGCACCACATCCCCCGGACCCAGAAACAGCGCCCCGCCGAAAGCGGCGATGCCCAAGGCCATCGCCGCCAAGAGCACCCGGCGCGGGCCGTGGCGTTCGGCCAGCACCCCCCAAAGCGGGGCTGCCGCCGCCGCTGCGATGAAAAACAGCAGCAAGAGCGGCCCCTCCCATCCCGGTGCCTCAAGCGCCAGTTCGACGTAAAAGAGAAACAGGGTCGAGGTCACAGCAACCGGGGCGGCATTGACCAGCGCGATCAGCAACAGCCGCCGCGCCTGCCTGTCACGCAAGACGGTGCCGAAACCACTGGCGCTTGGCAGCCCCGCCGCCCGCCATTCCCCGCGCATCGCGACCGTGGCCCAAAGCGCCAAAACCGCGAAGCCCACCGCGAAGCCAGCAAAGGGGCGATCCAGCGTTAAGCCCAACAGCAGGGGCGCAACCGAGGCCAGACAGACGCCCAAAAGCGCCCCTGTCTCGCGCCAGCGGGCAAGGGTCAGATGCCCGGCCCCCGGCAGGCTGTCGGCCTTGGCCACCCCTTGGGCATAGAAACAGATGGTCAGAAAGCTGAAGGCCGAGAAGACCAGCGTCAGCATCAGGGCGAACCACAGCACGGGCGCCACCGGGGCGGGCACCGCGAAAAGCCCCAGCATCGCCAGCGCCATCACCGCCCCCGCCACCGTCACCGCCAGCCCGCGTTTGTGGCCCAGCGCTTGGGCCAGCCATCCAAGCGCGGGGTCTTGCACCACGTCCAATAGCCGCAATCCAAAAAGCACAGAGCCAAGCGCCGTCAGCGAAACCTCATATTCATCGACATAGAACTTCGGCGCGTGAATGTAGATTGGCAGCCCCGCCGCGGCGAGCAATGCGGCGTAAAGCGCATAGGCAGGCAGCCAGGCCGCGCGCGCCCTCATCGCCCACCCGCGCCATGGGCCGCATCGCGGGAAACCTCGACCGCAGGCGCCTCGGGGCGGTTGCGGAACCCCGCACCCTTGAGCCAGAGTTTCAGCGCCTGCCAATGGATCAACGCCAGCACCCGCCGCGCCCCAAAGGGGCGGCGCAGCAGCGACCAGAGGATACGGCCATTCGTCAGCGGCGCACGCGGCCCGGTCAAGGTGGCGATCAACCCGTTCTCCCCATCCGTGAAATCGATCCAGATGCCGATCCGCTCAGCACTGATGTCAAAGCGAAAGACATAGCCGCCCGAGATGTCCTGAAAGGGCGAGACATGCATGAGCTTTGCGGCCCGCAAGCGATCCTCGGGCGCGATGGGGCGCAGATCGGGGTGATGGCAGAGATAGGAATGCCGGTCGCCATAGGTATTCGTGACCTCGGCAATCACGGCAATCAGCGCATCATCGGCCCGACGGCAGAGCCAAAAGCTGACCGGGTTGAAGACATGGCCCAGCACCCGCGGCTGTGCCAACAGTTCGATCCGTGCGACCGCGGTGATGTCATGCGCCGCCAAAACCTCGCGTACCCAAAGGGCGCCGCGTCCCTGCCCCGGCGCGCCGCCGTGGTCGCTGTCGTGCAGGCTGGTCACATTTCCACCATTGCGGGCGAAAAGCGCAGGCGTCGCCAGCGCCTCGGCCTCGGCGTCGCAGATCACATAGTCGACCGAATAGCGGAAACGGTTCTCGACCGCGCCCTTGCGGCCATGGAAGGTCTGGCCGCGGATATGATCGACCTGTGCCGTCACTCCGCCGCCAAGGGCGCCGCCCGCGCGGCTTGCATCCGTTCGACCACATCCACCGCGCTGGCCAGCCCGTCTTCGTGGAAACCATTGCGCAGCCATGCCCCGCAGAACCATGTGTTATGGCTGCCGTTGAAGGCGCGTACCTCGTCCTGCGCGCCCAAGGCGGCAAGGTCATAGACCGGATGGCGCAGGGTCACCTGGTCATAGATCAACTCCTCACGGATGGTGCGTTTGGTGTTGAGCGTCACAAAATGCGGATCATCCTGCGGGATCGGTTGCAGCGAGTTCATCCAATAGGTCAGGTCGATCCGGTCGGACTTCTGCTCGCGATCCTCGGCATAGACCCACGACGCCCAAGTAGAGCGCCGCTTGGGCATGATGCTGGCGTCAGCGTGTAGCACGATGTCATTGGGTTGGTAGCGGATTGCCCCGAGGGCGCGTTGCTCAGCCTCCGTCGGATCGGACAGCATCGCCAGCGTGTCGTCGGAATGGGTGGCAAAGATCACCTCGTCGAAAGTCTCCCATTCCCCGCCATAGGCGCGGACCTCGGCCCCCTGCGCCGTGCGGCGCACCGCCTGCACAGGGCTGTCGGTGCGCAGGTCGACACCTTTGGCGCGCAGGGCACTCTCCAACCGGTCGACATATTGGCGCGAGCCGCCCTTTACCGTGTACCACTGATGCTGGCCGGAATAGTTCAACAGCGCGTGGTTCTCGAAGAAATTGACCATGGCATGGGCCGGGAAATCCATGATCTTTTCCGTCGGGGTGGACCAGATCGCGCCCGAAAGGGGCGACAGATAGAAGTCGCGGAAATATGGCCCGGTGCCCAGCTGTTCGAGAAACTCCGCAATGGTCATGGAAGGATCGCGCGAGACGGCAAGCGCGTTCTTGTTGAAATGCACGATGTCGCGCAGCATCCGCAGAAACGGCGGGCTGAACATATTGCGTTTTTGGGCGAAGACGGCGTTGAAATTGGTCAGCGCATATTCCAGCCGCCCGCCATCAATCGACGCGCCAAAGCTCATGTTCGAGGGTACGACCGGCACGTCCAACTCCGCAAAGAGCGCGGCAAGATGCGGGTAGTTGGCATAGTTGAACACGATGAACCCGGTATCGACCGGCTGATCGCCATTCTTGCCCGCGATCACCGTCCGCGCATGGCCGCCGATCTTGGCCCCCGCCTCATAGAGGGTGACGCGGTCCGCAGGTGCCAGCATATGCGCCGCCCCCATGCCTGAAATCCCGCCGCCAATCACGGCGACACGCCGCCCAAGCGGCTGTTGAGGGAGGGTACTGTCGTTCAGAGCTTCGAAAGGCATAGGCGTCCTGCTTTGGTCCGGAACTTTGGATATGGGGCACCCACGGGTAAAGGGGAGTTAAAGTTGCAGCGCCCGATAGATTTTCTTGGAAAATGCACGCAGCACCGCGACCACGTGCAAAGCCCCTTGGAGGGCACTAGGACAGCAGGCTGTCGAGCGCCGCTTGCCCGCGGCTGAGTTGGCCCAAATAGCTGTCGGTGTCGATATTGGCCCCGCAGACGATCACGCCGACCCGCCGCCCTGACAGTTGCCCGCGCAGGGGGCCGAGCGCCCCCGCCATCGCGGCCCCGGCGGCAGGTTCCACCGCCAGTTTCGCCGCCTGTTGCAGCACCACCATCCCGGCGCAGATCGCATCGTCGCTGACCGTCACCACATCGTCGACATAGACCGCGCAAAGCGCATGGCCGAAAGGCAGCGCCATCGGCGGGCCAAGGCTGTCGGCGATCGTGTTGACCTCAGGGATCGTCACCGGCGCACCGGAGGCGAGGCTTTGCGACATGCTGTCGGCGCCCTCGGGCTCCACGCCATAGACCCGACAAGCGGGGTTGATCGCCTTGACCGCGGCGGCGACACCGCTGATCAGCCCGCCACCGCCGACAGAGACGACGACCGCGTCCAAATCCGCCACCTGCGCCATCAGTTCCAGCCCCACCCCGGCGGTGCCGAGCGAGGTGTGCAGCCCCTCGAAAGGATGGATAAAGAACCGCCCCTCTTCGCGCACCAGCCGCTCGGCCTCGGCAAAGGTCTCTTGCCCGGCGGGTTTCAGGATGACCTCGGCCCCGGTGGCACGGGCGAGGGCGACGCGAAAGGGATTGGCGTTGTCCTGCATCACCACCTTGGCGCTGATGCCCAGCTTGGCGGCGGCCCAGCCTGCGGCGATGGCGTGGTTGCCCGCGCTGGCCGCGGTGATCCCGCGCCCGCGGGTGTCATCGTCAAGCTGTCGCGCCACCGACAGCGCGCCGCGGGCCTTGAAGGTGCCGGTATGCTGAAAACACTCCAGCTTGGGCGCGACCCGCGCGCCGCCCAGCACCTCGTCGATCATGGGAGAAGACAGCGTCACCACCGGTGTTTGCAAGATATCGCTGCGCAACGCGGCGGCCCGCGTCTGCATCGCCTCCAGCGTCATCCCGGTAATGTCCACGTCGTTCATTCAGCCGTTCCCTTCGGGTGTCCTTAGGGGAACAATAGCCTCGGTTTTGGCTTCTGCCAGTTCTTCGAAGTCGAAATTATGCAAGCGCCCCGCGCGTTTGGCGGCTTTTTCGCTGCTGACCTTGATCTCTTCCACGTCCCGCCGCGCTTGGGTGAAATGCCGGTCGAGGTTGCCCACCCGGGTCGCCAAGCGCTCGACATCCTTGTTCAGGTTGCCCAGTTCCTTGCGGATCGCCCCCGCCTGTTCGCGCATCCGCGCGTCTTTCAGAATGGCGCGCATGGTGTTGAGCGTGGCCATGCAGGTGGTCGGGCTGACGATCCAGACACGTTTCTCAAACCCTTCGCGGACCAGTTCGGGGAAGTTCGCGTGCAGCTCAGCATAGACCGCCTCGGAGGGCAAAAACATCAGAGCGCCCTCAGCCGTCTCCCCCTCCAGAATATATTTGTCAGAAATGGCGTTCAGGTGCACCCGCACGGCGGTCTTCATCTGCTGGGCGGCGGCGCGGGTCTCGGCTTCGGTCTTGGCGCGGCGCAGGGCCTCATAGGCCTCCAGCGGGAATTTACTGTCGATCACGATCGGGCCCGGCGGGTTGGGCAGATGGATCAGGCAATCGGGCCGCTTGCCGTTGCTGAGCGTGGCTTGCAGCGAATAGCTGTCGCTTGGCAGGGCTTTCGACACGATATCCCGCAACTGGATTTCACCGAAAGACCCGCGCGTCTGCTTGTTGCTCAGGATGTCTTGCAGCGACAGCACGTCGCCCGACAGTTTGGTGATATTGTCCTGCGCCTTGTCGATGGAGGCGAGCCGTTCCTGCAACTGCGCAAGGCTTGTGGTGGTGCGTTTGGACGAGCCGTGCAGCGTCTCGGTCATGCGCTGCTGCATCTCGGCCAGCGAGCGGGCCGAGCGGGCGGCGTTGTCGGCCAGACGGTCCTGCATCTGCTGCTGCACATAGGCCAGCCGCGCTTCCATCGTCTGCATCATCTGCGCTTGGGTATTGCTTTGCGTGTCCGAGACCATTTGCAGCCCCCCGCGCAACTGCTCCTGCCCCTGCCCCAATTGCTGCACATGGCCGCCAAGCACGCGCATCTGCTGTGCCAAGGGGGCGGTCACACGGGCCGAACGACCCGCGGCGCGCACCGCCATGATCAGCAGGATGACGATGAGCAACAGCAGCCCCGCGCCCGCAAAGGCCAAGAGCGTCACAGGGTCAGACAGGTTCAACGTCGTGCCGCCAAGCTCCATCAAGTGCGCCCGAACAGCCGTTCGATATCGGCGAGTTTGAGTTCAACATAGGTGGGCCGCCCGTGGTTGCACTGGCCCGAATGCGGCGTCGCCTCCATCTCGCGCAAGAGCGCGTTCATCTCTTCGGCGCGCATCCAGCGGCCCGAGCGGATCGAGCCATGACAAGCCACCCGGCTCAGGATCGCTTCGATCTTGGCCTGAACGATGTTGCTGCTCTCGCCCTCGGCCAATTCATCGAGCACGTCGAGGATCAGCGCACGGGCGTTCACGGTGCCGAGGATCGCAGGCGTCTCGCGTACCGCGATGGCGCTGCCGCCGAAGGCTTCGATGCCGAGGCCGAGTTTCGCCAGTTCCTCCGCCAGTTCCAGCAGCCGCGCGCAGTCATTGGCGGACAGTTCGACGATTTCGGGGATCAGCAGCGCTTGGGCCGCGACGCCGTTCTCGTTCATCTGGCGCTTGAGTTTCTCATAGACCAGCCGCTCATGCGCCGCGTGCTGATCGACGATGACCATGCCATTGGCGGTCTGGGCGATGATGTAATTTTCGTGCACCTGCCCCCGCGCGGTGCCAAGCGGGTAATCAGGGGCGGGCGCGGCCTCTTCGGCTTCGGGGGCGGCGACGTGGCTCGGCGCGGGGGTCTCGGGCAGCGGCGTGCCCTCCACCCGGCCCCAAACGCCTGCGGTCTCGGCAAAGCCGGGGGCCTGCGCCTGATAGGCGGCCTCCCGTGCGGCGGGGCTGGGGCGGTCCATGCCGGCGCGGTCCATCTGGTAGACCCGCGCGCCCTGCGGCTCGGGCTGCATCGCGCCCAGGGTCGCCTGCGCCACGGTGGTCGACGCGCGGTGGCCCGCTTCGGCCAGCGCGTGGCGCAGGGCCGAGACGATCAGCCCGCGCGCCAACCCCGGATCGCGAAAGCGCACTTCGGATTTCGCGGGATGCACGTTCACATCGACCAGCGTCGGCGGGCATTCCACGAAAAGCGCCGCCGCCGGGTGACGGTCGCGGCTGAGGAAATCGAAATAGGCGCCGCGCAGGGCGCCCGTCAGCAGTTTGTCCCGCACCGGGCGGCCATTCACGAAGAGATATTGCGCCACGGCAGAGCCGCGCGAGTAGGTCGGCAGGGCGGCGAAACCGGTCAGATGCAGCCCCTCGCGCATCGCATCAATAGGCAGGGCATTCTCGGCAAACTCCCGGCCCAGCACCTGCGCCAGACGGCCATGCAGCGCATCGAAAAGATCGCCCTGTTCGGCCTCGGCGCGGAACACATCGCGGCCCTTACCGTCGCCCGAGACATCGCGCAGCACGAAACGCACGAAGGGCTCGGCCATGGCCAGCCGCTTGATGACATCGCCAATCGCCTGCGCCTCGGCCCGGTCGGTGCGCAGGAATTTGAGCCGCGCAGGCGTGGCGAAGAACAGATCGCGCAGGGTGACGATGGTGCCGCCGTTCAACGCCGCCGGGCGCACCTCGCCCATGCGGCCCCCGTCGACGGTGATCTCGGCCCCGTCGAACCCAGCCGTGCGGCTGGTTATCGTGAGCCGCCCGACAGCGCCGAGCGAGGGCAACGCCTCGCCGCGGAAGCCGAAGGTGTGGATATCCAGCAGGTCGGAGCCGTCGATTTTAGAGGTCGCATGACGCGACAGGGCCAGCGGCAAATCTTCGGGCGCGATGCCGCAGCCATCGTCCGTGACACGGATCATCGTCTTGCCGCCATCGGCATATTCCACGGTGATGCGCCGCGCGCCCGCGTCGATGGCGTTCTCGACCAATTCCTTGACCGCCGAGGCGGGCCGTTCGACCACCTCGCCCGCGGCGATGCGGTTGATCGCGGAATCGTCCAACTGACGGATGACGGGGCGAACTTCGCTTATATTGGGGGTCGGGCTGGGCATACCGCAAGACCTAGCATGGCGGCTTTTGATTCTGCCAGATGTGAATGCGTCTATGAGAGCCGGGTATCAGAGGTTCTGGGCAAAGTCAGCGGACCGCCGCCAAAGGTGGGGCGATCCGCTGCTGGGTCGGCTACTCGGCGCACTGGTGCTTTTGTTATTCCGGTCTTATCAGAGCGGCGGGCGACCCGGGTACAAGTCGTCTCCGGCGGAGCTTGTCACCTGTATAGACGCAGGACGAATCACAGGTCAAAGCAAAAGCGAATCAGTCGCCGATAAAACGAATCGTTGCGATTCGGTTAAGCAGTGGGCGCGGCGGCGCCTCTATGCCGATGCGGCCCCATCACTGCCGCGGCGCCAAGGATCAGCCCTGAGACAGTCGCGATCATCCCCGCCGCCGAGACCGAATCCCGCAGCCCAATCCACAGCGGCCCGTAACCTGCCAAGACATAGCCCAAAATCGCGGCCACCGTGGCAAAACCCACCGACCATGCAATCTGATGCTCCAGCCGGTTGGTCATCATCCGCGCCGCAGCGGGCGGGCAGATGAACATGGCGATCACGATGATGCTGCCCACCGCGTCAAAGGCGGCCACGGCGGCAATGGCGGCAACGATCACCAGCCCGAGGCCCAAGGGGCCGGTCTTCATCCCGATGGTGCGGGCAAAGCCTTCGTCGAATGTGCTGATCTTGAGCGGACGCCAGAACACCGCCGTGAAAAGCGCAACGAAAAGAAACGTGATCGCCATGCGCGGCAGCTCCACCGGGATGGTCGCCAGCGCCTCGGGGTCGAGCAGCGATCCCCAGCCGGTCGCATCCAGCCAGATCAGGCTTTCGAGGTTGCCATAAAGCGCATGTTCCACGTCGAGATGCACATTGCTGGTGTCGGATTGTTCCAGCAGCAGCACGCCGCCCGCGAACATCGCGGTAAAGACCACGCCCATGGCCGCGCCGGATTCGATCTTGCCCAAACGCCGCACGCCTTCGATGGCCAGCACGGCGACCAACGCTGCCCCCGCTGCGCCCAGTAGCATCGGCCAAGTGCTGACCACACCGGTCAGCAGGAACGCCACGACGATCCCCGGCAGCACCACATGGCTGATTGCATCGCCGATCAACGCTTGGCGGCGCAGGACAAGGAAGTTCCCCGGCAAGGCGCAGGCCACCGCCACGAAGATGCCCGTCAGCATCGGCACCAAAGACAGGGGGACGAATTCGGAACCGTTCATGCCATCACCCCGCCGCGCATGTCGATGCGGCTGTCGATTTCGCGGATTTGGTCGGCGGTCAGCACCGTCTCGATGGGGGTCAGACCGTCATATTGCTGGGCCGCCGCCTCGTAAGCTGGATCGCGGCGGATCAGTTGCCAGCGGGTTTCATCGCGCAGCGCCTTGGCCGCGCGGCCCCGGCCCGCCTTGGTGGCGACCCCATCGGGCAGGGCGTAGCCCTCGGACCGCAGCAGGCGCAGGGTGAGATGTTCATAGATCGGCTGCCCATGGGCCAAGGCCAAGAGCCCCTGCCGCAGATGGACCCGACGCTGATAGCGCCGGTGCCGCAGTAGCGCCGACAGTGCCCCGCGCCCCGGTGCCAACAGCAGCGATAGCGCAAAGAGCGCGAAGCCCACCAGAACGATGATCGGCCCCGTCGGCAGGTTCGGCTGCGCCGCTGACAGCGCCGCGCCGATATAGGCCGCAATGCCGCCGAGCGCGCCCGAAATCAACACCACATGGTCGGTCCGCTCGCTCCAGAAACGCGCGGTGACGGGCGGGATGATCAGCAGCGCCACGATCAGGATCAGCCCCACGATCTTGAGCCCGACCACCGTCACGGCCAGCACCAGCCCCATCATCGCCAGATCCGTGCGCGGCACGTTCTGCCCGATGGCGGTGCCATATTCGGGATCGAAAGAGGCCAGCGTCAGCGGGCGGCGCAAGAGCAGCACCAGCGCCAGCGTCAGCGCCGCCGCCACGGCGATGATCAGCGCATCGCTGCGCAGCATCCCGGCGGTGGAGCCCAAAAGGAAATCCTCCAGCCCCGCCTGACGCCCCGCGCTCATGGTCTGGATCACCGTGAGCAACACGATGCCAAGGCCAAAGAAAACCGACAGGACCGAACCGATCGCCGCATCTTCGGCCAGTCGCGTGCGGTTGCTGAGCCATGAGACCAAGAGCAGCCCCACCCCCGCCGACAGCGCAGCCCCCAGCAGCAGGCCGATCAGATTGCGCCCATCGCCGCCCAAAGCGACCATCACCATGAAGGCCAGCGCCACGCCGGGCAGTGTCGCATGCGAAATTGCATCGCTCACCAACGCCCGTTTGCGCAGAAACAAGAAGGTGCCACCAACGCCTGCCGCCATGCCCAAAAGCGTGGCACCCAGCGTCACCAGCGTGGCATTATAGCCCAGTTGCAGTGTCAGCGCGTCCCAGATCATGACAGTTGCAAAGCATCCATCTGCGCGCCCGCCAAACGCCCGCCATAGGCGTCTTGTAGGTGGTTGGACTTGAAGACCTCCGCGACGCTGCCCTCGGCCACACGGTGGGTGTTGATCAGGAAGACATTGTCGAAATACTCAGGCACCGTGGACAGATCATGATGCACGGCGACGACCGTCTTGCCGGCATCCCGCAGGGATTTAAGCACCGCGATGATCGCCTTTTCCGTCGCCGCATCGACCCCGGCAAAGGGTTCGTCGAGCAGGTAGAGATCCGCATCCTGCGCCAAGGCCCGCGCAAGGAACACCCGCTGCTGCTGGCCGCCCGAGAGTTGGCCGATCTGGCGGGTGGCGAAATCCTCCATCCCGACGCGGGCCAGACAATCGGCGGCGCGGGCGCGGTGTACGGGGCGGATGCGGCCCAGAAGGCCCAGTTGCGGGTAAAGCCCCATCAGCACCACGTCGATCACGCGGGTTGGGAAATCCCAATCCACGCTCGCACGCTGCGGCACATAGGCGATGCGGTGGCGCTGCTCGGCCACCGGCTTGCCATAGACGGTGGCGGTGCCCGCCAGCGGGGTAAGGATGCCCAAAGCGGCCTTGAGCAGCGTCGATTTCCCCGCCCCGTTCGGCCCGATGATCGCCGTCATCTTGCCCGGCTCGACGGTCATATCCACCGAAAAGACCGCAGGCTTCTGCCCGTAGGAAACGGTCATCCCACGCAGGGCGAGCGGGCTGTCGGCGCGGGCGGTCGGCGCGGTCTCACGCGTGCTGGCGAGTTCGAGTGTCATGAATCAGCTTCCCTGTGCCAGCTTGCCGGTCATCCCGCCCGCATCCACCGGCGCGCCAAGCGCGCGGGCGATGGTGGTGACGTTGTGATCGATCATACCGATATAAGTGCCTTCATAGCTGCCCGGTTCCCCCATGGCGTCACTATAAAGCGACCCGCCGATCACGACCTTATGACCGCGCGCCGCAGCCCCCTCGACCAGTGCGCGCATGTTACGGTCGGACACCGAGGTTTCGACGAAAACCGCGCCGATCTCGCGTTCGACAAGCTCATCGACCAGCGAAGAGATGCGATTGAGCCCCGCCTCGCTGTTGGTCGAGATGCCTTGAATGCCGATCACCTCGAAGCCGAAGGCGCGTCCGAAGTAGCTAAAGGCATCATGCGCCGTGACCAAGACGCGCTGGCCTTCGGGCACCTGCGCCACGGTCTCGGCGGCATAGGCGGCGAGTTGGTCCAGTTCCGCGCGGTAGGTCTTGGCATTCGCGGCAAAAGTCTCGGCCCCCGCCGGATGTGCTTCACTCAGCGCGCGGGTCACCTCATCCACCACGGCGATCCATGTGTTGGGGTCCATCCAGACGTGCGGGTCATAGCGGCCCTCGTAATCCGGGTGGCTTAGCAGCCCCTCCTTGGGCAGGGCTTCGGCCACGGCGATCACGGCGCGTTTCCGGCCCAGATCCTCAAAGAACCGCTCCATCTGCGCCTCAAGGTAAAGGCCGTGCCAGAGCACCAGATCGGCCCGGGTCAACGCCACGATGTCGCTGCGCGTCTGGCGGTAGCTGTGCGGATCAACGCCCGACCCCATGAGCGAGCGGACCTCCACCAGATCGCCACCGATCCGCCGGACGGCGTCAGCGATCATGCCGGTGGTCGCAACGACGTTGAGCTTTGGCGCGGCAAAGGCAGCGGGCGCGGCCCCGAGCAGGGCAAATGCGCTCAGGCTGCCGATCAAAGCGGTGCGGCGGGACGGGCGAAACGGATCAGATGCATGTGTCATGGAGGTATTAGTGAGAACGATTCTCAATTAAGTCAACAGTTGAGAATGGTTCTCATTAACAATTTCCACATTTCGCCTGTTTTTCAGGCATTCGACCGGTGACGCGGGGTTAGCGTCGCTTGCTTTGGCCCCTGCCCCATGCCATTTTGCGCGCCTGACCAAACCGGAGAGACCCCGATGGCCACCCAGACGACCCCGCAGCACCGTGAGACAGAGACCGACGCGCCGCGCCATCTGCCCCAGGTCACCGCCCCCCGCGTCGAACCGATGCCGCTTGATATGGATTGGCTGCGCTCGGTGCAGGCGAATACCTCGGCGATCGAGCGCCGCGCCACCGCCCTGCCCGCCCGCCGTTCGCTGAAAAAGGACCACCAAGCCGCGTGGCTGCTGCGCGCGGTGACCTGTATCGACCTGACGACCCTTTCGGGCGACGACACCGCACGCCGGGTCGAGCGGCTTTGCGCCAAGGCGCGCCAACCGATTGCGCCCGATCTGCTCGAGGCGCTTGGCATGGCGCCGATCACCACCGGCGCGGTCTGCGTCTATCACGAGATGATCCCCGCCGCGCGGCGCGCGCTGAAGGGCACGAACATTCCCATCGCCGCCGTCTCGACCGGGTTCCCGGCAGGGCTGTCGCCCTTGGAACTGCGCATTCGCGAGATCGAGATGAGTGTTGAGGCCGGTGCGAGTGAGATCGACATCGTGATCTCGCGCCGTCATGTGCTCTCGGGCGACTGGCAGGCGCTTTACGATGAAATGCGCGCCTTCCGCGAGGCCTGCGGCGAGGCCCATGTAAAGGCGATCCTCGCCACCGGCGAATTGGGATCGCTGCGCAATGTGGCGCGCGCGTCGCTGGTTTGCATGATGGCCGGGGCCGATTTCATCAAGACCTCGACCGGCAAGGAAAGCGTGAACGCCACCCTGCCCGTGAGCCTCGTCATGATCCGCGCGATCCGCGAGTATTACGCGCGCACCGGCGTGCGCGTGGGCTACAAGCCCGCGGGCGGCATCTCGAAGGCCAAGGATGCGATCACCTATCTGGCGCTGATGAAGGAAGAGCTGGGCGACCGTTGGTTGCAGCCTGACCTGTTCCGCTTTGGGGCGTCCTCGCTCTTGGGCGATATCGAGCGGCAGTTGGAGCATCATGTGACCGGCAATTATTCGGCGGCTTACCGCCACGCGACCGCCTGAGCCCGTTGCAGGCTGCGGGAAGGTATTTGGAAAAGGATGAAGGCATGAGCGTGTCCGACATATTCGAAAGCATGGAATACGGGCCAGCCCCGGAATCGGCGGCAGATGCGCTGGCGTGGATCGTCGATCAGGGCGGGCGGTTTGGCCATTTCATCGATGGCGCCTTCACCGCACCGGGGGCGGGGTTTGACAGCACGAACCCGGCGACGGGTGAGGTCTTGGCCAGTTTGACGCAGGCGTCGCAGGGCGATGTGGATGCCGCCGTGAAGGCGGCGCGCAAGGCGCAGCCCAAGTGGGAGAAGCTTGGCGGCCATGGCCGGGCGCGGCATATCTATGCGCTGGCGCGGCTGTTGCAGAAACACGCGCGTTTGTTTGCGGTCTTGGAGGTCTTGGACAACGGCAAGCCCATTCGTGAGGCGCGCGATATTGACGTGCCATTGGCGCAGCGGCATTTCTATTATCACGCGGGCATGGCGCAGTTGATGGAGAGCGAACTGCCCGATGCGCAGGCGCTTGGGGTTTGCGGGCAGATCATCCCCTGGAACTTCCCCCTGCTAATGCTGGCGTGGAAGATCGCGCCCGCACTGGCGATGGGTAATACCGTGGTGTTGAAGCCTGCGGAATACACCTCGCTGACCGCGCTTTTGTTTGCCGATATCTGCCGTCAGGCCGGGCTGCCCAAGGGTGTGGTCAACATCGTGACGGGCGATGGCACCGTGGGCGAGATGATCGTCGGCCATGACGATATCGACAAGATCGCCTTTACCGGCTCCACCGCCGTTGGCCGCCGCATTCGCGAGGTGACGGCGGGGTCCGGCAAGGCGCTGACCTTGGAGCTGGGTGGCAAATCGCCTTACATCGTTTTCGATGATGCCGATCTGGACAGCGCAGTCGAAGGGCTGGTCGATGCGATCTGGTTCAATCAGGGGCAGGTCTGCTGTGCCGGGTCGCGCTTGCTGGTGCATGAGCCGGTCGCGGATCGGTTTTATGCCAAGCTGCGCGCACGGATGGAGAAACTGCGCGTTGGCGATCCCTTGGACAAAAGCATTGACGTGGGCGCGCTGGTCGACCCGGTGCAATACAAGCGCGTGAGCGAAATGGTCGAGGCCAATACCGCCGGTGAGCGTTTCGTGGCACCGGGGACGATGCCGGAGAATGGCTGTTTCTATCCGCCCACCCTGATTACCGGGCTGAACCCGGCGGATCGGCTGATGCAGGAAGAGATTTTCGGGCCTGTGCTGGTCTCCACCACCTTCCGCACGCCCGGCGAGGCGGTGCAGCTGGCCAATAACACGCGCTACGGTCTGGCGGCGACGGTCTGGACCGAGAATGTGAACCTTGCCCTCGACATCGCGCCGAAGTTGGAGACCGGGATCGTTTGGGTCAATGGCACCAATATGATGGATGCCGCAGCCGGGTTCGGCGGCAAGCGTGAAAGCGGCTTTGGCCGCGAGGGCGGTTGGGAAGGTCTGGCGGGCTATACCAAGCCCAAGACGGCGCGGAAGCCTTTGAAGGAGATCGAAGCCTTCTCAGGTGAGGGTGCGCCGGAGGATGGGATCGACCGGACTGCGAAGCTCTTTATCGGTGGCAAACAGGCGCGGCCCGATGGCGGCTATTCCGCGCCGGTTTGGGGCAAGTCGGGCGGTCTGTTGGGGCATGTGAGCCTCGCCAACCGCAAGGACCTGCGCAATGCGGTCGAGGCGGCGCATGCGGCGAAGGGCTGGTCGAAAACCACCGGCCATCTGCGGGCGCAGATCCTGTACTACATTGCCGAGAACCTTTCCGCACGGGGGGATGAATTCGCAGCACGTCTGGATGCGATGCAGGGCACGAAGACGGGCCGTAGGGAGGTCAATGCGGCCATCGACCGGCTTTTCACCTATGCCGCTTGGGCCGATAAATACGACGGTCAGGTTCACGGCGTGCCGATCCGCGGCGTGGCACTGGCGATGAAGGAACCCGTGGGCGTGATCGGGGCGCTGTGCCCTGCCGAGGCGCCTTTGCTGGGGCTGATTTCCTGCATGGCCCCCGCCATCGCCCTGGGCAACCGGGTGATCCTTTCGGCCTCCGAACCCTTCCCGCTGGCGGCGACGGACTTCGTTCAGGTGCTTGAGACATCGGACGTGCCCGCGGGCGTGGTGAATATCCTGACCGGACCACAAACGGATCTGGCCGAGGCGATGGCGCGTCATATGGATGTGGATGCGGTCTGGTCCTTCGGCGCCGCGGCGCTTTCCGGCATTGTGGAGAAAGGGGCCGCGAGCAACATCAAACGCAGCTGGGTCAACCACGGCATGGCGCGGGATTGGTTCGGGGCCGAGGGCGCGGGGCGCGACTTCCTACAGGCCGCGACCGAGGTCAAGAATATCTGGGTGCCCTACGGCGAGTAACGCCCGCCGCCCTGCCTACGCAGAAGCGCCGCCCCTGTCGGGAGCGGCGCTTTTTTCAGTCCTGCGCTGTGTCTGCGGCCTCTAGCCCTTCGGGCTGGCCAACGACAACGAAATGCAGGTTTTCGGGCTCCAACAGCTCGGCAGCGACGCGTTTGACATCTTCAAGCGTGACCGCCTCGACCCTGTCGTTGCGGGTCGCGATATAGTCGGTCGGCAAGCCAAGCATCTGCATGCCGACGAGGATGTTGGCAATGGGCGTGTTCCCATCGAAGCGCAGCGGATAGGCTCCGGTGATATAGGTCTTGGCCGCGTCCAGTTCCTCTTGCGTGATGCCTTCGGCGGCGGCCTTGGCCCATTCGGCGCGGATCACCTCGATCGCTTCGGCGATGCGGTCATTGGACGAGCTGACAGAGCCGAGGTAGGTCTCGGCCAGATCACGCGGGGCGAGGTAGGAATAGATGCCGTAGGTCAGGCCACGTTTCTCGCGCACCTCGGTCATCAGCCGGGATTCGAAACCGCCGCCACCGAGGACGTGGTTCAGCACCGTCGCGGTGAACCAATCGGGATCGTCCTGCGCGAGGCCGGGCTGACCAAAGAGCGCGACGGATTGCGGCGTGGCGAAATCGACGACCGTGGTGCCACTGGGGATATCGACCTCGGCCCGGGGCGGCATCGGCGCACCTTCGGCGGGCAGCCCCCCCAACAGCTTGTCGAGCATCTGGCCCAATTCTTCGGGTGTGATGTCGCCCACCACGCCAACGATGATGCGGTCCCGCGCCAGCACCGCGCGATGCGCGGCGAGCAGATCGTTACGGGTCAGGCCCGCGACGCTTTCCAACGTACCATTGAGCGAACTGCCATAGGGGTGATCCCCAAAGGCGATCCGGTCAAAGGTCTGTTGGGCGATTTTGTTGGGGTCTTTCTGGTTCGACTGGATGTTCGAAATCACTTGGCCGCGCACGCGCTCAATGGCGTCTTCGTCGAAACGTGGCTCCTGAAGGGCCGCGCGCAGAAGGTCGATCGAGGGCGCGCGGTTCTCGGTCAGGAAACGTGCGGAGACGGAAAGCGCATCGTCAGAGACATCAAAGCTGAGGTTCGTGGCCAGCGCTTCGGTCGCGCGGCTGAAGGCGCGGGCGTCCATCTCGCCCGCCCCTTCTTCCAAGAGGCCGGTCATCAGGTTGATCGCACCGCGTTTGCCGGGGGCATCGAGAGACGCGCCGCCACGGAAACGGATTTCCAACGCCACGAAGGGGATCGAAGGCTCCTCGACCAGCCAAGCGGTGATGCCGCCGGGGCTGGTCACCTCCTGAATATCGACCTCGGCGCGGGCGGGGAGTGCGGCAATTACCGTCAGGATCAGGGCGTAGATCAGTCTCATTGCGCGTCCTCCTTCATCAGCCAGCCGGTGACCGATGCGCGTTTGTCGAACAGGTCGCGGGCGGCCTGCATGATGTCCTCGGCGGTGACGGCTTGAAGCACATCGGGCCATGCCTGCACGTCTTCGACCGTGAGGCCGATGGCGAGGGCCGAACCGTAGCGGTGCGCCACGCGGTCCGCGTCATCGCGGGCATAGATTTGATCGGCGCGCAACTGCGCCTTCAGGCGTTCAAGGTGTTCGGGGTCGACCCCGGCCTCCATGAACTGCGCCAGCGCCTCGTCCAGCGCCTCTTCGGCCTGTTGCAGGCTGACGCCGGGCACGGGCAGCACGACAAGGTCAAAGGTCGTGTCGTCCAACGTGTCGGCCTTGTAGAAAGCGCCGGTGTAGTTGGCGATCTGTTCGTCGAATTGCAGTTTCTCGGCAAGGTAGGACGTGGTGCCGCCGCCTAGCAATTCGCTGAGCAGCAGGAGCGCCGCCGCTTCCTCCTGGTCGCCGCTGTCGCGTTCCTGCGCAAGGTAGGAGCGGCGGACATAGGGCTGGGCCACGCGGGCGTCTTTGTAGATCAACCGGCGCTCGGCGATCTGGGGCGGCTCTTCGGTGCGCAGACGCTCCGGCAAGGCGGGGTTGGCGGGGATTTGGCCATAGGTGGCCTCGGCCAGTTCGCGCACCTCTTCCGGCGTTACATCGCCCGAGACCACGAGGATCGCGTTGTTGGGTGAGTAGTAGAGCTCATAGAACGACAGCGCATCTTCGAGGTCCAACTCCTCCATCTCATGTTTCCAGCCGATGATCGGCACGCCGTAGCGGTGGTTGAGATATTGCGCGGCGTTAATCTGCTCGCTGAACAGCGCGGCGGGGTTGTTCTCGGTCCGCTGGTTGCGCTCTTCGAGGATCACGTCACGTTCGGTCTCGATGTTTTCGGGGGTCAGACGGATGTTCTTCATCCGGTCGGCCTCCATCTCCATCATCAAGCCGAGGCGGTCCGCTGCGACGCGCTGGTAATAGGCGGTGTAATCGTAGCTGGTAAAGGCGTTATCGCGGCCCCCATTGGCGGCCACGGTGGCGGAAAACTCGCCCGCTTCCAGCTTGTCGGTGGCTTTGAACAGCAGGTGTTCAAGGAAATGCGCCACGCCCGATGACCCTTTGGGTTCATCCGCCGAACCTGCGCGGTACCAGACCATTTGCTGCACGACCGGGGCGCGGTGGTCTTCGACGACCACGACCTCCATGCCGTTATCAAGGGTGAAATGGGTGACCGCTTCGTTCTCGGTCTGCCCCGCCTGCACGGCGGGGGCTGTGAAAAGCGTTGCCACCAGGGCCGCCATCATCGGCAGTCGGATCATTGCTTACCTCGAAATATATCGCCTGCCGCATTACCTACGCGGTCTGGCGCTACTTTCAAGAAGCCTAGCGAAAACGTGTGTCCTGCGGCGGGTAGGACGGCGTGCGTCCGCCTGCCTTGCGCCAGCGCTCTGCCTCGCTATGCGCGTCGAGGATCATGCGCTTGTAGGCTTGGCCGTAGCGGTCAACCGGCACGATGCGGAATTGGGTGAAACGGCCCTTGCGCTTGCGGAATTCCGCGTCGGCCTCGGCCAAGCTCTCACGGATGCCGGGCTGCACGCCCATCCGGCTTGCATGTTGGACCAGCGCCGCATCCCCCGCCGGGATGCCAGCAGAGGTATCCAAACGCCCGCCGAATGCCGCCACCCCTTCGGCCACCGCCGAGCGGTCGGTCAGGTTCGCCTGCCCCGGCGCAGGCGTGGGCAGGGTGTTCAAGTTGTCGGGGCGCTCCAGCGGCTTGACCGGTTGGATCAGGAACTCATCAGGCCCTTCAGAAGTCGGCTGCAAATCGCGAAGGCCCTGATTGCTGCAGGCGGCGAGGGCCAGCGGGATCAAGCTGATGAGGGCAATGCGGCGCATGGTGTCTCCTTTCGGGGTCTGCTTGTTCAATATCGCAGGCAAGCGGGCAATGTCACTGACCTTTTTTGCCCTGGCGTTTGGGCGCGCTTTTCGGCTCTCCGGTAAAGAGGATCAGCCCCAAGGCCCCGGCAAAGATAAAGACATCCGCCAAGTTGTAGACGAAAGGGTTATTGATGCCGCAGCAGGAGTTGTTCAGGAAATCGAGCACATAGCCGTAGATCAGCCGATCCGCCACATTCGCCAGCGCCCCGCCGACCAGCAAGCCGCCGCTGAGCTGCGCCCAGCGCCCATGCGGGCTGCGCCAGAGCCACAGGGTGACGCCCGCGCAGATCGCCAGCGCCACCACGATCAGCACCCATTGGCTCATGTCGCCGCCGAGGCCAAAGTTAATGCCCCGGTTTTCCCCATATCGGAAATTCAGCACCGGCGGCAGCACCTCGATGGAGCGGACACGCGCCAGTTCCATCATGTGAATGACCACATATTTGCTGATCTGGTCGATCAGAAAGGCCACGAAGGCCGCGATGCCGAATGTCCGCATGGGGCTCCCCTCCGTTTAGTGCCGGAAGTGGCGCATGCCGGTGAAGACCATGGCAAGCCCCGCCTCATCCGCCGCCGCGATCACCTCGTCGTCCCGCATCGAGCCGCCGGGCTGGATCAGCGCCGTGGCACCGGCCTCGGCGGCGGTGATCAGGCCGTCCGCGAAGGGGAAGAAAGCATCGGAGGCCACGACCGAGCCTTGCGTCAGGGGGGCGTCGATGTCCATCACTTCGGCCATGTCTTGGGCCTTGCGCGCGGCGATGCGGGTGCTGTCCACGCGGCTCATCTGGCCCGCGCCCACGCCCACGGTCGCGCCGTCCTTGACGTAGATGATGGCGTTGGACTTGACGTGTTTGGCCACGGTCCAGGCAAAGAGCATGTCGTCCAGTTCCTGATCCGACGGCTTGCGCTTGGTCACCACTTTCAGGTCATCGCGCGTGATCCGGCCCACGTCCTTGTCCTGCACGAGAAAGCCGCCTGAGACCTGCCGCACCGCCAGTTCGGCGGCGGTCGGATCGGCGAGGCCTTCGGTGGTCAGCAGGCGCAGGTTCTTCTTGGCGGCGAAGATGCGCTTGGCATCCTCGTCCGCGCCGGGGGCGATGACGACTTCGGTGAAGATCGCGGCGATGGCCTCTGCCGTTGGCCCGTCCAGCGGCTGGTTTAGCGCGATGATGCCGCCGAAGACCGAGGTGCGGTCACAGTCGAAGGCGCGGGTGTAGGCTTCGAGCAGCGTCTCGCCACGGGCCACGCCACAGGGGTTGGCATGTTTGATGATGGCGCAGGCGGGGCCGTCCTTGGGGTCGAACTCGCTTACCAGCGCAAAGGCCGCGTCGGTGTCGTTGATGTTGTTGTAGGACAGTTCCTTGCCCTGATGCTGCACGGCGTTGGCCAATCCGGGAGCGTTCGAGCCATCGGTGTAGAAGGCCGCCTGCTGATGCGGGTTCTCGCCATAGCGCAGGGTCTGGGCCAGCGTGCCGCCGAAGGTGCGACGGCGCGGCGTGGCATCGACCTGCGCGGCCATCCAAGTGCTGACGGCGGTGTCATAGGCGGCGGTGCGGGCATAGGCGGTCTGGGCCAGACGTTGGCGCAGGGCATAGGAGGTCTGGCCGTCGTTGGCCTCCATCTCGGCGATGACCTCGGCGTAGTCTTCGACGTCGACCACGACGTTGACGAACCCATGGTTCTTGGCCGCCGAGCGGATCATCGCCGGGCCGCCGATGTCGATGTTTTCGATCACCTCGGCATATTCCGCGCCCTTGGCGACGGTTTCCTCGAAGGGGTAGAGGTTCACCACCACCAGATCGATCGCGCCGATGTTATGTTCGTTCATCGCGCCGACGTGTTCGTCATTGTCGCGCAGGGCCAACAGACCGCCATGCACGACCGGGTGCAGCGTTTTCACGCGCCCGTCCATCATCTCGGGAAAGCCGGTCACATCGGCCACATCCAGAACCTTCAGCCCCGCGTCGCGCAGCGCTTTCGCGGTGCCGCCGGTGCTGAGCAATTCGACGCCCCGCGCCGCCAAGGCCTTGCCAAGGTCCAAAAGACCGGTCTTGTCGGATACGGAAAGCAGGGCGCGTTTGATGGGATAGAGGTCGGGCATGGGGCTGGTTCCTTGGTCAGTCTTCATCAGCATAGGGATCGTCGATCGACAAATCTCGCACGCCAATCGCAGTTTCCTGCGCTTTTGACAACGACCAGCGCACCCGCGTGGCATAGTTCATGGCATAGCCCGAGAGCACGATCTGCTGCGCGGCGCGCGGTTTCAAGCGGGTCGTCTCAAGGTAAACCCCCGGTTCCAAAGACAGATTATGCGTGCCATCATGGCGAAACACCCAAATCTCCCCGCTTTTAAGCGCCATTGAGATCGCAGCCCCGCCAAGGTCCAACGTGGCATCTACATCCGGGTGCAGGTGAAACCGGATGTCGAAAGCGATGCCCTTCGACTGGGTGGTGTTCAGCACTTTGTCAAAGCGCCGCTTCTCCGCCCCCTCGATCGCCAGCAGCATATCCTCCCCCGAAAGGCCGCGCCCGTCTGCGGTCAACTCCAGCCGCCGCGCATGGGTCAGCCCGTGGCTGCGCAGATAGGCGTCATGCGCGCCTTCGAAACGCAGCCCGTCCGCCGCCTCGCCGATCTCGACGGGCACATGGCGCGGGCCCGCGATCAGCGCCTCCGCCCCGCTATGGGGGTCAGGCTCTGCCAGTCGCGCGCTGGAATGGCCGACGAGCGACAGGGCCGAATGCGACGGCGTGGCGCGCCCCGCCCGCCGCCACTCCAGCCCGAAGGACGCGCCGGAGCCGCAGTTCACCACCAAGGGCCGCCGCCCCGAGGTCAGCTCGAATGCCAATGTCGAGGCATGGGCGTTGGTCGAGGCCGCACCGCTTGGCGGGGCTGCCGCATCGACGATCACGCTGGTGCGGCCTGCGGACAGTCTTGCAAAGCCCATGGCCAGCCCATCGGGCTGCCGCGTCCTGACCTTGGCCGCCGCCAGCGCGTGGTCCAGCCAGCCCTCCATGCCGCGCCCGCCGCCGTGAAACCGCGCCAGCGCCCCATCTGCATGACGCAGGCTGCGCAGGGTCGGCGCGATGCGCTCGATCGCGGTCAGATGCTCTTTGGGCGTGCTGCGGCCCGCATCGCTCAGCGCGGCGGCGGCCCATGTCAGCAGAGTGAAGACGGCCAGCAGTTCCTCGGGATTGCGCGTGGGCAGCCCGCCTTCGGCATCGATCTGGCTGGCGCATTCCCGGGCGAGGGCCTTAACCGCCGGATCGGCCAGTTCGGCCAGCCCCTCCAACGACAGGCTGGCGTAGATCAGCCCAGCCAGCGCCTCGAAACGCGGCAGGCCGGGAGCCGCCCCGCGCCATCGTTTCGACAGGAACCGGGTCTGCCCTTCGAGGGATCGGTAGAAGGCGTCGCTCTGCTCCGTCTCGGTCCCGCGCAGCATGAAAAGCGCGTGATTGATCCAACGGATCAACCGCCGCCCGGTCAGCGCCGGGATCCAGCCCGGCCCCTGCCCGCGCCCGAAACGGTCGATCCAGCCCCAAAGCCACGCCTGCGCCGCCCCCCGCGCCCGCGCATCGCCCACGGCGGCAAGGTCATCGAGCCATGCAAAACCGTGCAATTCCGCGGCAAAGGCGGGGTCAGGCGGGGTCAGGTCCCACATGGCGGTTTGCGGTGCGGTCAGCAGGCTGCCGGCAAAGAGGTAATTGCCCGCCATCAACTGCCGCCCCCGCGCGAAAGAGCCGATGGTGCGCGGCTCGGGCGAAGAGGTGAACGCGACGACCCGCCCCCGGCCCCGGGTCGCACGCCAAGCGTGCCAGCGGTTCAGAAACCGCGCCCTGCGGGCCATGTCGCTGGAAAGATTAATCATATCAAGCTGCCCCTGACGCTCTGCTGGCGTTTGGCGACAGCATAACCGCGGCCCCACAATGAGTCACCGGATTTTCCCCGCGCGCCGGGGGATCGGCGGGGAACCGACGCTTGCCACCGCGCGGCGGCGCGGCCTAAACAGGCACACCCCAAGCGGAGCCGCCGATGATCGCCAGCCTGATGATGTACCTGCGCCCCGAGACCGCCGAGGCGACAGGGCGCTTCTGGGCCATGATCCGTGACGCCCTGCGCGCGCAGGGCATCCCGGCCCCGGAAAGGCTGAGCAATGATGCCGAGGAATTCGCCGTCTGGACAGCGCCCGACCTCACCCTCTCCCAGACCTGCGGGATGCCTTACCGCCTGTGGCTGCACGACCGTGTCACGCTGATCGGCACGCCGGACTTTGGCGTCGAAGATTGCCCGCCGGGGTATTACAACAGCGTTTTCGTCGTCCGCGCCAATGATCCCCGTGAAACAATTTCCGATTTCCACGCGGCGCGCTTCACCTACAATCAGACGTTCTCGCAATCAGGCTATGCAGCCCCTTACGCGCATTGCCGGGCGCGGGGGTTTTGGTTTGCACAGCGTAGCCAAAGCCACGGTCACCGCCCCTCGGCCAAGGCCGTAGCCGAGGGACGCGCGGATATTGCGGCGCTGGATGCGGTGTCTTGGCGGCTGATCGAAAGCCATGACGCTTTCGCGGGCGACCTGCGGGTGCTGGAACGCACGGCCCCGACCCCCGGCCTGCCCTATATTGCGGCAGCGGGTGCCGATGCGGTGGCAACAGCCGCGGCGGTGCGCGCGGCCATTGGCGGACTCACGGCAGCAGATGCCGCCACGCTAGGGCTCCGCGGCCTCATCGACATCCCGAAAGCGGCCTATCTCGCCGTGCCCTCCCCACCCGACGAGGCGTGAGGGTCAGTCCTTGCGCAGACAGGCAATATAGAACCCGTCCATCCCGCCTTGATCGGCCCAGAAATCGGGGCGCAGCCGCAGCCCGCCCTCTTCGGTGTGCCAATCGGCCTCGACCCCCGGCAGTTCCAGCGCGGCGGTGTCGACGGTCATGTCGCCATGCCGCTCTAAGGCTTCGTCGACCTGCACTTCGCCCTCGTCGGGCAGCAGGCTACAGGTGCAGAACACCAACCGCCCGCCGGGCTTGAGCAGGCTCCAGGCATGGTCGATCAACTCGGATTGCAACTCGATCAGATCCCCGAATTCAGATCCGTCCTTGGCATAGGGCAGGTCCGGGTGGCGGCGGATGGTGCCGGTGGCGGAGCATGGCGCGTCCAGCAGAATGGCGTCGAATGTGCCCTGCACGGCGCGCGCATCCTTGGTCAGCGTCTTGGCCTTCAACCCCACGCGGGCAAGGTTTTCCTTCACCCGCTGCATCCGGGGATGCGACTGGTCGACAGCGGTAACGACCGCCCCCGCAGCGGCAAGCTGCATGGTCTTGCCCCCCGGCGCGGCGCAGAGGTCCAGCACCGTCTCGCCCTCCTTCGGGGCCAGCACCCGCACCGGGATCGCGGCGGCGGCATCTTGCACCCACCAATCGCCCTCGGCAAAGCCCGGCATGGTTGAGACCTGCCCGGCATCCGTGACCCGAACCGAGCCTGTCGGCAGCAGCGTGCCCCCCACGGCCTCTGCCAACGCGGCGGCGTCGCCCTTCGCGGTCAGATCAAGCGGTGCGCCCGCGAAATGCGCCTGTTCCATCGCGGCCATGGCATCGGTGCCCCAAGCCTCGGCCAGCGGTCCGCGCAGCCATTTGGGCAGACGCGGCGCGCGCAGGGCACCCCACGCCTCGGGCCCCTGAGCGGCGATCTTGCGCAGCACGGCGTTGGTCAGCCCCTTGAGATGGCTCAGCGTGCGGTGTTGCGAGACGAGGTTCACCATCGCATTCACCACCCCATGCGCGGCCCCGCCCTGACAAAGCTCGACCGTGCCGACCCGCAGCACATTGCGCACGGTCAGCGGCGGGGCCTTTTGCAGGTGCTTTTGCAGCAACCGGTCCGCCCGTTCCAACCCGCGCAGCGTGTCCTGCGCCAGACGCTGCGCCCGCGCCCGATCATCGGGGGGCAGCTTGTCCAGCGCGCCCGCGGCAAGAAGCTCGGACATCAGCCGCGGCTCATCGCCCAAAATCTGATCCAGCAGATAAACCGCGCTTCTGCGGGCCTGAACGCCTGTGTCTGCCATGGTCATATCCTATCTGGGTCTGGCTTGAGGGGTTGCCGGGTTGTCTGGGCCAGCGGGCGACGTATATCAAGGGAGAACTTGGCTCAAGAGGACCATGATGCCCGATCAACGCCCCATTCCCGACAGCAAACCCGGCCCTGATCCCACGCCCAGCCCCGCGCCGGACCTGCCCCCGCAGCCCAAACCCGGGCCGAAACCGATCCCCGACACGCCGCCAGACCCGACGCCAGCCCCCGGCCCCGATCTGCCCGCCGCCGCCCGGCGCGCTTTGGCCGAGGCCGCTGCCCGGCGTGAGGCGGCAGCCGCGCTCGACATGCCCACCGAACTTGGCGGGCGCGATGGGCCAGAGCCTGTGCGCTATGGCGATTGGGAAAAGAAGGGCATCGCCGTCGATTTTTAAGCGCTTCAGCGCAGGGTCAGCACCGCCGACTCCCCCGCGCCCCTGTCGGAGGTAAAGCGGAGTTTCGCGCCATCGCGGGCGACCAATTGGCAGTTATAGCCCAAGTCCTTGCCGCCCCAGACCAGCGTGCGGCAAAAATAGCCGTCTTGCCACGACCACTTGCCGGTGACCTCCCAAACCGCGCCCTTGCCGGAAATGGCCCCGCCGGAGGTGACCCGCAGATCGACCAGCGGGCGGGTTAGCCTTTTGCCATTCACTGCGGCGATGAAGTCTGACTTATTTTGAATACGGGCATATTCCGCCGCAGCGGGCAGACCAACAGCCGCGAGCATCGCTGTCACGGCCAGTGCAAAGGTAATCTTCATCGAAACCTCCCTTGGGGTGAGTTGCCTGAGGCACTCACGTAGCCAAGGAAGGTAAAGTTTCAGATAATTTGCCTGCGCCTCAGCCCTTCAGGCCAAGCACGTCCAACATGTCATATTCCCCCGGCGCTTTGCCCTGCCCCCAAAGCGCGGCCTTGAGCGCCCCGCGGGCGAAAAGCGCACGGTCCGAGGCGACGTGGCGCAGGATGATCCGCTCTCCGGCGGCGGCGAACATCACGTCATGTTCGCCCACGATATCGCCGCCCCGGATCGCGGTGAAACCGATATCGCCCTTTTGCCGTGCACCGGTGATCCCATCGCGGCCCCGGTCCGAAACATCCGCCAGTTTGACACCGCGCCCCTCGGCGGCGGCTTCGCCCAGCATCAATGCGGTGCCCGAGGGGGCATCGACTTTCTGATTGTGGTGCGATTCGATGATCTCAATGTCGTAATCCACGTCCAGCGCGGCGGCGACCTGCCGGGTGAGCTGCGTCAGCAGGTTCACGCCGAGGCTCATGTTCCCAGCGCGGACGATGACGGCCCCCTGTTCGGCAGCAGGGGCAAGCTGCGCGATCTCATCTTCGGTCATGCCGGTGGTCCCGATGACATGGACGATCCCGGCCTTGGCGGCCTCACCGGCAAAAGCGATGGTGGCCTGCGGCGCGGTGAAGTCGATGGCGGCCTGCACCTTGCCAAAAGCCTCTGCCGCATTGTCTGTCACAGTCACGCCCGAGGCCGTGCCGCCCATCGCCTCGCCCAGATCGCGGCCAATCCAGTCATGGCCCGGACGCTCCAGCGCCGCGGCCAGATGCATTTTCTCGCTGGCGTTGATCTCACGGATCAACATTTGGCCCATGCGGCCAGAGGCGCCGGTGACGGCAATGCCGGGGGTCTGTGTCATACTCGGTCTCCTGCGGTTCTGGCCGTGACTGGCAGGGCCGGTTTAGCCCGTCGCGGAGCGCTTGGCAAAGTGCAACCGAAGCCTTAGATGGGGGGCATGGCAAAGAACAAGTTTCATGAGGGCCCCGGCCCGTCGCAACGACAACTCCGCGTGGGCGAAACCGTCCGCCGCGCCTTGTCCGATGTTCTCGCACGCGGGGATGTGCACGACACCGATCTCAATCGGATGTCGATCACCGTGGGCGAGGTGCGCATCTCTCCCGACCTCAAGATCGCCACGGCCTATGTGCTGCCCCTGGGCGGGGAGGGTCAGGATGAGGTTCTCAAACTGCTGGCCCGCAACAAAAGCGAATTGCGCCGTCAGGTCGCCAAGAAACTGACGCTCAAGTTCTCGCCCGATCTGCGCTTTCAGCTGGACCAGACCTTTGACCGGATGGACGACACCCGCCGCATGCTGAACCAAGAGGTGGTGCGCCGCGATGCGGATGCCCCCGATGACGACGGCGCCGATGACAGTGCCGACGGCGCGCCGGATCAGTGATCCGCGCGGGCCTGATCGCATTCGCGCTTCTGGCGCTGAAAGGCACGCCTGCGGACGCGGCCGAATGCCGCAACATTACCTTTGACGGCAGTTCCTACACGGTCTGTGAAGTCGATCTGGAACGGGACGACCTGCGGCTCTTTCTCAACAATGAGGCGGGCGCGCCCTATGGGTTCTTCGGCTCGCTTGACGAGGCGCTGAAAGCGCAGGGGCTGCGGCTTGGTTTTGCCATGAACGCAGGCATGTACCACGAAGACCGCTCTCCGGTTGGGCATTACATCGAAGAAGGGGTCGAGACGCGCGGCGTGATCGACAGTGCTGGCCCCGGCAATTTCGGCCTGCTGCCCAATGGTGTTTTCTGCCTGCGTGAGGGCCGCGCCGATGTAATCGAGACCAAGCGTTACCTCAAGGACAAGCCCGAGTGCCGCTTTGCCACGCAATCGGGGCCGATGCTGGTGATCGACGGGGCGCTACACCCGCGATTCCTGCCCGACAGCACCTCGCGCTATATCCGGAACGGCGTTGGCACCACGGCAGATGGCAAACGCGCGGTTTTCGCGATTTCCAACGATGTGGTCACCTTTCACGAATTCGCCCGGCTCTACCGGGATGAGTTGGACCTGCCTAACGCGCTGTATTTTGACGGCAATATCTCGCGCCTGCGCGCACCCGGCCTCCGCCGCAGCGGGGCGGGCTTCACCACCTTGGGGCCGATCGTGGGCATCGTGACGCCCGCAAAGTAAGCTTTTCCCCGCTTGGGGGCTGGGCAGCGCGGCGCGGCTCCGATAGAGGGCAGCACCACAAAAGCGAAGGGGCAAGACATGGCACGCAAACGCAAGGGTCGCGATATTTCCGGTTGGCTGGTGGTGGACAAACCCGCTGGCCCCACCTCGACCGCCGTGGTCAATAAGGTCCGCTGGGCGCTGGAGGCCAAGAAGGCGGGCCACGCAGGCACGCTCGACCCCGAAGCGACTGGCGTTCTGGCCATCGCCTTGGGCGAAGCAACCAAGACCGTGCCCTATATCACCGACGCGCTCAAAGCCTATGAGTTCACCGTACGTTTGGGGATCGCCACCAATACCGACGACGCCGAAGGCGAAGCCATCGGCACCTCTGACCTGCGCCCCGATGACGCCGCGATCAAGGATGCGCTGAACGGCTTCATCGGTGACATCCAGCAGGTGCCGCCGCAGTTCTCCGCCGTAAAGATCGACGGCCAACGCGCCTATAAACGCGCCCGCGACGGCGAAGAGATGGAGATCGCCGCCCGCCCCCTATGGGTGGAAAGCCTGCTGCTGGTCGACCGCCCCGATGCCGATCATGTCACCCTTGAAATGGTCTGCGGCAAGGGCGGCTATGTCCGCTCCATCGCGCGCGATCTGGGGCAGAAGCTTGGCTGTCTCGGCCACGTCCGCGAATTGCGCCGCACATGGTCCGGCCCGTTCGAGGCAGGCAACGCCCTGACGCTGGCGCAGGTCGATGAGCTGGCCCGGACACCGGAACTCGACACCTATCTGTTGCCACTGGCCGAAGGGCTGGCCGAGCTGCCCGAGGTCAAAGCCACCCCCGAAGGCGCCACCCGCCTGCGCAACGGCAACCCCGGCATGGTCATCGCCCATGACGTGGAATATGGCGATGAATGCTGGGCCTCGCTCGATGGGCAGCCTGTCGCCGTGGGCCGCTTCAAGGCGGGGGAATTGCACCCGAGCCGGGTGTTCAACCTGTCGTCGGACGCGAACGAGGGCTGAATGGCCCTGATCACCCGCAGCCACACCAAGGGCGACGCCCCTTCGACCGCGGTCTACTCGCCCTGCGAGCAATACCGCTACAGCCTTACCCGGATCTGGGAAACAGGCGCGCCGCGGGTGATGTTCGTGATGCTGAACCCTTCCACCGCGACCGAAGTGCAGAACGACCCGACGGTCGAGCGCTGCGAGCGTCGGGCGCGGGTGCTGGGCTTTGGCGGCTTCCGGGTGACCAATATCTTCGCCTTCCGCGCCACCGACCCGCGCGACATGCGCGCAGCGGCCGATCCCATCGGCCCCGACAATGACGCCACGCTGGTCGAGGGGGCCGATTGGGCCGACCGCATCATCGCCGCTTGGGGCGTGCATGGCGCCCATCTGGGCCGCGGTCTGGCCGTCGCCGCACGACTGGCTGAGGGGGCGAAACCGCTCTACCACCTCGGCCTCTCCAAAGCCGGGCATCCCCGCCATCCGCTGTACCTGCCCTACACACAAGAGCCGGTTCTGTGGCAGCCCGAGTCCCCGTCGCGGGCAGGCATTCGTTAACCATTTCCCCGCTATTCCTTTGATTTTACAGCCACGACATGCCCTTTTGAAGCTGGGACGATGTGTGGGGCATCAAGCAATCAACGGGTGGAACTGCGGATGTTGTGGCTGGCTGGGGTAATGGGTCTGATGGCGGTCGGTGCCGTCACTTTCGTGGAAATCGAAACACCTTCTGAAGAGGATATGCCGGAGGCGGACACCCCGCCCGACGGCACGACTTCAGTCGGAGATATCCTTTCAGGCAGCGATACCGGCGAGACGGTGCAGGGCGGCACCGGCGACGATCAGCTTGGCGGCTATGGTGGGAATGATCTGCTCCATGGCGCTGGTGGCGACGATGACATGCACGGGCATGACGGCAATGACACGCTACATGGCAACGATGGCGGGGACACCCTGCACGGCAATGACGGTGATGACGACCTGTTTGGCGGCACGGGCAACGACAGCCTCTTTGGCCACAATGACGATGACTTTCTCTATGGCGGGGCGGGCGATGATGCGCTGCAAGGCGCGGCGGGGGACGACCTGCTGGAGGGCGATGCCGGAAACGATGCCCTGCAAGGCGGGCTTGGCGACGATGCGCTGCGCGGCGGCGCGGGCATGGATACGCTTTTTGGCGGCTGGGGCGACGACACGCTCACCGGGGCGGATGACCTACAAAGCCCCGATTTCCTGAACGGCGGCGGCGGCGACGACCTGATCATCGCGGGCGCCGGGGATGTGGTGACCTCGGGCGACGGCACCGATCAGATCGCCTTGGGAGACTGGATCGGCCAAGGCGGGGCCGCGCAGATCACGGACTACCACGCAGCGGACGATTCGCTGCTCTTTGTCTGGGACGACAGCAGCGCGGGCGGGGCGGAGCCGCCGCTCTCCATCCTGCCCGACCCGGAGGATGCGGGCCAAACCCTCGTCCTGCTGGACGATATCATCGTCGCGCGGGTGGCGGGGGACAACGTCACGCTCGACGATATCGCGTTGATCCCACTCTCTGCAGCCTTCGACCTCGGCCTCGCGGCCTAAGGCGGGGCGGAGCCCATGCGCAAATCACCCTTTGCCAAAGGCGAAAATTCCTCCTATACGCCCCCATCGCCTGCTGATTCCGTCAGCGGGTGATATCTCCATGGGCCTGCGCTGGACGACATCCCGGCCTGCGCCATCCATTTTAACTCTTTTCGAAAGGAGACCCCGATGTCGATCACTGCTGAAGAAAAAGCAAAAGTCATGAAAGAATTCGGCACCAAAGAAGGCGACACCGGTTCGCCCGAAGTTCAGGTTGCCATTCTGACCTCGCGCATCACCACGCTGACCGAGCACTTCAAGACCCACAAGAAAGACAACCACGGCCGCCGTGGTCTTTTGAAAATGGTCGCGACGCGCCGCAAGCTGCTGGATTACGTTAAGGCCAAAGACGAGTCCCGCTATCAGGACCTGATCAAACGCCTCGGCCTGCGCCGCTAATCGCGCGCAAGCCGCCGGAAGTTCCGGTGACAGGACGACCAAAACCTCCCGGCCCCCGCCGGGAGGTTTTTTGTTGCGCGCAGACCTCAGCGCGCTGCGGCGGAGAGAACCCGCCGCTTATGGCCCCGAGGCGACAGAACACTTCCCATTTGCCATGAAAACATGTATGCCCGCGCAATCTGAAATCCGGCGCCCGGACTCCAGCGCCTGAAAAAGAAGATACCGGAGTCAGGGGCAATACGGCCCCTATGCAATGGCCAATGGGCCAAAAAGGAAACGTAGATGTTTAATGTAACGAAAAAATCGATCCAGTGGGGCGAAGAGACGCTGACACTGGAAACCGGTAAGGTTGCCCGTCAGGCGGACGGGTCGGTGATTGCCACGCTGGGTGAGACCAGCGTCATGGCCAACGTGACGTACGCACGTCAGCAAAAGCCCGGGCAGGATTTCTTCCCCCTGACCGTGCACTACCAAGAGAAATACTATGCCGCCGGTAAAGTACCGGGTGGCTTCTTCAAGCGTGAGGCCCGCCCCACCGAGAAGGAAACACTGACCGCGCGTCTGATCGACCGTCCGATCCGCCCGCTCTTTGTCCCCGGCTTCAAAAACGAAGTTCTGGTGATGTGCACCGTGCTGAGCCACGATCTGGTCAACGACCCCGACATGGTCGCCATGATCGCCGCCTCCGCCGCGCTGACACTCTCGGGCGCGCCCTTCATGGGTCCGATCGCGGGCTGCCGTGTGGGCTATGAGGGTGGCGACTATGTGCTGAACCCCACCATCGACGACATGCAAGACCTGCGCACCAACCCCGACCAGCGCCTCGACCTCGTGGTCGCGGGCACCAAGGACGCGGTGATGATGGTCGAATCCGAAGCCTATGAGCTGTCGGAAGAGGAAATGCTGGGCGCCGTGAAATTCGCGCATGAGCAGATCCAGCCGGTCATCGACCTGATCATCGATCTGGCCGAGGAAGCCGCGAAGGAGCCCTTCGACTTCCAGCCCGAAGACTATTCCGATCTGTCGGCTGCCGTGAAAGCCGCTGGCGAAGACGAAATGCGCGCCGCTTTCGCGATCGTGGACAAGCAAGAACGCACCGCCGCCGTTGCTGCCGCCCGTGAGACGATCAAGAGCAAGCTCACCGAAGAGCAGCTTGAGGACAAGAACCTCAGCTCCGCGATGAAGGGCCTTGAGGCCAGCATCCTGCGCGGCGACGTGGTGAAAACCGGCAAGCGCATCGACGGTCGTCGCACCGACGAGATTCGCGACATCGTGGCCGAAACCGGCATCCTGCCGCGGACCCACGGCTCGGCGCTCTTCACCCGTGGTGAGACGCAGGGCCTCGTGGTGACCACGCTCGGCACCGGCGACGACGAGCAGTTCATCGACGCGCTGCACGGCAATTTCAAATCGAACTTCCTGCTGCACTACAACTTCCCGCCCTACTCGGTCGGCGAAGTGGGTCGCGTGGGCCCTCCCGGACGCCGCGAAGTCGGCCACGGCAAGCTCGCATGGCGCGCCCTGCAGGCGGTTCTGCCCGCGGCAACAGACTTCCCCTACACCATCCGTCTCGTCTCCGAGATCACCGAATCCAACGGCTCCTCGTCGATGGCATCGGTCTGCGGTGGCTCCCTGTCCATGATGGACGCGGGCGTGCCGCTGAAATCGGCCGTGGCCGGTGTGGCGATGGGTCTGATCCTCGAAGATGACGGCTCCTATGCGATCCTGTCGGACATCCTGGGTGACGAAGACCACCTCGGCGACATGGACTTCAAGGTCGCAGGCACCGAAGCCGGCATCACCTCGCTGCAGATGGACATCAAGGTCGCCGGCATCACGCCCGAGATCATGGAGAAAGCCCTGGCCCAGGCCAAAGAAGGCCGGATCCATATCCTCGGCGAAATGAACAAGGCGATCTCGGGCGCCGCGGACTTCTCCGTCCACGCGCCCCGCATCGAGACCATGCAAATCCCGACCGACAAGATCCGCGAAGTGATCGGCTCGGGCGGCAAGGTGATCCGCGAGATCGTCGAGGTTTCCGGCGCCAAGGTCGACATCAACGACGAAGGCACCATCAAGATCGCCAGCCCGAACGGCGACGCGATCAAGAAGGCCTACGACATGATCCATTCGATCGTGGCCGAGCCCGAAGAAGGTGCCATCTACACAGGCACCGTCGTGAAGATCGTCGATTTCGGCGCCTTCGTGAACTTCTTCGGCAAGCGCGACGGTCTGGTGCATGTTTCCCAAATCGAAAACCGCCGCCTGAACCACCCTTCGGACGTTCTGAAGGAAGGTCAGGAAGTGAAAGTGAAGCTTCTGGGCTTCGACGATCGCGGCAAAGTGCGCCTGTCGATGAAAGTCGTCGATCAGGAGACCGGCGAAGAGATCACTGCTGAGAAGAAAGAAGCGGCAGAGGGTTAATCAAAACCTGCTGCGGACCCTCACCGGGGGTCCGCAGTTTCCCCTCAGGGCAGTACGAGACATGCGCGCAGAAAATCTGGTCACGATTTGCATCACCATGGGGCTGCGCCCCGATGTCTTGCAACAAACACTCGAAAGCCTCGGCCCCGAGCTGCGCAAGCTGCCGATCATTGGCATCAACGACTTCGGCGATGCCGAAACCAGCGCGGTCTTCGACCAGCTCTGCCCTCATGGGCAACGCATCGATCTGGGCAAACAGGTCGGCCACCACCCCGCCGTCGACGCCATGTATGCCAAGGTGCGCACCCCTTATGTCTTTCACATGGAAGACGATTGGGAATTCACCCGCCATGATTTCCTCGACGATGCACTACGGCTACTGGAAGCGCATCCCGATGTCTCTTCGGTCTGTTTCCGCGACACTGATAACTTCTTCATCGAAGACACGGCCCGCGCCCAGATCGTCACCGAAGAATGCGCCGGCATCCCCTATGCGCGGATGGATGCGCTCAGCCCCAAATGGTACGGCTATACCTTCAATCCGCATCTGGCCCCGCTTTCCCTTTGGAAAGAGGTCGGCGGCTTCAGCGGTTTCAAACGCGAAAGCCACATCTCGCGCCAATTGCGCAAACAGGGTAAATTCACCGCTTTCCTGAAACCCGGCGCTTGCCAGCACATCGGGTTTGTCAGCGTCGCCCACAAACCGCCCTCCGCCTTCAAACGGTTCAAGAACTGGCTGCGCGGGCGGCCCACCCCCAAAGTTTAACCCGTATAAGCCTGTCATCGCCCCGCGCGCCGCAGGAATGAGGTCACATCGATGTCACAGCGCCCAAAGGGATTCGTCATCAATCTGGCCGCCTCCCCCCAGCGACTGGACAGTGCGAAGGCCGAACTGGACGCCGCACAGATCGAGGCGGTCCGCGTGGATGCCTTCGACGGGCGCGAGATCGATCTGGCCCAATTCGCCCCCTATGACGATCGCAAGGCCCGGCGTTTCATGGGGCGGTCGATGACCCAAGGCGAGGTCGGCTGCTACGTCTCGCACCAACGCGCCGCCGCCGCCTTCCTAGAGAGCGGGGATGAGCTTGGCTTCGTCTTCGAAGATGACATCGCCCTTGAACCCAGATTCCGAACCTTCGTGCCAGAGCTGATAGAATGGCTGCGCCCCCGCACCGATTGGCACTGCGTAAATCTGGGCGCGACCCGTTTGAAAATCACCAGCCCCATGGCCGAAGTCGCAGGCATTCCGGTACTCCGCGCCCATTACTTTCCGATGCTCGCCCACGCGCTCATCTGGAACCGTGCCGGGGCCGAGGCGTTCCTCGCCGCCTCCGAACCTATCTTCTGCCCCGCCGATAACATGCTCAGACAGGTCCTCACGCGCTCCGACATGGGGCTGGCCACGGCCCAAAGCCTCGTTACAGCAGGCCGGTTCGACAGCGACATTTCCGCTCGTTCTGGAGGAAACAGAGGGCAATACCGGCGCTCCGCCCTCTATGGCCTGCGCAAACAGCGTAGGTTACTACATGAAAAAGCGATGGCCTTCGCCCATAAGCTCGGCCATCGCTAAGGGCAGGTCAGCCCGGCAGCTGCGCTTTGCGCAAATAGGGCAACACCGTCTCGAACGCCCCGAACTTCGCCTTGGCGTCCTCATCCGACACCGTCGCGGGGATGATCACATCCTCACCCACCTGCCAATCCGCAGGCGTCGCCACTGCGTTCTTCGCCGCCGTCTGCAACCCGTCCAAAGCCCGCAGAACCTCGGCAAAGTTCCGGCCCACGTTCATCGGATAGGTCATGCTCAGCTTCAACTGCTTATCCGGCCCGATGATGAAAACCGACCGCACCGTGGCACTGTCATTGGGCGTGCGGCCATCGGGCAGATAGGCCTCCGCAGGCAGCATATCAAAGGCTTTCGACACCTCCAGCCCCGCATCCGCGATGATCGGGAAACCGGCCTCGGCCCCTGCAACCTTCTCGATATCGCCCTTCCACTTCTTATGTTCCTCGACGTCGTCGACACTGACACCGATCACCTTGGTGCCGCGCTTTTCCCATTCCTCGGAAAGCCGCGCCACGGCGCCGAACTCGGTGGTGCAAACAGGGGTGAAATCCTTGGGGTGGGAGAACAGGATCGCCCAATTGTCACCGACGAACTCATGCAGGGAAAAGCTGCCCTGATCGGTTTCGACTGTAAGATCGGGAATAGTGTCGTTGATACGCAAGCCCATGATATCCTCCGGGTCAATCTGTGAACAGATAGGTCAGAGGTAATCGCAAACCCCGCCGGTTTCACCCCCCGATCGCCACAAAGCCCGACTTCACCGCAGCGCCACGGCCCCCCTTCCCCTTCATCCTTTCTCAAATACCAATCCCGCCCCCACCTCACGGCGCAAGGCCGGGCACGGAGCGCAGCTCAAAAAGGCGCCTTGGCCCGCACCTTCGTCGATGCGCCACCCTGCGGATGGTTGAACCGCAATTCCTCGCTATGCAGCATCAACCGCGGAAAATCCCGCGCGGGCCCCGTGGCATAGAAAGGGTCGCCCAAAATCGGATGCCCAAGCGCCAGCATATGCACGCGCAGCTGATGGCTGCGCCCGGTCTTGGGGAAAAGCCGAAGGCGCGCGGTTTCCCCATCGTTCTTGACCATCTTCCAATCGGTCTGCGCGGGTTTGCCAGTCTCATGGCAGACCATCTGCCGGGGGCGGTTGGGCCAATCGACGATCAGCGGCAGATCGACGCTGCCGGATTTCTCCGCCGGCACCCCCCAGACCCGCGCGACATAGGTCTTGCGGGTCATGCGCTTTTCGAACTGCAACCCAAGGTGACGCTGCGCATGGGGCGTCAGGGCAAAGATCATCACGCCCGAGGTGTCGCGATCCAGCCGGTGCACCAGCAGCGCTTGAGGGAAGACCGCCTGCACCCGCGCGATCAGGCAATCGGCCAGATGTTCGCCCTTGCCCGGCACGCTGAGCAGCCCTGACGGTTTGTCGACCAGCAGAACTTCGGCGTCTTCATGTAGAATGACCAACGGGTCCTGCGGCGGGTTATATTCGCTATCCATGGCTTCCCCTCGCAGATGCCGCCCCCCGAATCAAGCGGAGCATGGCCGTCAGGCGACAGCGGCGAAACTCTCCTTGAGGATCGCGCTCAACGCATCGGCATCCGCTTGGGTAAAGGCGTTTGGCTGGTCGCTGTCGATGTCGAAGACGCCGAGCAACTCCCCTGCCCCGTTCCAGACCGGCAGCACCAGTTCCGAGCGTGTCGACGAGGCGCAGGCGATATGGCCCGGGAAGGCATCCACATCCTCGACCAACTGCACCTCGCCCGTGCGCGCGGCAGCCCCGCAGACCCCGCGCGAAAAGGGGATCACCAGACAGCCATGCCCGCCTTGATAGGGGCCGATCTTCAGCAATTCGGGCGCGGTCACCCGGTAAAAGCCGGTCCAGTCAAAGCGGTCATCCGCGTGATGCACCTCGCAGGCGATGGTGGCCATCAGGGCCACGGCATCGTCTTCGCCCTCGGTCAGGGCGGCGATGGTCTTGGCGAGGGTTTGGTAGTCGACGGTCATGGGGATACTCATATTGCAGACGGGAAAAGGGAGGCGAACCGCCTCCCCCATAAATACTCTAGTCGGCCCGTAGGATCAGGGGCGTTCGATCGCAATCGCGGTGCCTTCGCCACCGCCGATGCAGATCGCCGCGACACCACGCTTCAGCCCCCGCTTTTCCAGCGCGTTCAACAGGGTCACCATGATCCGCGCGCCCGAGGCACCGATGGGATGGCCGAGCGCGCAGGCACCGCCGTTGACGTTCACGATGTCATGCGAAAGGTCCATTTCATGCATAAAAGCCAGCGGCACAACGGCGAAGGCCTCATTGACCTCCCACAGATCGACGTCCTCTTTCTTCCAGCCGATCCGCTCCAGCAGCTTTTGCGCGGCGGGCACGGGTGCTGTGGTGAAAAGCCCCGGCGCTTGGGCATGGCTGGCGTGGCCCACGATCCGTGCACGGATGTGCAGCCCTTTGGCATTGGCGCTGTCCTCGTCCGCCAAAACCAAAGCCGCCGCCCCATCGGAGATCGACGAGGAATTCGCCGCCGTCACCGTACCGCCCTCGCGGAAGGCGGGTTTTAGCTGGGGGATCTTCTCGGGCCGGGCACTTGCGGGCTGTTCGTCAGCGCTGACCGTGGTGCTGCCTTTGCGCGACCTCACCTCGACCGGAGCGATCTCATCCGCGAATGCACCCCCCTTTTGGGCCTCAATCGCGCGCGATAGCGACGCCAGCGCATAGTCGTCTTGGGTTTCACGGGTGAACTGGAAACGCTCGGCGCAATCCTCGGCAAAGGTGCCCATCAGGCGGCCTTTGTCATAGGCATCTTCCAAACCATCGAGGAACATGTGGTCGATCACCTGACCGTGCCCCAGCCGCGCGCCGCCGCGCATTTTCGGCAGCACATAAGGCGCGTTGGTCATGCTTTCCATGCCGCCCGCGACCATCACATCGGTCTGGCCAAGCGCGATCTGGTCAAAGGCCATCATCGCCGCCTTCATGCCCGAGCCGCACATCTTGTTGAGCGTGGTGGCCGGCACCTCTTCGCCCAGACCGGCCTTGAACCCGGCCTGACGCGCGGGCGCTTGGCCTTGCCCCGCGGGCAACACGCAGCCCATTAGAACCTCTTGCACCTCGGCAGGATCCGTCTTGCCCAGGGCCGCCTTGATCGCGCTGCCGCCCAATTCGGCGGCGGTCAGCCCCTCGAAGGCCCCTTGGAAACCGCCCATCGGGGTTCTGGCTGCACCGGTTATCACGACATTGCGCATCACGTTCTCCTAGAGTTGCACCGCATACCGGATGGTAAGGTTTTACGGCTAATCACGTCTCGAACTTCAAGTCTTGAGGCATGTTTATGGAAGTTTCCGCGAAAACAGAAGACCGCTTTTGCCTCGTCAGCGTGCTGCACGACCGCATCGATGCCGCCGCCGCGTTGGAGTTCAAGGATGCCATGCGCCGCGCCACGGCCCATGCGCCGCCGGTGGTGATCCTTGATCTGCACCGGGTGAATTTCATCGATTCCAGCGGGCTGGGCGCGATCATCGCGGTTATGAAACATCTCGCGCCAAAGCGCGCGCTGGTGCTGGCCGGGCTGACCCCGGCGGTGGAAAAGGTCTTTACCCTGACCCGTATGGGTACGGTTTTCGGCATTTTTCACACGCTGGACGCCGCCCTTACAGCGTATCGGGGATAGCGCTATGCGGCTGCCCGCCGCGCGGTCTGCGCTCTGCCCGTTCGAGATCACCGTTCACAGCGGCCCCCACGCGGCGCGAGAAGCTTTGACGCTTTTGATGGACGCGCTCGCCTGCCTCACGCTAGAGGCCGAGGAGGTCTGCACAGTACGTCTGGTGGTCGCCGAAATGCTGAACAACATTGTCGAACACGCCTACGCCGACCCGGACCACCCCGGCCCCATCCATATCACCTTCCATCACGCGCCCGACGGCCTGCACCTTGCCGTGTCGGACGAAGGGCTGCCGATGCCCGATCTGCAAGTGCCCTTGGGCCTGCCGCAAGAGATCGACCGCCCCGTTTGCGACCTGCCGGAAGGCGGCTTTGGCTGGTTCCTGATCCGCGATCTGGCGAAAGACCTGACCTATCGCCGCTTGGCCCAAGAGAACCGGATCGACCTGCGGCTCCCGGTTGGGTTACCGCCGCGTTAACATCTGCGGCAGCGCGTCCCGCATATTTCCCAAAACGGCCCCGCTGGGATCACAATTGCGCCTTGGTTGCCGGTCATAAACGGTGTTGTAGCTGCATATGGCTTCCCTCGGTGCCGTGTTTAATAGCCCCCACCCAGTACGCGGTGCCGAGGAACTTTCCCCCGCATTGGCAGAACCGAGATCTCCGTCTAGGGTCACGCTGACGTAATTCAGCGAGGGGCAGCACATGCGCGATTTTCACCTTCCCGGCCGGTCACCGGTCTTGGCCACCAACGGCATCTGCGCCACATCCCATCCGCTGGCGGCGCGGGCGGCGGTCGATATCCTTGCGCGGGGCGGCAATGCGATGGACGCGGCCATCGCCGGGGCGGTGTTGCTCGGCATTTGCGAGCCGCAGATGACCGGGATCGGCGGCGACTGTTTCGTGCTCTACTCCCCGGCAGGCAGCGAGGAGGTCCACGCCCTCAACGGATCTGGCCGCGCGCCGGCGGCGCTGGATGCCGCCAAACTGCGGGACAAGGGCGAGCAGACGGTGCCGCTCCGCTCGGCGGATGCCGTGACGATCCCTACGGCCATCGACGCTTTCTGCCACCTTTCCGAGAGCACAGGCAAACTGGGGTTGGACGCCCTGCTCGCCCCCGCGATCCACTATGCCGAGGCGGGGGTGCCCGTCGCCCCGCGCGTGGCCTTTGACTGGGCCACCGATGGCGGCACCCTTCAGGGGCGCGCGCGGGACCACTTCCTCATCAACGGCAAAACGCCCCGCACCGGCGACATCTTCCGCGCGCCGGGACAGGCCGAAGTGCTGCGCCGTGTGGCCGCGCAGGGCCGCGATGCCTTCTACACCGGAGAGATCGCCGAGGACATGATCGCCACCTTGCAAGCCGCAGGCGGCAGCCACAGCGCCGAGGATTTCGCCAAGGCCCGCGCCGAGGTCACGACGCCCGTGTCAGGCCAGTACAAAGACCTCGAAGTGGTCGAACACCCGCCCAACGGCCAAGGGGCGACCGCCCTATTGCTGATGAATATCCTCGATCACTTCGACATCGCCGGGATGGACCCGCTGGGGGCCGAGCGGCTGCATATCGAAGCCGAGGCGACCAAACTGGCCTATGACGCGCGCAACCGCTTTTTGGCCGACCCGGACCACACCACCCGGCTTGAGCACATGCTGGCGCCTGAGACCGCCCGCGCCCTTGCGGCCCTGATCGACCCCAAACGCGCCATGGCCGCCGCCGCCCCGATCAGCGAAGCGGTGCATAAAGACACGATCTATATCACCGTGGTCGACGGCGACGGCATGTCGGTCTCGCTCATCTATTCGATTTTCCACGGCTTCGGTTCTGGCATCGCCTCGGACAAGTTCGGCATCCTGCTGCAAAACCGTGGCGCGGGTTTCACATTGGAGGAAGGCCACCCGAATGAGCTGAAAGGCGGCAAACGCCCGATGCATACGATCATCCCCGGCATGATCCGCGAGAATGGCCGGGTGGCCATGCCCTTTGGCGTGATGGGCGGGGCCTATCAGCCCTGCGGCCATGCGCGCCTTGCCTCGAACCTCACCGATTTCGGCATGGATGTGCAAAGCGCCATCGACGCACCCCGCGCCTTTGCCGATGGGCAGGTGATGAAGGTCGAGCGCGGCTTTGGCGACGATGTGCGCCAAAGCTTGAGCGATCTGGGCCATAAGGTCGAAGTGCCCGAAACGGCGATCGGCGGGGCACAGGCGATCCGCATCCGAGAAGATGGCGTACTGGAAGGCGCGAGCGATCCGCGCAAGGACGGCTGCGCCTTAGGCTATTGATGAAGACCTCTGGCGGGCTGGGAAACAGCCCGCCGGGCTTAGTTCATCTGGAAATGCAGCGGATAGGCACCGTCGGTGAAGGGGCCAAACAGATCGGGGATATCGGGGTGGTCCACAGGCTCCCCCGAATAATCGGCCACGAGGTTCTGCTCCGACACATAGGCCACATAGTAGCTCTGATCGTTCTCGGCCAAGAGATGATAGAACGGCTGATCTTTCACCGGCCGGTTCTCTTCGGGGATCGCCTCATACCATTCTTCGGTGTTGGCGAATTCCGGGTCGACGTCAAAAATCACGCCCCGAAAGGGATGCTTCTTGTGACGGACAATCTGCCCGAGGTGATATTTTGCGCGTGTTCGTATCATAACATGCTGCCCCTACCCCTCGACGGTAGCCCTTTCAAGGGGCTTTTGTCCAATCACAGCGGCTCTGCGCGGGGAAACAGACTGTGAACGCCGCGCCGACAGTGGGTTTGCGGCAGCCTACCGCCCGGGGGCGCAACTGCTTTGCCGGCCTCCTGCGAAATACCGCCTGCGCAGGGCTGCGCAGTCAGCGCAATACCGCCCAGCCGGCCGCGCATTTTCCCAATTTAGTGATGTGATGGTGAGGGTGAATCGGTTAAACTCCTCCGAAAAAACGTCCCCTAACAAAAAACGAGAGGCGAGAGGCAGATGAGCAAGCATTTTTGCGCAATGATGATCGTACTGCTGGTGGCATCCTGCGGCGGCGGGCCTCAAACGGCCCCGCGTGATCTGGATAACGCCTGCACGATCCTGAAAGATCACCCCGACTACCTGCGCGCATTCCGCGCGACCGAGCGGAAATGGGGTGTCCCCATCCACGTTCAGATGGCCACGATCCATCAAGAGAGCAAGTTCGTGGCGGATGCCCGGACGCCGTTCAAATATGTGCTGGGTGTGATCCCAATGGGCCGCCAATCCAGCGCCTTTGGCTATTCGCAGGCTTTGGACGCGACATGGGATGAGTATCTGGAATCCGAGGGCCGCTGGCGCGCCAAACGCGACCGGATTCGCGACGCGAGCGATTTCATGGGCTGGTACATGAACCTGACGCGGGAGCGGAACGGCGTCCCCCTTCACGACGCCCGTAACCAATACCTCGCCTATCACGAGGGCCACACCGGTTTTGCCCGCAAGAGCTACAACAGCAAGGCGTGGCTGGTCGGGGTCGCGGGCAAGGTCGATTCCCGCGCGAAACTTTACGAGAGACAGATCGCAGGCTGCCGTTTGGGCCGCTGGTAAAAACGATCCGACCCAATGCAAAACGCCCCGGCCTGATCGGCCGGGGCGTTTTTCGTTTCAGCAGGGCCGCTTAGCGTTTGCCGCCAGCCCGTGCGCCGCCGGTGTCGAACAGGCTGTTAGAGATGTTTCCCCCCACCTGCATGTCCCCCAGCACAACGGTTGTGGCGCTGCCATTGCCATCGTTGATGATCCACTGACGCAGCTGCACCGGGTTGCCGGTGAACTTCATCTGAATGTTGCCATATTGCGGGTTGGCCGGGTCTTGGGCCGTGACCGTGGTGGCGGTGCCGTCATAGCTGTGGCCTGTCACCATCTTGGCGCGGCCCAAATTGACGTTGTCGGCCAAGATGATCGACAGCGGTGTTCGCGCCAGCGGATAGGTCTCAGCCGGTTGGTTCGACTTCTTGTCGTAGATCACGACCGTATTCGCCCCCGCGACGACCAGCCCGGAATCCGGCGCGTTATATTCGAAACGTACCTTTCCGGGGCGTTTGATATAGATCGTGCCCGTGCTGATCGACCCGTCGTCGTTGATCTGGGTAAAGTCGCCCTCGGCGGTGCGAAGCTGGTTCAGATAGCCCGAAATCTCATTCAGCGACAGTTGCTGCGCCGCCGCCGCGAGGGGGGCCGATACGGCCAGTCCAACCGCCAGAATCGCAGAAGTAAGTTTACGCATGTTGTTCGTCCTGTGTTGCCTCACGTTCTGACATAGGGCGGGCGGGCCTGATATTCGATATCAGGGCGCGGTTTTTCGCTATCGCCCGCCCTGCCCCAAAAAAAACACCGCCGGGAGAGTGGCCCGGCGGTGTTTCTGATTGTCGCCCCCCAGAGGGGGGGAAGAGGCAGACCTATGCCTGTTCCGGCACCAGAATCTCACGCTTGCCAACATGGTTCGCCGGTGAGACCAGCCCCTCTTCCTCCATCTGCTCGACCAGACGCGCGGCTTTGTTATAGCCGATCGCCAGTTTGCGCTGGATGTAGGAGGTGGAGCATTTGCGGTCTTTGATCACCACCTGCACGGCGGTGTCATAAAGCGCGTCTTCGCTATCGGTATTGCCGCCAAGGCCAAGCACCGCGTCGATATTGCTTTCCTTATCCTCGGATGGCCCTTCGACCACGCCCGAGACATAATCCGGCTCGCCGAACTGCTTGAGGTGGTTGACGATCTCTTCGACCTCTTCATCACTCACGAAGGGGCCGTGGCAGCGGGTGATCTTGGCACCGCCTGCCATATACAGCATGTCGCCCATGCCCAAGAGTTGCTCGGCCCCCATTTCGCCCAAGATGGTCCGGCTGTCGATTTTCGAGGTCACTTGGAAGGAAATCCGGGTGGGGAAGTTCGCCTTGATCGTGCCGGTAATCACGTCGACCGAGGGGCGCTGTGTGGCCATGATCAGGTGGATTCCGCTCGCCCGCGCCATTTGCGCCAGACGCTGAATGCAGGCCTCAATCTCCTTGCCCGCGACCATCATCAGGTCGGCCATCTCGTCGACGATGACAACGATATAGGGCAGCGCCTCGGGTGTCGTCTCATCGGTCTCGAAGATCGGCTCGCCGGTTTCCTCGTCAAAGCCGGTCTGGACGGTGCGGGAGAACATCTCGCCCTTTGACAACGCCTCGCGCACGCGGCCGTTGTAGCCTTCGATGTTGCGCACGCCCATCTTGGACATCTTGCGGTAGCGCTCTTCCATCTCGCCCACGACCCATTTCAGCGCCACGACGGCTTTCTTGGGGTCGGTGACGACGGGGCTCAGCAGATGCGGGATGCCGTCATAGACCGACAATTCCAGCATCTTGGGGTCGATCATGATCATCCGGCATTCTTCCGGCGTCAGCTTGTAGAGCAGCGACAGGATCATCGTGTTGATCGCCACGGATTTACCCGAGCCTGTGGTCCCCGCAATCAGCAGGTGCGGCATCTTGGCGAGGTTGGCGACAACCGGATCACCGCCGATGTCCTTGCCAAGCGCCAGCGGCAGCCGGTGGTTGCCGTCGCCGAAATCGCGGCTCGAGAGGATCTCGCGCAGGATCACCTTTTCGCGGTTCTCATTGGGCAGTTCGATACCGATTACCGAGCGGCCCGGCACGGTGGAGACACGTGCCGAAAGGGCGGCCATGGAACGCGCGATGTCATCCGCGAGACCAATCACGCGGCTGGCCTTGAGGCCCGGAGCGGGCTCTAGCTCGTACATGGTGACGACCGGACCGGGACGCACGGCGACGATCTCGCCCTTTACGCCGTAGTCGTCTAGAACGGTTTCCAGCATCCGCGCGTTCTCCTCAAGCGCCTCATCGCTGAGGTGCAGGCGCTGCACGCTCTCGGGGCTTTCCAGAAGGCTCAGCGGCGGCAGTTCGAAACCGGGGTGCGTGTCGTCGAAGGTCAGGGTGGGCTGCGCTTCGACCTGCGCCTGTTTCGAGGGCTGGACGGGTTTGCGGGCGGGCTGCTGCACCACTTTGCGCGGCTCCGCCACGGGGATTTTCATCGCCTCAGGCGCGGGCGCTTGCTGCAACGGCAGGGTCTCAGACGCCACGGTGTCTTCATAGGGCGCGGCCATCATCGGCGCTTGCGCTGCCGGTTCCTGAACCATCGGCTCGGGCGTCGGGGCGGGCGCGGGCTGGGCCTGCGGCCTGCGCAGCAGCGGCTCGGGGCGCAGGGTGGCCGGTTCGGCGGTCAAGGGCGGTTCGGCACGCAGCCCGGCGGGCTGGGCGGCAGGCTGGCTGGTGTTGAGCACCAGCGGGTCCGGCCCACGGCCCCGGCCCTTGGTCAAGGGCGCGGTCGTCGGCGTGTGGATCGCATTGGCATGGCGCACGCGGTTCTTGATCACATCGGCGATCTTGCTTTTGATGCGCTCTTCGCCCGGTGTCTCATCCACGATGGCATCGCTGTAGGTCTCGATCAGTTCCGGCTCGGGCATGTCGTCTTCGGGTTCGGGCCGTTTGATCAGCCCGGGCATCCGACCGAACAGGCTGCGCGGTTCGGCTTCCGGCTCGGCCACCGGAGCGTGCTCTGCGGCATAGCTCTGTTCGGCTTCCTGCGCGGCCCAGGCTTCGGCGTCTTCGGCTTCCTGACGGCGGCGCTCACGACGTTCGGCCTGACGGGCCGAGAGGTTCTGCGCGGCCACGACGGCCCCATTGGCGCCACGGCCCAGAAGCGTCATCAGCCCGGCATAGGCCATGATCAGACCGACCAGCAGGAACCGCGCAATGCGGAACAGCTCGGCCTTGGTAAAGCCCAAGACGAAGGCGCCCAACGCGAGAATTGCAACACCCATCAAAAGCGACATCAGCTTGACCGTCAGGGTCGAGCCGATGGGCAGGATCGTCAGCAGCGCGCCCATGACGGTATCGCCAAAAAGCCCGCCCAGACCGAAGCTATGGGTCAGCAGCCATTCCTGACCGGGGGCCAGTGTGGCTGCATAGATGGCCCCAAGGGCGACGGCGATGGGGGCAAAGATCAACCGCCCAAGCGCGCGGTCATCGCCCTGATGCAACGCGAAACGTCCGCCCCAGAACAGCAGGACGATGGCGATGCCCCAAGCGCCCCAACCGACGATCATGAACAGCGGCGCGGCGATAGAGGCACCGATCCGGCCCATCCAGTTCTGCACCGGCGCATCGGTTGAGACCATCCAGTTGGGATCGTCGGGCGTGTAGCTGCCGATCATCATGGCGGCCATGATGCCCAGCATGATCAGCGCCAACCCCAGCAGTTCACGACCGCGCTTTTCGATTGCCTCGGCCATGTTGCTGTCTAGCAATGGATCGCGTCCCCGTGTCTGATATGCCATGTCGTCCCTCGCTTATGCCGAATACAGACAGTCGCGGATCGCTTCCAACCCGCGCGTCGTTTCGTCTTTTGGGGCCACCAAGGCGACCCGAATGTAATTCTGACCGGGGTTTCCCCCGGCGACGTTCTGCGCCAGATAGCTGCCGGGCAGCACCCGCACGCCGGTCTCGCGCCAGAGTTTCAGCGCCGCGGCCTCGTCATCCTCGACCGGAAGCCAGAGGAAGAACCCCGCCTCGGGGCTCACATAGCCCGGCACATTGCCAAAGATGCGGTCGGCGATGGCGTATTTCTCTTGATAGAGCGCGCGGTTCTCTTCCACATGCGCCTCATCGGCCCAAACGGCGGCGGCGGCCTGCTGCAAGGGCAGCGGCAATGGCGCGCCCGCGTAGTTGCGCAACTGTTTGATCTGGCGCATCGTCTCGCCCCCGCTGGCGGCAAAGCCCGACCGCAGCCCCGGCAGGTTCGAGCGTTTCGACAGCGAGTGAAAGATCACCACGCGGTTGCGGTCGGTGCCCAATTCTTTGACCACCTCCAGCGCCCCGGTGGGCGGCGTGTCGCGGTAGATCTCGGAATAGCATTCATCGGCGAAGATCAGGAAATCATACTTCTCAGCCAGCGCGATCAGCTCGGCCCAGTAATCGCGCGAGGCGACAACGCCCTGCGGATTGGCGGGGGAGCAGAGATAGGCCGCCGTGGTGCGGCGCAGCACCTCTTCAGGCAGGCTCGCGAAATCTGGCAGATGCCCGGTCTCGGCAGTGGCGGGGACCATGATCGGGTCCGCCTCACCGGAAATCGCACCGATCATATAGACTTGGTAGAAGGGGTTCGGCATCAGGATGGCCGACTTCTCCCCATTTTTGGTGGGCGGGCAAAGCGCGATGACGGCGTTATAGAGCCCCTCGCGCGTGCCGTTCAGGGCCATCACCTCGCTGTCGGGGTCCATCTCGACCCCGTAACGCCGCCCGATCCATGAAGCGATGGCCGCGCGCAATTCGGGCGAGCCGTCGTTCGGCGGGTATTTGTTGAACCCTGCGGCGTGTTTCGTGATCTCATCGGTCACCCATGCCGGAAACGCATGTTTCGGCTCGCCGATGGTCATATGGATCGGCGTGCCGCCGCCCTCATGCCCGTCAAGCAATGCGCGCAGGCGCGGCCACACGTGGGCCGGAAGGTTCGAAAACCGCTCGGTATACATCATCAAAACTGCCTCGGATCGGGATCATTCGCGCCCCGTTTGCCCCAAGGTACCCAAGGGCGCCTCTCCCGTCCAGAAAAACCGGGGAGTTTTGCCGCCCTTGTGGCTTTTCGGTCGTGCGCTCTTAGGCCTCGCGCAGGGCCGCTTCAGCCGCCGCACCAAGGCGCAAAAGCTGTTCTTCGGCCCCCGGTGCGCACATCAGAGAAATGCCGCAAGAGGGCGTATCGGTCGGCAAGGTAAGCGCGCAAAGCCCCATTAGATTCGCGACTCGCGTGTTGCGCAGGGACAGGAGATTCTGCGCGAGGTAGTAGTCGTGATCGCTGTTCAGCCGTTCGATGTTCGGCGGCAGCATGGGTGCAGTGGGTACCAACACGGCGTCATAGCCCGCCACGGCCCGGTCATAGCCTGCCCGCGCCAGATCGAGCTTGGCCCAAGCGGCGACGTAATCGGGGCCGGAGAACCCCTTACCCAACCGGAAACGCTCAAGAATTTCGCTGAACATGGCATCGGGGTCGGCTTCGATCACATCGCGCCACAACCCATAGGCTTCGGTGGTGTAGAGACAGGAACTCAGCGGCATCGCCTCTTCGACTTCGGGCACGGTGATTTCATCGACTGTGGCACCGGCCTCGCGCAACCGCGCTACCGCCGCGTCAAAGGCCGCTTTGGGCTCATCGGATAGCTCATCCATCACCACATTGGTCAGCACCGCGAAACGGCAGCCCTCCAACTCGCTCTCTTGCAGATCGGCAGGCTTGCCCCCCTCCAAGGCGGCAAGCAGCAGCGTCGCATCTTCGACCGAACGGCAAAGCGGGCCAACCGTGTCGAACTTCGCCGCGAGCGGCACGGTCCCGGCAAGGGAGACACGGCCTGCGGTGGTCTTGAGCCCCACCAGATCGTTCCACGCCGCCGGGATGCGCACCGACCCGCCAGTATCCGACCCGATCGCCGCCGCCGCCAAGCCAAAGGCAACCGAAGCCGCCGCGCCTGAGGACGACCCGCCCGAGACGCTGTCCGGCTCGTTCACGCAGGGCGGTGTGGCGGTGCTGGGGTTATGGCCAAGGCCCGAGAAGGCCAATTCGCTCATATGCGTCTTGCCCAAGCAGACCAGCCCCAAGGCCGTCGCGCTGGCGAGCACTTCGGCGTCACGCTCTGGCACCCGGCCTTCCAGCAGTTTGGAGCCCGCCTCGGTGGCCGTTCCGGCGGTATCGAAGAGGTCTTTCCAAGAGATCGGCACCCCGTCGAGCGGTGACAGGCGCTGGCCGTCGCGGGCCCGCTCAGCCGCCGCGGCGGCTTCGGCGCGGGCGCGGTCAGGGGTGACGCGGGCATAGATACGGTCGCGCATCGGATGTGCGTCGATGGCATCGAGATAGGCATCGCAAAGCGCCACCGGGTCGATATCGCCCGCCGCGATCCCGCGCCCCAAATCCGCCGCCGTCATTTCCAACCATTCTTGCATGTCGTGCCCCTTACCGCTGTTCTTGGCGAACCTAGCGACCGTTCGGCGCATGGACAATCCCCGCGCGCAGGTCATATCTAGGGCCATGGATTTTGACCACGATATCGCGATCATCGGCGGTGGGCTGAACGGCCCCGCCCTTGCCTTGGCCCTCAGCCGCGCGGGACTGCGCGTGGCGGTGATTGACGCCCAGCCCGCGCAAACGTTTGAGAATGCCGCCTTCGATGGGCGCGCCTATGCGCTAGCGCTGACCTCGGTCAGGTTGATGGAAGGCATCGGCATCTGGCCTGACATCGCGGATGACGCCCAGCCGATGCTGGAGATCAAGGTCACCGATGGGCGTGCCGGAACCGGCCCCTCGCCCATGTTCATGCATTTCGATCATGCCGAGATCGAAGAAGGCCCGATGGGCCAGATGGTCGAAGACCGCCACCTGCGCCGCGCGCTGCTGAAAGCGGCTGCCGCCGATCCGGCGATCACGATGATGAACGACACCCGCGTTACGGGGCAATCGGTGGCGCCGACCGGCATCACTCTGACGCTTGAGGGCGGCAAGACCCTGCGCGCACGGCTGGCGGTGGGGGCCGATGGCCGCGGCAGCGGCACGGCGGAACGCGCGGGCATCAAGCGTGTCGCATGGTCCTATGGTCAGACGGCGCTGGTCTGCGTGGTGGATCATGAAAAGCCGCACCACGGCATCGCGCATCAATTCTTCATGCCCCCCGGCCCGCTGGCGATCCTGCCGCTGACCGGCAACCGCTCCCTGATCGTCTGGAGCGAAGCCAGCGCCAATGCCGCCGCGATCAACGCCCTGCCGGATGCGCAATACCTTGAGGTGCTGCGCCCGCGCTTTGGCAGTTTTTTGGGGGAGCTTTCGCTGACCGGCCCGCGCTACAGCTATCCGCTGGGCCTGTCGCTGGCCCATTCCATGACCGCTTCGCGCGTGGCGCTTTTGGGCGACGCGGCGCATGGGGTGCATCCCATTGCAGGTCAGGGCTTGAACGCGGGACTGCGCGATGTGGCAGCCTTGGCTGAGGTGATTTCCGATGCGGTTCGCCGGGGCGAAGACCCCGGAAACGACGCGGTCCTCGCACGCTATCAGGAATGGCGGCGTTTCGACAATGCCAGCCTCGCGCTGGCGACCGACAGTTTCAACCGGCTGTTTTCAAACGATAATGCGCTCTTGCGGCTGGCCCGCGACTTGGGCATGGCCGCAATCAACGCCCTACCCGGCCTGCGCCGAACCTTTATCCGCGAAGCCGCAGGGCTGACGGGGGAGCTGCCCCGGTTGATGCGTGGCAAGCCCCTGTAACGGAGCGGCGGGGCGTTACAGCCTCCGCGCTTCGTCCGGCAGCATGACGGGAATGCCATTGCGGATCGGATAGGCCAAGCTGGCGGCTTTCGACACCAGCTCTTGCTTTTCCGCGTCATAGGTCAGCGTCGTCTGCGTGCGCGGGCAGATCAATGCCTCCAGCATCCGGCGGTCAAATTGAACGGTCGCATCTGTCATTGCATCAAGCCCTCTTCCTGACCGCCGCGCATCGCGAATTCGATCAATGTCACCAATGTCTCCCGCCGGGTCTCCAGCGAAGGCGCTTCCAACAGCGCCTGTTTATCCTCGGCCTCGAACTCCAGCATCATCGACAGGGAGTTAATCAGCAACTCATCTTCGGCGTCTTTCAGCGTGTCCCAATCGGCGGAAAGCCCGCGGCTGTCGAAATAGCGCCCCAGAAGGTCAAGAAACCGCGCCCGGTCAAAGCTGTCGTCGACCTCATCCTCGCCCAGATCGCGGTCAAAGCCCGACCAATTCACATCGCAGCGGCGATAGGGGGAAAAGCCCTCGATCTCCTCCACCACGCGAAAGCGCGAGATGCCGCCAAGGGTCACCATATAGCGGCCATCCTCGGTCTCGGAAAACTGGGTTATGCGGCCCGCGCAGCCGATCTGGTGCAGCCCATGGCCGTCGCGACCGGGCAGTTCGTTGGGCTGGACCATGCCGATCAACCGCGTGTCTGTCTTGAGCGCGTCTTCGATCATCTGAAGATAGCGCGGCTCGAAGATATGCAGCGGCAGCCGTGAGCGGGGCAGCAGCAGCGCCCCTGCCAACGGAAAGATCGCAATAGTCTTGGGCAGTTCTGCTGGCTTGATCATGACAAGGGACTTAGCGCGACCGAGGCCTCAGGCAAATATCATTGATGACAGTTTGCGACGGCCATTCAGCACCACCGGATCATTGGGCTTAAGTGCCTCGAAAATAGTGAAAAGTTGCGTCTTGGCAGCGCCTTCGTTCCACTCCCGATCGCGGCGGAAAAGCTCTAGCAGGTGCTCGACGGCAGCCTCGGCATTGTCATGGGCATAGAGCGCTTGAGCCAAATCGAAGCGCGCCTGATGGTCGTCGGGATTGGCCTCGACCTTCTCGGTCAGCTCGGCCACGGGGCCGGCATCGGCGGCCTGATGGGCCAGTTGCAACTGGGCATGGGCGGCCTCAAGTTCGGGAGCCTTGGAGATTTCAATCGGCGCGCCGTTCAGCAGCGCCTCGGCCTGATCCAAGGCGCCCATGGCGATATGGGACCGGACCATGCCGCCATAGGCAGGCGCGTTCATCGGGTCTTCTTCTAGGATCGCGGCAAAGGTCTGCGCCGCATCTGTGGCGGCCCCTTCGGCCAGCATCTCTTCGGCGGCGGCGACGGCATCGGCCAGCGTGTCACCGGGCGCTTCGCCGCCCCCCGCTTTTACCACACGGTCGACGAAGGCTTTGATCTCGGACTGCGGCAGCGCGCCTTGGAAACCGTCGACCGGCTGGCCTTTGTAGAAGGCATAGACCGTCGGGATTGATTGGATTTGCAACTGACCGGCGATGTTCTGGGCCTGATCGACGTTGACCTTCACCATCTTCACCGCGCCTTTGGCCGCGCGCACGGCGTCTTCCAGCATCGGGCCAAGCGTCTTGCAAGGGCCGCACCACGGCGCCCAGAAATCAACGATCACCGGCACCGTTTGCGAGGCATCGACCACATCAGCCATGAAGGTCGCCTCGGTCGTGTCCTTGATCAGATCGGCATCCGCGGGGGCGGCGGTGGAAAGGTTCAGGTCGGTCATGCTGTTATCCTCGCTAATCGCGTTTGGCCTTATATGGACGTGCAGGGGCGCGATTCAAAGGTGAAAACTGGCAAAAACCGGCGCGTGGTCGCTGGGTTTCTCCCAACCGCGCGCATCGCGGACGATGTGGCTAGAGTGCCCGGCCTGCGCGATATCCGATGTGGCCCAGATATGATCCAGCCTGCGGCCCTTGTCGGCGGCATCCCAATCGGCGGCGCGGTAGGACCACCAGCTATAGAGTTTGCCCTCCGGCACATCCTGCCGCGTGATGTCGACCCAATTGCCCGCATCCTGCACCGCGCCAAGCGCTTCGACCTCGACCGGGGTGTGGCTGACGATCTTTAGCAGCTTCTTATGATCCCAGACGTCATCCTCACGCGGGGCGATGTTGAGGTCCCCCACAAGGATCGACTTCTCGGGCTTGTCGCCATGGAACCAGTCGCGCATCTCAGAGAGGTAATCGAGCTTTTGGCCAAACTTCTCATTGATCTCGCGGTCGGGTTTGTCGCCGCCTGCGGGGACGTAGAAGTTGTGGATCGTCGCGCCGTTCTCCAGCTTGGCCGCCACATGGCGGGCGTGGCCCAGCATGGCGAAATCCTGATCGCCCGCGTCCACCAGCGGCAGTTTCGACAGGATCGCCACCCCGTTGTAGCCCTTCTGCCCGCGCGCCACCATATGGGTGTAGCCCGCCGCCTTGAACGCCTCGACGGGGATCTTGTCCACGGGGCTTTTGCATTCCTGCAAGCAGAGGACATCCGGCCCGTGTTCGGCCAGCAGTTTCAGCACCAATGGCTCGCGCAGGCGGACGGAGTTGATGTTCCAAGTGGCGAGGGTAAAGGACATGGGGGAGGCTCCGGTCTGGGGGTGGTTCGGCACAGTAACGCGGGCGGCGCGGGGGTGCCATGCGGAAATGGGGCTTCCTTGCGGTGAGGGCCATCGTCCACGGCTTGATTTCGGTCCGGGGCGACGATCTCCCCCCCCAAAAAAAGACCGGGCACAAAGGCCCGGCCAGTCCAACAGGGAGGTATGTACCTTTACCCGGGTACAAAAGTCGGGCTTCAAACCGAGGTGCGGGTCATGAAAACCCCGCCTCTCAGGTATTCCAACCACGGGGGTCGGAATTGGTTCCCGGTTTTTATGCCATCAGGCGATAGCCACCGGATTCCGTCACCAGCAAACGGGCGTTCGAGGGGTCAGGCTCGATCTTCTGCCGCAGGCGGTAGATATGGGTTTCAAGCGTATGCGTCGTGACGCCCGCGTTATACCCCCAGACCTCATGCAGCAACACATCGCGCGGCACCACACCGTCGTTGGAGCGGTAAAGGAACTTGAGGATATTGGTTTCTTTCTCGGTCAGACGCACCTTGCGGTCGTCCTCCGTCGTCAGCACCTTCATCGCGGGTTTGAACGTATAGGGCCCCAGCTGGAAGACGGCATCTTCGGACTGTTCATGCTGGCGCAGCTGCGCGCGGATGCGGGCCAACAGGACCGGGAATTTGAACGGCTTGGTGACATAGTCATTCGCCCCGGCATCAAGGCCGAGGATCGTGTCGGCATCGGTGTCATGGCCCGTGAGCATCAGAATCGGGCTTTTCACCCCCTGTTTGCGCATCAGGCGACACAGCTCGCGGCCATCGGTATCGGGCAGGCCCACGTCGAGGATGATGAGATCGTAAAGCGCCTCTTTCGCCTTGGTCATCGCCTCGGTGCCATTGGCCGCTTCGAAAACGTCGAAATCCTCGGTCATGATCAACTGCTCGCTCAGCGCTTCGCGCAGGTCATCGTCGTCATCGACAAGCAGGATTTTCTTAAGCTGGGCCATCTGTCTCTCCGTCTGTTGTCTTATACATGCGCCTTGGGCGGGGCCCGGACAAGGGATGTGACCACTGTCTCACAGCCTCGTGTCAACAAAGCGTGAAATGTTTCAATTCCTTGCGATATAACCTAGATAGACGGGGAAGCCTTTGCGGAGTTGCAACAAACCATGAGTTTCGCCCCGGACATCACCGAACAACTGGCGCGTGCGCGGGCCGATCTGCGCATGGGCGTGCCCGTGATTCTGGCGGATGCGGCGCAGGCCGCCCTCGTGCTGGCGGCAGAGACGCTGACCGCGCAACGCCTTGCGGATGTGCTGGCCTTGGGCGGTGCGCCGGTGCTGGCGATCACCGCGCGGCGGGCCGAAACGCTCAAGGCGCGGGCCTATGATGGCAATCTCGCCCGGGTGCTGCTGCCTGAGGGGGCGACACCTGCTTGGGTGCAAAGCATCGCCGATCCGGCGGATGACCTGCGCGCCCCGATGAAAGGGCCACTTCAGACCGCGCGGGGTGGCCATACGGCGGCGCATCGCGCCGCGATTGATCTGGTGAAAGCCGCCCGGATGCTGCCCGCCGCACTGGTGCTTGATCTGCCGCAGGGGACCGATTTCGCGCGGACGCATGGTCTGACCTTGATTGACCTCACCGCCGCCGCCCCGATCCTTGCCGAGCGCAGCGCGCTGCATCCGGTGGTGAACGCCCGCCTGCCGATGGAGGTCTCCGAGGCCGGGCGTCTGCATATCTTCCGCCCCGAGGATGGCGGCGAAGAACATTACGCCATCGAAATCGGCCGCCCTGCCCGCGACACGCCGGTCCTTTGTCGCCTGCATTCGGCCTGTTTCACCGGTGATCTGATGGGCAGCCTGAAATGCGACTGCGGCCCACAACTGCGCGCCGCGCTGGCGCAGATGGGCGGCGAGGGGCATGGCGTGCTTTTGTACCTCAACCAAGAGGGCCGCGGCATCGGTCTTGCCAATAAGATGCGCGCCTATTCCCTGCAGGATCAGGGGTTTGACACCGTCGAGGCCAATCACCGGCTGGGGTTCGAGGATGACGAGCGCGACTTCCGCCTCGGTGCCGACATCCTGCGCTCGATGGGGTTCTCCGCCGTGCGCCTGCTGACCAACAACCCCCGCAAGGTGGGCATGATGGAGCAAAGCGGCATCGCCGTGACCGAGCGTGTCCCGCTGGCCGTGGGCGAGAACCGCCACAACAGCGCCTATCTGGCCACCAAAGCCGCGAAATCGGGGCATCTGCTATGACCCCGAACGACATGGTGGTCACGCCGACGGGGCTGCGGTTTCAGGGGCGGCGCTATGCCTGTAGCATCGGCAAGGGCGGGCTGACCGATGACAAACGCGAAGGCGATGGCGCCACGCCGCGCGGGGTGCATCGTCTTGTGGGGATGCTCTACCGGCCTGACCGCATCCCGGCGCCAAGCGCTTGGGCCCAGCCGATCGGTCCGGGCGATCTGTGGTCCGACGCCAGTGGCCAACCCGATTACAACCATCGCGTCCGCTCCCCCTACCCCCATAGTCATGAGGCCCTGCGCCGCGCCGATCCGCTTTATGATCTGGTGATCCTGACCGATTGGAACTGGCCCGATGCCACGGCAGGACGCGGCTCCGCGATCTTTATCCATCAATGGCGGCGGCCGGGCTATCCTACCGAGGGGTGCATCGCCTTTGCACGGAGCGACCTCCACAAGATCGCCGCGCATGTGGGTCCGGCAACGCGGTTGATTATCCGCTAACCCGCTCGCCGAAGATGGCGGAGCCCACACGCACATGGGTGGCGCCCAGTGCGATGGCCTGCTCGAAGTCGCCGCTCATGCCCATCGACAGGCCGGTCAGATCGTTGCGCGCGGCGATCTTGGCCAGCAGGGCGAAATGCAGCGACGGCGCCTCGTCCACCGGCGGGATGCACATCAACCCCTTAATCGGCAGGTCCAGCGCGCGACACTCGGTGATAAACGCATCCGCGTCGCGGGGCATCACGCCCGCCTTCTGCTCTTCCTCGCCCGTATTCACCTGAATAAAGAGGTCGGGGCAGCGGCCCATTTCCTGCGCCAACCGCGCGATGGTCTTGGCCAGTTTGGGGCGGTCGACCGTGTGGATCGCCTCGGCCAGTTCCATCGCCTGCCGAACCTTGTTGCTTTGCAAGGGGCCGATGATGTGCAGATCGATCCCGTCAAAATCCTCGCGAAAACCGGGCCATTTGCCCGCCGCCTCTTGCACGCGGTTCTCTCCGAAAGAGCGATGCCCCTCTTCCAAGACCGCACGCACACGCGCATCGGGCTGAACCTTGCTGACGGCGATCAGCTTGACCGACCCCGCCGCGCGGCCTGCATCGGCTTCGGCTTTCGAGATGCGGTTTTGGATGTCGCTCAGACTCATTTTCGGCCCTCCATGTCAGGCGCGCAGAAAACAACAGCGGTAGGCAAAAGAAAAGGGGCAGACTGAAAGGCCTGCCCCAATATTCACAGTATGTCGTTCAACTTAGAAGTTGAAGCGAACACCCATGTCGGCCTGAACGTCGTCGTTCAAAAGCTTGACTACACCGCCACGCAGCGAAGTACCGCCACCAAGGTCATGATTGAAGTCTACACCATAGCTGGTGCCATCTTCGGCCCCACCATCGTTGTCCGATACGTAAACTTCGATATCGGTAGCCGCGCCAACCTCAAAACGGCCCGCCAGAACCATGCGATCGCCAGCTGTGCCGTTGTCAGCGTATGCCAGAGTTACGTCGGCGATGCCGAAGGAACCACCAGCTGTCGCTGTCCACTCGGTGTCGCTTGCCTCGTCGGAATCTTGACCACCAACCGCAAAGGTCCAGCCGCTCCATGTATAAGCAACGTAACCGGCAACGCGGTCGTCTGTATCGGATGCCGACACATGCACAGCCAGATCGCCCGCGGAGTAAAGAACTTCAACAGCGTTGTCACCAGAGTTACCCAGAGTACCAGAGGAATACTGGTCACCACGATCATCAAATGCAACATAGTCATAGCCCAAGCCTGTCAGACCCATGTCGACAGGGTACTGACCCGGCATGGATTCCAGAGCACCGAAGATGTTACCAACGCCAACTTCAAAGCCACCGGAACGCGCAAAATAGCGCACACCGTTGAACTCAGGACGCTTGCCGCCGGCTGCATCGCGTTCTTCACCTTCAAGGCGAACACGTGCACCGAAAACAACGCCAGCATCGGATTCTGCCGTTGCGTCGATCTGCAGGCGGAAACGGCTGGTAATATCTGTGGAGTCCGTGCCTGCGGAATCGTCGTCCGTGTACAGGACACCAAAACGGCCGTAGCCGCCGAATGTCACGTCTGCTGCTGCTACACCGGCGGTCGCAACCAGGGCTGTTGTAGCGAAGAGAACTTTTTTCATGAGTTTTCCCTCGGTTTGAATTCATATGCCCAGACCGGGGAATCCGGTAAGGGTATGCAGGCTGTTTGCCCCCAATCCCCTGCACTTGGCAAGGTTCACGGCCTCCCCACCCGCAATGTCGCCGGGGTTGGTGCAGCTATGCCACAGTTCCTTCACCCCAGAGCCGCGGCTTTGCCTATGGCGGCGCCGATGCCGCGCAGCGCGCTCCTATGACATAGACCTTGCCGATAAGGGCCTGCTTGGATAGACCGGAGCGCAAACAGGCAAAGGAAAGCTGCAATGGCCCTTCGTACCGCTTGCAAGATGGCAATCTCCGTTCTGGCGCTCAGCGCGCTGACCGCCTGTGGCGGGAGCTTTGGCAGCCCGGCCACAGATCGGCCGGATCAATACACCAATCCGAACAACCCCAATAACATTGAGACCAATCCCGACAATACGATTTGGTCGATCTTCAACCGCAAGAACACCGACACCAGCGTTTCGGTGAACAAATACCTCTGGTCGGCCTCGCTCGAAGTGCTGAACTTCCTGCCTGTGCAATCGGTTGATCCTTTCACCGGGGTGATCGTCACAGGCTATGGCACCCCGCCGGGCGGGGGCCGCGCCTATCGCGCGACCGTTCTGATCGACGATCCGGCGCTGGACGCACGCTCGCTCAATGTGGCGCTGCAATCTTCGGGCGGCCAGCCCGTGGCACGGGCCACCACCCGCGCGGTCGAGGATGCGATCCTCAGCCGGGCGCGGGAAATGCGCGTGTCCGACAGCAAATTCTGAGCCCGCTTAACTCAACACCGTTCCAGCGCCGGGCCTTGTGAAAACAGCAGCCCGGCGTTTTTCATGTCACGAAGGTCCCCTCATGCCCCGCTATACCCCCGCCGAGATCGAAGCCCGCTGGCAGCAAGCCTGGGAAAAGGATGGCGTTTTTCAGGCCGTTCGCAACGCCGACAAGCCGAAATACTATGTGCTTGAGATGTTCCCCTACCCTTCGGGGCGCATCCACATGGGCCATGTGCGCAACTACACGATGGGCGACGTGATCGCGCGCTACAAGATCGCCACCGGGCATAACGTGCTGCACCCGATGGGCTGGGACGCCTTCGGCATGCCCGCCGAGAACGCCGCCATGGCGATCGGCGGCCACCCGGCGGATTGGACCTATGACAACATCGCCGAGATGAAAAAGCAGATGAAACCTCTCGGCCTGTCGATTGACTGGAGCCGCGAGATCGCCACCTGCCATCCCGGCTACTACGGCCAGCAGCAGGCGTTGTTTTTGGACTTCCTCGAGAAGGGCCTCGTCTATCGCAAGAACGCGGTGGTGAACTGGGATCCGGTCGATATGACCGTGCTGGCCAACGAGCAGGTCGAAAACGGCTGCGGCTGGCGCTCTGGTGCGCCGGTGGAGCGGCGCGAGTTGACGCAGTGGTTCTTTAAGATTTCGGACCACTCCGAAGAGTTGCTCTCTGCGCTCGACAGCCTCGACAACTGGCCCGCGAAGGTAAAGCTGATGCAGGCGAACTGGATCGGCAAATCGCGCGGGCTGCAGTTTGCCTTCTCGACCATCGAAGCACCCGAGGGCTTCGACCGCATCGAAGTCTATACCACCCGCCCCGATACGCTGCTGGGCGCGTCTTTTGTCGGCATTTCGCCCGACCACCCGCTGGCCAAAACGCTGGAGCGGGACGACGAAACCGTGGCGGCCTTCTGCGCCGAGTGCCGCAAGGGCGGCACCACGGAAGAGGCCATCGAGACCGCCGAGAAGCTGGGGATGGACACTGGCATCCGCGTCCGCCACCCCTTCGACACGGCCCATGAACTGCCCGTCTATATCGCCAACTTCATCCTGATGGACTATGGCACCGGCGCGATCTTTGGTTGTCCGGCGCATGATCCGCGCGACTTCGAGTTCGCCACGAAATACGACCTGCCGATTATCTCTACCTTCCTGCCGTCCGAGGATGCCGCGCCCGAGCTGGACGCCGCTTTCGTCCCGCCGAAGACCGAAAAGGTGTTCTACAACCGGGGCTTCGCGGGCGACCAGTGGCAGACCGGCGAAGAGGCCGTCGATGCCGCCATCGCCTTTTGCGAAGACAATGGCATCGGCCAAGGCGTCACCAAATACCGCCTGCGCGACTGGGGCCTCTCGCGCCAGCGCTACTGGGGCTGCCCGATTCCGGTTGTGCATTGCGACGACTGCGGCGTGGTGCCGGAAAAGAAAGAAAACCTGCCGATCGAGCTTCCTTACGATGTCAGCTTCGACACGCCGGGCAACCCGCTCGACCGGCACCCGACATGGCGCAACTGCGCCTGCCCCGCCTGTGGCAAGGACGCCCTGCGCGAGACCGACACGATGGACACTTTCGTCGACAGTTCGTGGTATTTCGCCCGTTTCACCGCGCCGCGTGCCGAGACGCCGACCGTCATGGAAGACGCGCAATACTGGATGAACGTCGATCAATATATCGGCGGCATCGAACATGCGATCTTGCACCTGCTCTACTCGCGCTTCTTTGCTCGTGCGATGCAGATCACCGGCCACCTGCCCGAAAGCGCGGTGGAGCCGTTCGACGCGCTCTTTACCCAAGGCATGGTGACGCATGAGATCTACCAGACCCGCGACGGAAATGGCCGCCCGGTCTATCACCTGCCCGAAGAGGTGAGTGATGGCAAACTTGCCGATGGCACCGAGGTTGAGATCATCCCTTCCGCCAAGATGTCGAAGTCCAAGAAGAACGTCGTCGACCCGCTGCACATCATCTCGAACTACGGCGCCGATACCGCGCGTTGGTTCGTGCTGAGCGATTCGCCCCCCGAGCGGGACGTGGAATGGACCGCCTCCGGCGCGGAAGCCGCCTATAAACACCTCTCGCGCGTGTGGAACATCTGTGACCGCGTGGCCGAGATGGACCGCGAGGCGGCGGGCTCGGGCGACGACGAGCTGCTGCGCGCCATGCATAAGACGATCCATGACGTGACCATGGGCATCGAATCCTTTGGCTTTAATGCCGCGATTGCCAAGCTTTATGCCTTCACCGCGACCTTGCAGAAATCCAAGGCGGGCTATGCCGCGCAGCGCGAAGCGATCATGACGCTGGCGCAGCTCATGTCGCCGATGACCCCGCACCTGTCGGAAGACATTTGGGCGCATCAGGGCGGCGAAGGGCTGATCACTAAGGCGCCTTGGCCGAAGGCGGATGAGAAGATGCTGGTCGACCACACCGTGACCCTGCCGATCCAGATCAACGGCAAACGCCGGGCGGAAATCCAAGTGCCCGCCGATATGCCGAAGGAAGAGGTTGAAAAAACCGCGCTGGCGCATGAAGCTGTCATTCGAACGCTGGACGGGGCCACGCCGAAAAAGGTCATCGTCGTGCCCGGACGGATTGTGAATGTCGTTGCCTAAGACCACCCATATGCGCCGCCGCTTCCTGCTGGCCCTGCCCCTACTGGCGCTTGCCGCCTGCGGGTTCGAGCCGGTCTATGGACCCGGCGGCGCGGGCACGGCATTGCAAAACCGCGTGCTGGTGGACGCGCCGGAAGACCGCTTTGGCTATTTTCTGGTGCGCGAGGTGGAAAGCCGCCTTGGCCGTGCCGCCACCCCCCGCTGGGGGCTGGCGCTGACCACCACCACGGTCGAAGACGGGCTGGCCATCGACAGCGAAGGCAACACGCGGCGCTACAACCTTGTCGGCACCACCGCCTATGCGCTGCGTGACCTCGACAGCGGGCAGATCGTGACCTCGGGCAAGGTCGAAAGCTTCACCGGCTATTCCGCCACCGGCACCACCGTGGCGACCCGCGCGGCGGAACTGGACGCGCAGGAACGTCTGATGACCATCCTCGCGGACCTCGTGATCAGCCGCCTTTATGCGGCCGACCTGCCCCAATGAAACTGCCCCCGCGCGAGGCGAAACCCTATTTCGCGCGGCCCGATCCCGCACGCACGGGGCTGTTGATCTATGGCAGCGACGCGATGCGCGTGGCGCTGAAACGGCAGGAATTCCTGAAAAACCTGCTCGGCCCCAATGCCGAAGAGGAAATGCGCCTCAGCCGGATGCCCGCGGGCGAATTGCGCCGCGATCCGGCGATGCTGCTGGATGCGATCAAGGCGGTCGGTTTCTTCCCCGGCCCGCGTGCCGCGCTGGTGGAAGAGGCGAATGACAATATCGCCAAAATCCTGCTCGACGCGCTGAAGGAATGGCAGCCCGGCGATGCGCAGATCGTGGTCACCGGCGGCGATCTCAAGAAGACCTCAAAGGTGCTGAAGGCCTTTGAGAGCCACCCCAACGCCTTTGCCACCGCGATCTACGACAACCCGCCCGACCGGGCCGAGATCGAGCAGATGCTAAAGGACGCGAAGCTCACGCCTGAGGCCGACGCCATGGCCGCCCTGACCGATCTGGCCCGCACCCTCGACCCCGGCGATTTCCGGCAGACGCTGGAGAAGATCACGCTTTATAAACTGGGCGACGGCACTCCCATCGGCCTTGATGACATCGCCGCCTGCGCCCCCACCTCGACCGAGGCCGAGGTCGACGACATCCTGCATGTGGTGGCCGAGACCCGCGCCGCTGAGATTGGCCCGGTGATGAGCAAGCTGCAAGGCCAAGGCGTGAACCCGGTGACCCTGACCATCATGGCCACCCGGCATTTCCGCACTCTCTACCGCATCGCCGCCAACCCCGGCGCGCCGATCTACGGCGTGCGCGACCGCGACCGCGCCATGCGCCAAGCCCGCAACTGGGGCGCGATAAAGCTGGAAACCGCGCTGGCGGTGCTGACCGAGACGGACCTCAAGCTGCGCTCCGCAGGCCAGCACGCCCCGGCGCTGGCGCTGGTAGAGCGGGCCTTTATCCGTCTGGCGATGCTGGGCGCACAACGTTGATTTTGGGAGAGGAAATTCAATGTACACAGTCATCGGCGGCACCAAGACCCGCGCCTTTCGCGTCATGTGGATGCTCGAAGAATTGGGCCAGCCCTACGATTTGAACCCCGCGGCACCCCGCTCGGACGAGGCGCGCAAATACAACCCTTCGGGCAAGATCCCGGCGCTGGTGGATGGCGATGAGGTGCTGACCGATTCCGTTGCCATCATGACCTATCTCGCCGACAAACACGGAGCGCTCACCGCCCCCGCCGGAACGCCCGCGCGGGCGTGGCAGGATGCGATGACCTTTTGGCTGATCGACGAATTCGACGCGGTGCTTTGGGCCGCGGCAAAGCACAGTTTCGTCTTCCCCGAAGAGGCCCGCGTGCCAGCGATCAAGGACAGTCTGAAGGCCGAGTTCGAACGCGCCGCCAAAACCCTGTCCGACCGGCTTGAGGGGCCGTTCCTGATGGGGGATCAGATCACCCTGCCCGACCTCTTGGCGGTGCATTGCATCAACTGGTCCATCGGCGCGAAGTTTCCACGGGTGGATGACAAGCTGAACCTCTGGGCGAAATCCCTGCGCGAGCGCCCCGCTTTCCTCGCCGCGATGACCAAGGAAAACGGTTAACCCCGCGCCCATTCCACAGCATGGCGGCCTGCCCAATGGCCGGTCGCCAGACAGCCGTTGATCAGATAGCCGCCCGTGGGCGCTTCCCAATCCAGCATTTCCCCTGCGGCAAAGACGCCCGGCAGCGCACGCAGCATCAGCCCCGCGTTCAGCGCGTCGAGCCGTATCCCCCCCGCCGTCGAAATCGCCTCATCCATCGGGCGCAGCCCGGCGTGGGCGATAGGCAGGTCTTTCAGCAAGGCGGCCAGCGCCTCGGCCTCCTGCGGCAGCGGGCGGGCCATCTCTTGCAGCAGCGCGATCTGGGCGAGGCTCAGCTTCAGCCGTTTGCGCAGATGGTTGGCCTGACTGTCCTTGCCGCGCGGCTTTGCCAAACGCGCCGCCACCTCGTCGGCCCGCAAGTCCGGCAGTAGATCAAGCGTCAGCCCCTGCCCCTCGCGCAGCCCGCGTGAGACGCTATAGATGCCGCCCCCCTCCAGCCCACGGGCCGAGATCACCGCCTCCCCGCGCGAGCGGTAGGGGCCCGCGCGCCACGCCACCCCTTTTAGCGCCGCGCCGAAATGACGGGTCATGTGTGGTGACCAATCGACCAGCAGCCCGACATTGGCCGGGGCGAAATCCTGCAGGTCCACGCCACGCGCCACCAGCAGGGGCGCCCATTCGCCAGTGGCGCCAAGCCGCCGCCAACTCGCCCCGCCAAGGGCCATCACCGTCACATCGGCCTCGACCGCTTCCCGCCCGCCGGGCGTATCAAAGGTGAATGCATCCCCTTCCCAGCCCCGCCAGTGCCAGCGGGTGTTGATCGTCACCCCGCCTTCAGCCAGCCGCGCAAGCCATGCCCGCAGCAGTGACGAGGCCTTCATCGCCCGGGGGAAAACCCGCCCGGTGGAGCCGGTAAAGACCGCTTGCCCCAGCCCTTCGGCCCAGTCCTGCACCGCTTGGGCATCGAAAGCCTCCAGCATGGGCCGCAAGGCTGGCTGCGCTTCTTCGTAGGCGGCGAGGAAGGGGGCCAAGGGCTCGGACTTGGTCAGGTTCAACCCGGATTTGCCTGCCATCAAAAACTTGCGCCCGACCGAAGGTTTCGCCTCACAAAGCGTGACCGACAGCCCCGCCTGCGCCATGACCTCTGCCGCCATCAGCCCCGCCGGGCCGCCCCCGATGACCAAGGCGCGGGTCACGCGGCGCGCCCTTGGGTCTGCTTGTCTGACGGGGAAGCCATGGGCCTGTCCTTGCCTTAGGGAGGATTTGACACATCCTCTTGCCTGCCGTGGCCCTGCAATGCAAGCGAAAGGGAAGACCGTGACCCAAGGCGAAACCGTGCCACATTGCCCGCTCTGCCACCGGCCCATCCCCGAGGACGTGCCGCAGAGCCTGCATCACCTGATCCCCAAACTGCGCGGCGGCAAGGGCGGGCCGACGGTGCTGATGCATCACATCTGCCACCGAGAGGTGCACGCCGCCCTGACCGAGACCGAACTGGCGCGGCACTATAACACGCCCGAAGCACTGCGCAGTCATCCGAGGCTTGCCAAATTCGCCGCATGGGTGGCGAAACGCCCGCCGGGCTTCCGCTCTAAAGTGCCCGGAGGCACGCGCAAACGTTAGGCGGGGCCGCACATCCGTTTGATTTCCTGCGCGATGTCCGGACTTGCCGCCACTGTGTCGGCGGCCAGCGCCTGCGCGTGATCTTGCACCTCCTCCGCCGCGACGATGCGGTCGATCAGGCCAAAAGTCAGCGCCTCTTCGGCCGTGATCTTTTGCCCGCCCATCAGCAAAAGCTTGGTCCGCGCAGGGCCGATCAGCGCGGCCATCCGCGCCGGGTCAGAGGGCTGCGGCAAAAAGCCCAGCTTCATCACAGGATAGAAGAACTTCGCCCCCGGCACCGCGATGCGCAGATCACAGGCCAGCGCCATGCCCATCGCACCGCCCGCCAACGTGCCGTTGAGTGCCGCGATGCTCAGCCCCGGCAGGGCGGCCACCGCGCCCGACAGACGCTCCCAGACGTCAGACTTGGCCAGCCCGGCCCGCGCCTCTTCCAGATCGGCCCCGGCAGAAAACACCTTGCCGCGCCCGGTCAGGATCACCGCGCGGGCGGCCTGCGCCGCTTCCATGATCTCGGCCAATTCGACCAGCATGGCATGGGTCAGGGAATTGGCCTTGTCGGGGCGGTTGATCGTGACGGTCCAGATGTCGCCCGCGCGGTCAAGCTCGATCATATTAGGCCCACCGCCTTGCGGATGCCTTCGTCGCGCAGGGAAATCTCATCGCCCAAGAAACGATCCGCCTCCGGGCCGCACATCCACAGCAGCGCGCGGGCGGGCCAATCGGCGGGGATATGCACGTCCCAATCCAACTGGCTGACCGGGTTCACGCCGCTGTGCTTGATGTCGCGCTGCATGTCGGTGGCCACGGTGCCGGGAGACAGGCCGATGGCGCGGATGCCGTTGCCGCCCTCTTCGTGGTGCAAACACTGGGTCAGCATATTCGCCGCCGCCTTTGACGCGCAGTAGTGGCTCCAAGCCTCGACCGGGTTATGCGCCGCGCCCGAAGAGATCGTCAGCACCGTGCCGCCGCCGTTTTCCTTCATCAAGGGCAGCGCCGCGCGCATGCCGTGGAAGACCCCTGTGACATTGATGTTGATCGCCTTGGCCCAATCCGCAGGATCGGCCTCTCCCATGAGCGAAATCGGGTCGATCACGCCTGCATTGTTGATCAGAACGTCGAGGCCACCAAAGGCCCGGCGCGTGGTCTCGACCGCCGAGGTCATCTCGTTATAGCGGGTCACGTCGCAGGGGATGGCGATGGCCTGTTTGCCCAATTCTCCGGCCAATTCGGCGATGGCATCCTGACTGCGCGCCAACAGGGCGACATTGCCGCCCGCCTCGGCGAACACGCGCGCGGCGGCGGCGCCGATGCCCCGGCTGGCGCCGGTAATCATGATCGTCTTGCCTGTCATGTCCATGGGGGATCCTTCCGCTTGTTTTGTACATTGCTTGAGGGCTGTGGTAATCTGCCGATCAACCCGGGTCCAGCCTCGCATCGCTTGACCCTGCGCGGGGATTGGCAGACCCTATGCGTAACTCATTGCCGAAAAGGATTTTCCGATGTCTCGCATTTCCACCGCGTCGCTGTTCCTCGCCCTGCCGGTCACGCTGGCTTCGACGCCCCTCTGGGCCGATCTGACCCCTTCCGACGTCTGGGGCGATTGGCGCCAGTATATGGAGAGCATGGGCTATGAGGTCGAGGCGAGCGAAGCCTTCAACGGCGATTACCTGACCGTCAGCGATGTGACCCTGACGATGGACATGGCCGAAGAGGGCGGCGATTTCTCCATGTCGCTCGGCACGCTGAGCTTTGAGCCCGAAGGCGACGGGGCGGTCAATATCCGCATGCCCACCGTCATGCCGATGACGATCAACGTCGCGCCCGAAACGCCCGAGGATGAACCGGTGTCGATGGTATTGAACTACGCCCAGACCGCGCCGGTGATGCGCGCCAGCGGCAGCGCCGAGGCACTGCAATACGACTATGCCGCCGACAGCATTTCGCTCACGCTGGCCGGGCTCAAAGTGGGCGAGCAAAGCTATACCGAGGAAGAAGCCAAGTTCACTCTGATCGGCACCGGCGTCAGCAGCCGGACCGAGATGACCGGGACCGAGACGCGCCGCTATGGCCAATCGGGCCGCATCGACAGCCTGCAATATGACGTGGTGATGAAAACCCCCGAAGACCCGGCCCGCGTCGCCGTCACAGGCGGGGTCGATCAGGTGGTCTTTGACGGCAGCGGCACCTTGCCGATGATCGACGCAGGCGCCGACGTGGCCGCGATGATGCGCGAAGGCCTTGCCTTCGACGGCAGCTTTACCGCTGGCGCGGGCCGCACCGACATGCAGGTTTCCGACCCTGAGAATGGGGAGTTTCAACTGATCTCAAGCTCGACCGGGGCAAAACTCGGCGTGGCCATGGGGCCTGAGGGGCTTTCTTATGACGGCGGCCAGCAGGACATCGAAGTCAGCGTGACCGCCGCCGACATGCCCTTCCCGATCCAGTTCAGCATGGCAGAGAGCGCCTTTAACCTCAAAATGCCGGTGTTGAAGTCCGAAGAGCCGCAGGATTTCGCCTTTGGCGTCACACTCGACCGTTTTGAGATGTCGGACATGATCTGGGGCATCTTCGACCCCACCGGCCAATTGCCCCGCGATCCGGCGACCTTGGTCGTGGACCTGTCGGGCAAGGCCAAACTGCTGTTCGAACTGATGGACCCCGAAGTCACCGCCACCATGGGCGATGAGGCCCCGGGCGAGATTCACGCGCTGAAGGTGAACGAAGTGTCGCTGGACGTGGCCGGGGCCGAGTTCGACGCCTCGGGCGCGATCACCTTTGACAATGACGATATGCAAACCGTGCCCGGCATGCCGAAACCCGTGGGCGCGCTGGACCTGTCGCTGGTCGGCGGCGTGGCCCTGCTCGACAAATTGGTGGCGATGGGCCTCGTGCCGCAGGATCAGGCGATGGGCGCGCGGATGATGATGGGCCTCTTCACCGTACCGGGCGAGGGCGAAGATTCCCTGACCTCCAGAATTGAGTTCACCGAAGAGGGCGGCATCCTCGCCAACGGTCAGCAGATCAAATAACCGGCGGCGCGGCCCTGCGCCGCGCCTGCCCTATCTGGGAAAATAGAGCCCAGCCCTTGCCCCCCGCGGGGCAGGGGATTACCCCTTTTCCAACCCCAAAAGGAGCCAGACCATGCCAGACGCCCTTGATGCATTGACCAAGTCCCTCCTTCACGCGGCCACCAAGGCCGGGGCGGATGCGGCCGATGCCATGGCGATCACGGCAAGCTCTGTCTCGATTGAAGTGCGCGGCGGGGCGCTGGAACAGGCCGAACGCTCCGAAGGGACGGACATCGGGCTGCGGGTCTTCGTCGGCCAACGTTCGGCCAATGTCTCGGCCTCCGACACGTCATCGCGCACGATCGAAGAGATGGCCGAACGCGCCGTCGCCATGGCCCGAGAAGCGCCCGAAGACCCCTATTCCGGGCTGGCCGATCCCGATCAACTCTCACCTCGCCGCGATGCCGAAGGGCTGGAGCTTTGCGACCCCACGCCCGAACCCTCCCCCGAAGCCCTGCAAGAGGACGCCGCCCGCGCCGAAGCCGCCGCGCTGGCCGTCAAAGGGGTCAGCCAAGTGCAATCGGCAGGCGCAGGCTATGGCGCGCAAGAGATTTACCTCGCCGCGACAAACGGGTTCGAGGGCGGCTATGCCCGCAGCGAACGCGGGCTGTCCTGTGTCGCCATCGCAGGCAGCGGCACCGGGATGGAGCGGGACTACGACGGCGACAGCCGCATCTTTCAGGCCGATCTGCGCGACGCGCAGGAGATCGGCACACGCGCGGGCGAACGCGCGCTGGCGCGGCTCGATGCCCGCAAGCCCCCCACCGGCAGCTACCCGGTGCTGTTTGACGAACGCATCGCCGCCTCGCTGATCGGGCATCTCTTGGGGGCGATCAACGGTCAGGCGATTGCGCGCGGCGCGTCTTTCCTGCGCGATGCCAAGGGCGAACAGGTGCTGCCCGAAGCCCTGTCCCTGATCGAAGACCCGACCCGCATCCGCGCCACCGGCTCGCGCCCCTTTGACGCCGAAGGGCTGCCGACCCAGCGGCGGGCCATCGTCGAAAAGGGCATCTTGCAAGATTGGACACTCGACCTCGCCACCGCCCGCAAGCTGGAACTCAGCCCCACCGGCAACGCCGCGCGCGGCCCCGGCTCTGGCCCGCAGCCGTCGAACTGGAATATTGCGCTGACCCAAGGCGAGGCCAGCCGCGACGATCTGATCGCCGAGATGGGTACCGGGCTTTTGGTGACCTCCATGATCGGCAGCACGATCAACCCCAACACGGGCGACTATTCGCGCGGCGCCTCTGGCCTCTGGGTTGAGAATGGTGAGATCACCCATGCGATCAACGAATGCACCATCGCGGGCAATCTGCGCGACATGCTGCGGGCGATGATCCCCGCCAATGACGCGCGCATGCATCTTAGCCGCGTCGTGCCTTCGCTGCTGGTGCCGGGAATGACCCTTGCCGGTGCCTGAGGACGATCTCACCCTCCTGATCGACGCCGCCCGCAAGGCGGGTGCCGTGGCGCGCGGCTTTGTCGGGGCCACGGCGAAACGCTGGGACAAGCCCGATAACGCAGGCCCGGTGACCGAAGCCGATCTGGCAGTGAACGATCTGCTGCTGTCGGAGTTGCGCGGCGCGCGGCCCGACTATGGCTGGCTGTCTGAGGAGACGGAGGACAATACCGACCGGCTGAGGCATGAGCGGGTGTTCATCATCGACCCGATCGACGGCACCCGCAGCTTTGTCGAGGGGTCCGACACTTGGGCCCATTCGCTGGCGGTGGCCGAGGGCGGCGCGGTGACGGCGGCAGTGGTCTATCTGCCAATGCGCGACATGCTCTATGCCGCGCGCCGGGGCGGTGGCGCCACGTTGAACGGCGCGCCGATCCGCACCTCCGAGGTCAGGGATCTGGCCGAGGCGACAGTGCTTGCCGCGCGGCCCGCGCTGGTGGCCGAACGCTGGCACGGCGGCGCGGCACCGGTGTTCAAACGCAGCTACCGCCCCTCGCTCGCCTACCGTATGGCGCTGGTGGCCGATGCCTCTTTCGACGCGATGATCACCCTGCGCCGCACATGGGAATGGGACATCGCCGCAGGCACGTTGATCGTGGCCGAGGCGGGCGGTACCTGCACCACCGCGACGGGCGGGGCGCTGAGGTTCAACAACCGCGACCCGCGTGTCGATGGCATCGTGGCGGGTGGCCCTTCGGTGCAGCGCGCGCTGATCGACGCCCTTGCGTGACCGGCCTCATCTGCTAGGCACTATGCGCAGCACCGCAGCTTTGACAGATCAAAGGACAGCTCCATGACCCAACGCCTGCACCTTGTTTTCGGTGGCGAACTTGTCGATCCCACCAAGAACGCGTTCAAGAATGTCGACGACATCCATATCGTCGGGATCTTCCCCAATTATGCCAGCGCCTATGACGCATGGAAATCCGAAGCGCATCGTACCGTCGATAACGCGCATATGCGCTATTACATCGCCCATCTGCACCGCCTGCGCGACGAAGAGACATCGGCCTCGCCCACCGAAGAGCTGGAATAAACCACCATGGCGGCGCGGTCGCTGGGGCTTGCAGCCTATCGCGCCCTCGTGCGCCGGGGCGGGGCCGAAGACGCGCCGCCCTATATACCGCGCCCCGAAGGTGAGCTGGTCTGGATGCATGCCGCCGAAGCGGGCAATGTTTTGGCCGTGCTCGACCTTGCCAAACGGTTCATGGCGATGCGCGACCGGGTCGCGGTGCTGGTCACCCTCTCGGAAAGCGCGGCGGCCCAAGACCTGGCAACGAGCGATACGCGCGATCTGTTCATCCTCCCCGCCCCCAGCGAACACCCCGACAACGTGGCGCGGTTCCTTGACCATTGGCGGCCCGATTTCTGCCTGTGGACATGGGGCGGGCTGAGGCCCAACCTCGTGTTGGAGACCGCAGCGCGCGACTGCCCGATGATGATGATCGACGCCGACAGCGCCGGTTTCGATGGCCGCCGCGACCGCTGGCTGCCCGATGTGACGCGGCAGTTGCTGGCGGCTTTCGATCAGGTGCTGGCCCGTTCCCCCGCCGTGCTGCGCCGTCTCGTGCAACTGGGCCTGCCGCGCAGCAAGGGGCAGGTGACCTCGCCGCTGCTGGCGGGTGGTCAGGCGCTGCGCTGTGCGGAATCGGATTTGGCGGATATGTCGGCCTGTCTGGTCGGGCGTCCGGTTTGGTATGCCACCCAAGTGCTGGCCGAAGAGATACCTGTCGTGCTCACCGCCCATCGCCAAGCGCTGCGCCTGTCGCACCGCTTGCTCCTTATCCTGCACACCCATGATTACCCGACCGCCGATATCGCCTATGAGCGCGCCCGCGCGCGGGGGTTCACCACGATGCGGTGGGGCGATGACCCCTACCCCGACGAGACGACGCAGGTCATGGTGGCGGACGATCCCGGCGACCGGGGGTTGTTCTTTCGGGTGGCGCCGGTGTCTTTCCTCGGGTCTTCGCTGGTCTCGGGCCACGGCGGCTGCGACCCGTTTGAGGCCGCGGCGCTTGGCTCGGCGGTCCTATACGGCCCCAAGGTGCGCAACTTCCTACCCTCCTACGGGCGGCTCGCCACGGCGGGGGCGGCGCGGATCGTGAATGACGCGGGCGCGCTCGGCAATGCGGTGTCGCGGTTGATCGCGCCGGATCAGGCGGCCACGATGGCCCATGCGGGCTGGGACGTGATCAGCGAAGGGGCCGAACTGGCCGATAGGGTGATTGAAATGGTGCAAGACCGGCTCGACGAACAAGCGGGAGCATCCGATGCGCGCGCCTGATTTCTGGCACCTGCCCCGCCCCGACTGGCGCGCGCGGCTGTTGCAACCGCTGGGCGCGCTTTATGCTACGGCGACCGCGCGGCGACTGGCGGGCGGCACGCCGCTACGACTGGGGGTGCCGGTGATCTGCGTCGGCAATATCAACGCGGGCGGCACCGGCAAGACGCCCACGGTGATAGCGGTGCTGCAATATCTGCTGGAGCGCGGCCACCGCCCGCATGTCGTCTCACGCGGCTATGGCGGCACGCTGGAGGGGCCGGTGCGGGTCGATCCCACACAGCACGGCGCAGAGGAGGTCGGGGACGAGCCGCTGCTGTTGGCCGCCTTTGCAGAGGTCTGGGTCGCCCGTGACCGCGCGGCGGGGGCGCAGGCCGCCGAGGCGGCGGGGGCAACGGTGGTGGTGCTGGATGACGGTTTTCAGAACCCCGCGCTGGTGCAGGACCTGAGCATCGTCGTGGTAGATGCGGTCAAAGGGTTCGGCAACGGCCTCTGCCTGCCCGCCGGGCCGTTGCGTGAGCCTGTCGCGGCGGGGCTGGCGCGGGCCGATCTCTTGCTCTCTATCGGGGATGAGGCGGCGCAGGCGCGCTTTGCGAAACGGCTGCCCAAGACGGACCTGCCCCATGCACGCGCCGAACTCGCCCCACTGCAAACCGGGATGGATTGGTCTGACTCCCAAGTCCTCGCCTTCGCAGGCATCGGCCATCCAGAGAAGTTTTTCGCCACGCTGCGCGGGCTGGGGGCGACGATCCTCCACGCCGAGGCACTGGAGGATCACCAGCCGCTCACCGCGCGGCTGATGTTGCGGCTGGAGGCCGAGGCCGCGATGCGCGGCGCACAGCTTGTCACCACCGAGAAAGACGCAGTGCGCCTGCCGATAGAGTTCCGCGCCAAGGTGCTGACCCTGCCGGTGCGCCTGGCCCTGCCCGAAGGCAACGCGCTGCACGCAGCGCTGGACAGGCTGCCACCGCCTTAGGCCTTGTTGTCTTCGCCCAGTTTCGGCGCGGGCCGGTGCAGCGAAAGCTCGGCCCCCGAAAAGGTGAAGGGCGAGCGCAGCCCCGGCACACCGTCGAGTTCGATCTGCATGCCCCGCGCCACGACCTGCGGATCGGCCATGACATCGGCCATGTCATTAATCGGACCGGCAGGCACGCCATGCGCTTCGCAGGCGGCCAAAAGGTCGTCACGGCTGCGCAGACGGGTCGCCCCGGTCAGGCGGCGGATCATCTCGGGCCGGTTGGCGACCCGGTCGGCGTTCTTGAGGTACTCCGGTGCGGTGGCCATGTCATCCAGCCCCAGCAACTGACACAGGCGCTGGTACTGCCCGTCATTGCCGGTGGCGATGATGAGATGACCATCTGAACACTCAAACACCTCATAAGGCGTCAGGTTGGGATGCGCGTTGCCCATCCGTGTCGGTGCCTTGCCGGTGGTAAGATAGTTCATCGCCTGATTGCCGGTGATCGCCACGGCGCAATCCAAAAGCGCCATATCGATATGCTGGCCGACGCCGGTTTGGTTACGCTGGTGCACGGCGGCCAGAATCGCGGTGCTGGCATAGACCCCGGTAAAGATATCGGTGATCGCCATGCCGGACTTCTGCGGCTGGCCGTCCGGCTCCCCGGTGATCGACATCAGGCCGGACATGCCTTGAATGATGAAATCATAACCCGCGCGATGGGCATACGGCCCCGTGTGGCCGAAACCCGTGATCGAACAATAGATCAGTTTCGGGAACTGGGCAGACAGGCTGGCATAGTCCAACCCGTATTTCGCCAATCCCCCGGTCTTGAAATTCTCGATCAGGATATCCGCATCGGCCAAAAGCTCTTTGACCTGCGCCTGACCTTCCTCAGTGCGAAAATCCACGGTGACCGAGGCTTTGCCCCGGTTGGTTGAGTGGAAATAGGAAGCGGTGACATCCTCGTCCCGGGTGACGAAGGGTGGCCCCCATTGGCGGGTGTCATCCCCCGCCGGGCTTTCCACTTTGATCACCTCGCATCCGAGGTCCGACAGTGTCTGACCGGCCCAAGGGCCAGCCAGAACACGCGCCAATTCGACGACTTTCAGTCCTGCAAGCGGTGCGGTCATTAGCCAGCCAGCGCTTCGTCGAGGATTTCCTTCATGTCGGCATAGGACATGTTGGCGTGTTTCTTGCCGTCGATGACAAAGCTCGGCGTGCTCGAGATGTCATCCTCTTTGGCGTTCTCGGTGTACCATGCCACCAGCGCCTCGGCTTTTTCACCGTCTTTCAGGCATTCATCCAGCGTCTCGTTATCAAGGCCGGCCAGACGGCCAATCTTGCGCAGCTCATCGACGATGGCGGCAGGTTCGCCCGCGCGGGTCCATTCGCTTTGCGATTTGTAGATCAGGTCAGCGATGCCAAAGAACTTCTCCTGACCGCCGCAGCGCGCCACCATGGAGGCCCAGAGACCGTAGCGGTCGAAATAGACTTCGCGGTAGATGAACTTGACCTTGCCGCTGTCGATGTAATCGGCCTTCAGCTTTTTGAAGGTGTCGTTGTGGAAGGTCGCGCAATGCGGGCAGGTGAAAGAGGCGTATTCGACAACCGTCACCGGCGCGTTCTCATCACCCAAGACCATCTCGGTGATGCCGGAGGTGTCGACTTCGCCCTCGGTCGTTTGCGCATTCGCAGCGCCGACGAAGGGGGTCAGCGCAGTGCTGCCGAGGGGGGCCGAGCCAAAGCTGCTGGCAGCGAACCAGCCGCCGACGCCAAGGGTGGCAAGACCGCCAAGGATTACGTTTCTGCGATTCATAGGATGTTCCTTCCGTTTGACCAGCTATCAGATCGTCAGCTTTGGTTCTTGTTCAATATGTTCTCGCCCAGACGTGCAAGGGCCTCGCGCAGCCCCTCATCGGCCACCGGCTTGGCGGCTTCGGCTGCTTTTTGTTGCAACGCGGGGTTGGGGCGGGGCTTCTCGCCCTTGGGCTTGTGATCGAAAGCGACGCGCCCCTCGGCAAATCCGGTCGCCGCCGTCTGGGTGATCCGCACCCGCGCGATGGCGTTGTAGCCGTAGACCGCGTTGACCCGCGCGCGCAGTTGCTCTTTCTGCATTTCCAGCATGGGCGCATTGGCCCCGGTGGTCAGCAGGGTCAGGGTGGCACCGATGCCCTCCTTGCGGCCATAGCTGACCTCGACAGGGCGCGAGATGGCGGCGGTTGCCTCGCCCGCGATCTCGGCCCAATGGGTCAGCAGACGCGATTGCGCAAAGCCGCGCGTCTCGCTCGCCTTGCGGATCTGTTGCGAGAGCAGGCTGTTGGTGCGTTTGAACCCTTTTGTAGTCGTACGACGTGGCGGCATGGCTTTGTTTCCCGAATGTGCTGACATACATAACCATTTGCCCCAGCGTCACCAGCCCCTGCCCCGTCGAAAGGCCTAAACATTGCGTGAGAAAACCCGCGTCAGCGAGCTGCCGCCGATCCTGCTTGAGTGGTACGACACCCATGCCCGCGCCCTGCCATGGCGGGTACCGCCGCAGGACCGGATCGCCGGGGTCATGCCCGACCCCTACCGTATCTGGCTGAGCGAGGTCATGTTGCAGCAGACCACCGTGGCCACGGTAAAGGATTACTTCGCACGGTTCACCGCCCGCTGGCCGGATGTCGCCGCCCTCGCCGGTGCCGAGGATGCCGATGTGATGGCCGAATGGGCCGGGCTTGGCTATTACGCCCGCGCCCGCAACCTGCTGAAATGCGCGCGGGTGGTGGTGGATGAGCATGGTGGCAATTTCCCTGCGGATCACGACGCGCTGCTGAAACTGCCGGGGATCGGGCCCTATACGGCGGCGGCGATTGCCTCCATCGCCTTCGATCTGCCCCATGCGGTGCTCGACGGCAATGTGGAGCGGGTGATGGCGCGGGTCTATGACATCCACACGCCCCTGCCCGCCGCCAAGCCCGAGCTGATGGCCCGCGCCGCCGCCCTGACTCCGGCGGCCCGGCCCGGCGACTATGCCCAAGCGGTGATGGATCTCGGCGCCACGATCTGCACCCCGAAATCCCCCGCCTGCGGCATCTGCCCTTGGCGCGAACCCTGCGCCGCGCGAGCGGAAGGCACGGCGACGTTTTTACCCAAGAAGACGCCGAAAAAACCGAAACCCATTAGGCACGGCACGGTCTATCTGGCAGAGCGCGAGGATGGCGCTTGGCTGTTGGAGACGCGGCCCGAGAAGGGGCTGCTTGGCGGCATGCTCGGCTGGCCCGGCTCCGACTGGGTCGACACATCCGAGCCGCGCCCCGACGGCACGCCGCCCTTGGCCGCCGATTGGCACGCCCTGCCGGGTGAGGTGCGCCACACCTTCACCCATTTCCATCTGATGCTGACAGTACAGCACGCGCGGGTCGGCCACGATGCCGCGCCGCAAAACGGTGAATTCATCGGCCAGAACCAGTTCCGCCCCAGCGATCTGCCCACCGTCATGCGCAAAGCCTTCGACCTCGCGCGCTAGCGCCGCGTCAGGCTTTGAGCCTCGGGCAAACTGCGGTATATCTGGCGCGCAACTATGAGGTGCCCCATGGCCAACCGCATCATCGCCGCCCAAGACCTCGCCCGTCTGTCGCGCGCCCTGCCTTTCTGGATGTCCCTGCTGCTGATTCCGCTGGCGTGGTTCTGTGCGGCGCAGGGCGGCTGGACCATCGCACTGCTGCCGCTGGTGACATGGTATCTGTTTTCGATGCTCGACGCGGTGCTGGGGCTGAACCTCGACAACGCCGATCTGGAGGCGACGGAGGATGATCTTTATTGGTACCGCCTCGTCACCCTGCTCTGGACTCCGCTGCAATTCCTGACCGTCTTTGGCCTGATCTACTACGCCACACGCGCCGGGCATCTGGGCACGGCAGAGCGGATCTTTCTGTTCTTCGGCGTCGGCGTCATCACCGGCACCATCGGGATCAACTACAGCCATGAGCTGATGCACCAACGCAACAAGACCGAGCGACGGTTGGCGGATATCCTGCTGGCCATGGTGCTTTATTCGCATTTTCGGTCAGAGCATTTGCTGGTGCACCACCGCCATGTCGGCACCCCGCGCGACACGGTGACGGCGCGCTACAACGAAGGGTTTCATCGCTTCTACCCCCGCGTGCTGCGCGAGTCGCTGACCTCGGCCTTTCAAGCGGAGAAGAACATGCTGGCCCGCAAGGGGCTGCCTTGGACCGACCCGGGCAATCCTTTTTTCAAATACTGGGCGCTGCAAGCCACCTTTTTGCTGCTGGCGCTGATCTTGGGCGGTTGGAGCGGGCTGGGCCTGTTCCTTGTTCAAGCCGGGGTGGCGATCTGGCAATTGGAACTGGTCAATTACATCGAACACTACGGGCTGACGCGCAAACATCTGGGCGGCGGAAAATATGAACATGTCCAGCCACGCCATTCGTGGAACGCGGCACATAAGGCCAGCAACTGGCTGCTGATCAACCTGCAACGCCATTCCGATCACCACTACAAACCCGACCGGCGTTTTCCGGTCTTGCAGACCTACGGCACGGGCGATGCGCCGCAGCTTCCCTATGGCTACCCGGTGATGACCATGGCCGCCATGGTGCCGCCGCTGTGGCGGCGCGTCATGAACCCGCGGGTGCGCAAATGGCGCGAGATGTATTACCCCGAGATCACCGACTGGAAAGCCTACAACAAGGCCAGCACCCCCCTGCCCCGGCTTTGAACACGGCAACGCAAAGTTAAACTTTGCCTGCCAGAAAAGCTGCGATTGTTACCAGTGGAGTGGTATTGATGCAGCACCAACAAACACCCGCGCGGGCGGCCTATGATGGCACCTGTCTGATCGTCGAAGACAGTGAGTTTGACCGAGAAAGGCTGCGCCGCGTTCTGGCCCGCGCCTATGGCGGGATGCAGGTCGAATTCGCCCCCAGCATCGAAGCGGCACGCCGGGCGCTCAGCGCCGGGGACAAGGCGCTGATCCTGCTCGACAACAACTTGCCCGATGGGCTGGGCGCGAATTTCGCGCTGGAACTGGCCTGTGATCATCGCCACGCCCAAACCCCCGTCATCATGCTCAGCGATTGGCCCTCTCCGGTCATGTGGGAGAAAGCCGCCTCTGCCGGGGTGCTCTATGTGGTGAATAAATGCGATTTCGATGCCAGCTACCTCGCCGCTGCGCTGCGCGCGCTTCAGGGCCGCAACCGGCAGATGCATTAGGCCAGCCTTACAGGCTGATTCAAAAAAACCCCGCCATCGGGCGGGGTCAAGGTAGGCACCCGTGTGCATGCCCCTCACGCAGAGGGGCCACGGGTGCCGGCGGTGTTCGATTATCCGGGGTGGATCAGTTCGCCATCTCGGCTCTGATCTGCTGACGCAGAATGTCGATGGGGACATTCTTGCCGTCTTTCTTGTAGCACCAATAGGTCCAACCGTTGCAGCTGGGTGCTTTCTCATAGGCCGCGCCCACCTGATGGATCGACCCTTTGACATCGCTGCCAATCAGGGTGCCATCGGCGCGGACCTTGGCCTTGTGGCGGCCATTCATGGAATAGAGGTTCTCGCCCGGGCGCAGCATGCCGCGCTCGACCAACTGGCCGAAAGGCACACGCGGCTCGGCGCGTTTGGAGGTGGTGGTTTGCAGTGCTTCGTTATCGAATTTGCGCACCATCGAGATCCGCTTTTCAGCCACCTTGCGATAGGCTTCCTCACGTTCGATCCCAATGAAATCGCGGCCCAGCATCTTGGCTACGGCGCCGGTGGTGCCGGTGCCGAAGAACGGGTCGAGGATCACGTCGCCGGGGTTGGTCGAACCGACAAGGATGCGGTGCAGCAGGCTTTCGGGTTTTTGCGTCGGATGCGCCTTTTCGCCCGACTCATCCTTCAGACGCTCATGGCCGGTGCAGATCGGCAGCACCCAATCGCTGCGCATCTGGATGCCTTCGTTCAGCGCCTTCAGCGCCTCATAGTTGAAGGTGTATTTGCTGTTCTCGCTCTTCCCGGCCCAGATCATCGTCTCATGGGCATTGGTAAAGCGCTTGCCACGGAAGTTCGGCATCGGGTTCGACTTGCGCCAGACCACATCGTTGAGGATCCAAAAGCCCTGATCCTGAAGCGCCGCGCCGACGCGGAAGATGTTGTGATAGCTGCCGATCACCCAGATTGCGCCATCGGGCTTGAGCAGACGCCGCGCGGCTTTAAGCCATGCGCGGGTGAATTCGTCATAGGCTTTGAAGCTGGCGAATTGGTCCCATTCGTCATCAACTGCATCGACCTTGGAGTTGTCGGGGCGATGCAAATCACCTCGCAACTGCAAGTTGTAGGGCGGATCCGCGAAGATCAGATCCACCGATTCTGCTGGGAGGGCGTTCATTGCCTCAATGCAATCGCCCGCAACAATAGTGTTCAAGGGAAGCGCCGCAGCGCCCTTTGTCATCGTTTTCATATCTCTGCCTCATTACCCGGCGCTTAAGCGCTCATTGGTTGTGGATAAAATGAGCCATCAGAGAATCGTGGTCAATTTCTTTTTTGAATCAATCGGTTAACAAATTGGCTTGATACAAGATATTGTGTACCGGTTTGAACAAACGTCTATGGTGTGGGGTGACACCAAGATCCTGCAGGGCGGCGATGTGGCTTTTCGAGCCATAGCCCATATTGGTTTCCCAGCCGTAACCCGGATGCTGTTGCGCCAAATCCACCATGAGGTTATCGCGCACGGTTTTCGCAACGATAGAAGCCGCTGAGATCGACAGACAGCGCGCATCGCCCTTCACCACAGGTTGCGCGGGCAGCGCCAAATCACGCGGAAGCATATTGCCGTCGATCAGCGCATAGTCCGCTTTGCAGGCCAATCCGGCCAAGGCGCGGGTCATGGCCAGATGGCTGGCACGCAAGATGTTGTGTTCCTCGATCTCTTCGACCGTGGCATGGGCCACGCAGACCACGGCGACCGACATGATCTCTTCATAAAGCTTTTCACGGGCGCGGGCGGTCAGTTTCTTGGAATCGTTCAGCCCCTCGGGGATCTGCCCTTCGGCAAAGACCACGGCAGCGGCAGTGACCGGCCCGGCCAGCGGGCCACGGCCCACTTCGTCCACACCGGCGATGGTGCGAAAGCCGCGGGTCATCGCCCCGCGTTCGAGTTCATAGTCAGGTATCATGGGGCTGGTGAAACCGCATGCGCCCCTAAGGTGCAACAAAAAAGAGAAAGGGGAGGCGCCCGAACACCCCCCCTTTCAAAACCCGAGCGACAGGGACGTGCCGCTCGGTCAAGGCACGCCGGATTTACCGACGCGCCAAGCTGTAACCCGAGTCGCGCAGACAGCGGGCGTCATAGCCGTAGCGCGCGCCCTCGGCGGTACTGACGCGTTTGGCGCAGTAGCGGGGCAGGCGATCGGCATAGGAGTAATTCTTTTCAAGGCAGGGCTCGCCAAACATCATGACCTTGCCCTCATCGCCCTCATAGCTGCGGAAGCACTGCTGCGGCAGCAGCTTGCGGTCCACCCGGTCCGGCAGGGGGCGCACTTCGCGCTCAGGGTAGGTGGTACGGTCGCGCTCAGGGCGGGTCCAGTCGCCGCGACGCGGCGCGGGGCGCGGGTCAACATAGGGGCGCTGATGGGGCCGCTTGGAAACCGTCGGGTAATACCGGGGCGCCTCATAGACCGGCGCGGCACGGCGGCGGGTCACGGTCTCGCGCTCTTTGCGCTCTTTGTTGTTGTCGTAGATCATCTTGCCCACGATCGCGACACCCGCAATCGCGGCGAGCGTGCGCAGCACCTCTTTTTCATCGGCAGCAGCCGGGCGGGCGCCAAAGGCAGTGATGGCAACCGACAGGGCGGCGATGGTAGCAATGAACTTGCGGTACATGGGTCTGGTCCCTTCTCGTTATCGGCGCGTTTCGCTGCGCCCTTGATCCTCTGCGGCCATAACTCGGGGGCCGCGTATCGGTTCGTGTGTCTGTTGGTGCCACCAAATTGGGATGAGGGCCAAAGACAGGCAATAACAGGGGGTCGTTATCCAATAACAAGACGCTCAAAACGCCTTGGTTATTGAATATCAGCGGGCGAAAGCGCATTAAAAACATATGAAAAACCCATGTCTCTCCTTGCTGACCGCGCTGGCGGTCATTCTGGCCCTGCCCGCTGCGGCAACGGCCGGATGCTTTGCCGATTACAAGGCCAAGCAAGACAATCCGCTGCGCCTTCACTATGGGGTGGCGCAGATCTCCGGGGCCTGTGAGCCAGCCTCCGCCGAAACCGAACTCACGCCGCGTCTTGCAGCGGAGGGCTGGACATTGTTGAATGTGCTGTCTGTTTTCGGTGACGAAGGCTTGGATCAAAGGAAAGACAGTGCAGGAACATTCTACCTCCGCTTCTGACATGCGCAGATTTGGCGGGCGTTTCGTGATCGGCGGCATCGCCGCCGTGGTCGCCGTGCTTTTGGTAGGGGCGGTTGTCCTGCTCTGGGCTCTGCCCGATGCGAACGTCTTTAACGCCCGGGTTGAGCGGATATTTATCGAAAACGACGATCTGACCACCCAAGCCGAGATCAAGCTGCTGGAAATCCTCGCCCAGTCCGGCACCGCCTTTTCCGAGACTTTGGCCAGCTATCGCATCGTGATCGTGGTGCTCTTGGTCTTTGCCAGCGCCATGCTGGTCGCGGCGATGGTGTTTCTGTTCATGCTGATCGGCTTCAACCGCCGCATGGCCCAGATTGAGCGGACGGGCATTCAGGTGAACTCTCTGCTGATCAGCCGGGAAGAGAATACCGTCTATCTCAACAACCTCGGCTTCAAACTGACGGCTGCTGCGATGGAGACGATGTCGGTCCTTGCCGAGGCGCGGATGGATGATGACGTGCTGTCGGGCTCCGAGATCGAAGGCATGATCTCGGGCCGCAGCCCTGCCGACTGTGATGAGGCCGCAGGCGCCACGCGGATCAAACGCCTGCGCGACACGCTTGGCAACCAGCTGGTGTCGGAATTGCTGGTCAAGAACATCGCCCGGCGCGGCTATATGCTGGCGATCAACAAGGACGTCATCAAGGTTCTGTAACCCCGGCAAAGCACCGCCCTGCCCTGCCCTCACGCGGCTGGCCCTAGCCAATGCCCCGCAGGCACGTTAAATGGCGTCAAATTAAATTGGACAGACTGGAGTAATCAAATGGGTTATCGCGTCGCCGTCGTCGGTGCCACAGGCAATGTGGGCCGTGAAATGTTGAACATCCTTGCGGAGCGTCAGTTCCCCGTGGACGAGATCGTGGCCCTTGCCAGCCGCCGTTCGCTCGGGACCGAGATCACCTTCGGGGACAAGACCCTTAAGACCAAAGACCTCGACACTTTCGATTTCACTGGCTGGGACATGGCGCTTTTCGCCGTGGGCTCTGAAGCGACCAAGAAATACGCGCCTGCCGCTGCCAAAGCGGGCTGCGTGGTGATCGATAACTCGTCGCTCTACCGCTACGACAACGAAGTCCCGCTGATCGTGCCGGAAGTGAACCCCGAAGACGTGCACGGTTATTCCAAAAAGAACATCATCGCCAACCCCAACTGCTCCACCGCGCAGATGGTCGTGGCGCTGAAGCCGCTGCATGACCGCGCCAAGATCAAGCGCGTCGTGGTCAGCACCTACCAGTCGGTTTCCGGCTCGGGCAAAGAGGCCATCGACGAGCTTTGGGACCAGACCAAATCGGTCTACAACCCGACCGACAATTACGAGGCCAAGGTCTATCCCAAGCAGATCGCCTTTAACGTGATTCCGCATATCGACGTCTTCCTCGAAGACGGTTCGACCAAGGAAGAATGGAAGATGGTCGCTGAGACCAAGAAGATCGTCGACCCGTCGATCAAGGTCACCGCGACCTGCGTGCGCGTGCCGGTTTTCGTGGGCCATGCGGAATCGATCAACATCGAATTCGAAGACCACCTTGATGAGGCCGAAGCCCGCGACATCCTGCGCGAAGCGCCGGGCATCATGGTGATCGACAAGCGCGAAGACGGCGGCTACGTCACACCGGTGGAATGCGTCGGCGATTTCGCCACCTTCATCAGCCGCATCCGTCAGGACAGCACCATCGACAACGGCATCAACCTGTGGTGCGTCAGCGACAACCTGCGCAAGGGTGCCGCCCTGAACGCCGTGCAGATCGCTGAGTTGCTGGGCCGCGAAGTGCTGAAAAAGGGCTGAGGTTCAGCCCCAGCTTAGGAATAAGAAAGGGGGCCAAGCGGCCCCCTTTTTCGTCTCTGCCATCTGTCTGCGCAAGCGTCAGACCGGCTCGAATTTCTGCGCCTTGGCGTCATAATATTCCAAGCTGCCCTCGCCGATGTCGGTCCACAGGCCGTGCAGGCTCAGCGTGCCGTCTTCGACCTTTTCCTTGATCCACGGGAAGGTCATCAGGTTTTCGAGCGAGGTTAGCACCGCCTGACGCTCCAGCAAAAGCTGCTGCTCTGCCGGGTCTTCGACCTTTTCCACCGTCTCGTATTTCGGGCGCAGCAGGTCCATCCAGCGGCCCACGAAACTGTCTTGGTTCTCAAGCTCGGGCGCGTTGCCTTTGCACATTTCGATGCAGCCCGCCACGCCGCCGCAACTGGAATGGCCCAGCACGATCAGATGCGCGACCTTCAGCGCATTGACGGCATATTCTACCGCAGCCGAGGTGCCGTGCTGCTTGCCATCCGGCTCATAGGGCGGGACAAGGTTGGCGATGTTGCGGTGAATAAAGAACTCACCCTGATCCGCGCCGAAGATCGAGGTCACATGCACGCGGCTGTCGCAGCAGGAGATCACCATCGCACGCGGGCGCTGCCCCTCGGCGGCCAATCGGCGATACCATGTTTGGTTCTCGGCATAGCCGGTCGCCTTCCACCCCTGATAGCGTTGCAACAGATACGACGGCAGAGCCTTGGCCTTGTCCATGTGTAAACGTCCCCTAATGCGTGATGCGGTTTTAGCGCAGATAGCGCAAATGCCATACGAATTCGAGAGAAAAGGCACAATCATCGCAACCCTTTGCACACCTTCATGCGCCATATTGCCCCTAGGCCGTGGGGGCGATCGAAGGATGACTGGAATGCAACTTATGCAAATTCGCCCGACCGAACAGGTCTGCGTCGATCAAGAGCGGCTCGCGCTGCTCTACACACAACTGGGTGAGGTGGGGGCCGAAGATGTTCTCTGCCGCGCGATGGAGGAATTGGCCCTGCGCCTGTCCCATTGCAAAAGGCTGCACGAGGGCCAAGACCGCGCCGGGCTGCGCAAAAGCGTGCACCGCCTGATCGCCATCGCCGATCAAATCGGCATGGCGCTCGTCGCCCGGGTGGCGGCGGATGTGATGGTCTGTATCGACGCCGGGGATGACATCGCCACCGCGGCCACGCTGTCGCGCCTGATCCGCAGCGGCGAACGGTCGCTGACCGCGATATGGGACCTGCCAGAGATCACGATCTGATCGCTTGCGGGTGGCGATGGAAAAGGTAGGCTGCGCGCAAATCCAGATTTGCAAAGGTTTGTCATGTCCGCCGAATTCGCCGCCCCCTCCGCCAATGCCCTGCCGCTTCATGTCTTGAGCGAGACCGCGCTTGAAGGCTGGCTTGCCGATCAGCCCGGCGCTGTGCAGGCATGGGTGAAAGCCAGCGGCTTTGTGGGCGGCCTTGGTCAGGCGCTTGTCGTGCCGGGTGCCGAGGGCGCGCCGGTGAAGGCACTGGCGGGCTACGGGTCCGAGGCTGCCCGCCGCCGGGGCCGGTTTCACCTCGCCGCCGCTGCGGCCAAGCTTCCTGCCGGGGATTACCGGATCGAAAGCGGCCTGCCCGAGGATCAGGCGGCGACAGAGGCGCTTGGCTGGCTGCTGGCGGGCTACCGATTTGACCGCTACCGCGACCAGCCCCCGCTGACCGCCCGCCTCGTCGCGCCCGAGGGGGTCGACGCCGAACAGATCACCGCGCTGGCCACGGGTGAGATGCTGACCCGCGACCTGATCAACACACCCGCCTCCGACATGGGGCCGCCCGACCTTGAAGCCGCCGCGCGCAACCTGGCCGAGCAGCATGGCGCGCAGATCGAAGTGACCACCGGCGATGCCCTGCTGGAAAACAATCTGCCGATGATCCACACCGTGGGCCGCGCCGCCGACCGCGTGCCGCGGCTGATCGACATGGCATGGGGCGAGGCGGGGCCAAAGCTGACGTTGGTGGGCAAGGGCGTCTGTTTTGACACCGGCGGGCTGAACCTCAAGCCCGGCGCGTCGATGGCGCTGATGAAAAAGGACATGGGCGGGGCCGCCGCCGTGCTGGGGCTGGCGCATATGATCATGGCCACCGGCATGGAGGTGCAGCTTCGCGTGCTGATCCCGGCGGTTGAGAACTCCGTTTCCGGCAACGCCTTCCGCCCCGGCGACATCCTGACTTCGCGCAAGGGGCTGACGGTTGAGATCAACAATACCGATGCCGAGGGGCGTCTGGTGCTGGCCGATGCGCTGGCGCTGGCGGATGAAGACAGGCCCGATCAGATCATCTCAATGGCGACGCTGACCGGGGCCGCGCGGGTGGCCGTGGGGCCGGACCTTGCGCCCTATTACAGTGACGACGCCGCCTTCGTCTCGGCTTTGGAAAGCGCCGCTGCCGGGTCCGCCGATCCGGTCTGGCGGATGCCTTTCCATGACGCCTACGAGGCGCTGATCGAGCCCGGCATCGCCGACCTCGACAACGCGCCCAAGGGCGGCTTTGCCGGGTCGATCACCGCCGCGCTCTTCCTGCGCCGCTTTGTGACCGACAGCAAATACGCGCATTTCGACATCTACGGCTGGCAACCTGCCGACGCCCCCGCCCGCCCAAAAGGCGGCACCGGCCAAGGCACCCGCGCGATCTATGCCGCCCTGCCTGCCTTGCTGAAATCATGAGCGACCCGCGTCTTACCCCGGACCCGGCGCTGGCGACCCAGAACCGCCCTGCGCAGGTGGCGGTGCCGGTGGCCGACCTCTGCCGCCGCCCTGACGGGCCACGCGACCGGCAGCTGTTGTTCGGCGAGCAGGTGACCGTGCTGCATGAGGCGTCGGGCTGGACCTATGTGCAGGCCGAGAAGGATGGCTATTGCGGGCATGTTCTGCAAAGCACCCTTGGCACCCCGCGCAGCGCCACCCACCGCGTCTGCGTGCCTGCCACCCATGCCTATCGCGACGCCGATCTGAAATCGCCGGACCTGCTGAGCCTCAGCTACGGTGCGCGCGTCACGGTGACGGCAGAGACCAAGGATTTCGCCGAAACCCCGCAGGGGCACATTCCGCTGGGCCATCTTGCCCCCGTCGAGAGCCGAGAGGCCGACCCCGCGCAGATCGCCGCGCTGTTCCTTGGCACGCCCTATCTCTGGGGCGGCAACAGCCGTTGGGGGATCGATTGTTCGGGCCTCGTGCAAGCGGCGCTGCTGGCCTGCGGCATCCCCTGCCCCGGTGACAGCGACCAACAGGAAAAGACCGTGGGCGCCCCCGTCAGCGACGCCTATCAACGCAATGATCTGTTGTTCTGGAAAGGCCATGTGGCGCTGGTGGTGGACGGCGAGACGATGATCCACGCCAATGCCCACGCCATGGCCGTGAGCTATGAAAACATCGCCGAGGCCATCGCCCGGATCGAAGCGGGCGGGGACGGCCCGGTGACGGCACATCGCCGCCCCGGCGTTTAATCTACTGCTCGGATCAGCTTGCGCTCCAACACGCGCAGCACGGCCTTCAGGTCATGGCCCCGGCGCAGCACCTGCCCACCCGTGCCCACCACCGCATACATCCCCTGCCGGTTGCGCAGCTTGGGCCGCTTTTCGATCCGGTAAAGCGGTATCTCAGCCGTGCGGCGAAAGACGGAAAAGACGGCCACGTCCTTAAGGTGCGAAATCCCGTAGTCCCGCCACTCCCCCGCCGCGACCATACGCCCGTAGAGCGATAGGATCAGCGACAGTTCGGTGCGGTGAAAGGCGACCTGTTCGGCAGGGCGCTCGAAAGCCGTGATCGGCGATGGGGGCTCTATGCTCATGGCTTTACAGTTGACCCTGACGGGGGCCAAATCAAGCCCTGACATGGCCGAAAGCACCCCTCAAAATTTCTTGAAAGCGTTACAGAATTGTGCAACCAATCTTGAAAATGAAACACAAAGGCATGACGGAATGACCCCAGACGCCCGCGCCCGCAAATGTGCCGAGGTGATGTTCGCCCGAGATTCCGCCTCGGCCGGATTGGGCATGAGGATCGACGAGGTCACCCCCGGGGGCGCGGTTTTGTCGATGTCGGTGCGCCCGGACATGCTGAACGGGCATGGGATTTGCCACGGCGGTTTCATCTTCACGTTGGCCGACAGCGCCTTTGCCTTTGCCTGCAACAGCTACAACCAGACCACTGTCGCCCAGCAGAACCAGATCACCTATCTCAGCCCCGGCCAGCCGGAGGAGCGGCTGACTGCCACCGCACGCGAAGTGTCGCGCAGCGGTCGGTCGGGCATCTATGACGTGACCGTCACGGGCGAGGATGACCGTGTCGTGGCCCTGTTTCGCGGGCTCTCCCGCAGCATCAAGGGCCAGCTATTTACCGAGGAGGAGCCGACCTGATGAAAGACCTGACCCCCGCGAAGGATACGCTCGAGCCGATTGAGATCGCCAGCCGGGACGAGATCAGCGCCCTGCAATTGGACCGTCTGAAATGGTCGCTGCGCCATGCCTATGACAACGTGCCCTTCTACAAGCAAAGCTTCGACGATGCGGGCGTGCATCCCGATGATCTGAAACAGCTTTCCGATCTTTCGCGCTTTCCCTTCACGGTAAAGACTGACCTGCGTGACAATTACCCCTTTGGCATGTTCGCCGTGCCGCGCGATCAGGTGGCGCGCATTCACGCGTCCTCCGGCACCACCGGGCAGCCGACCGTGGTGGGCTATACCAAGGATGATCTGGCGAACTGGGGGCAAGTCGTCGCCCGCTCCCTGCGCGCGGCGGGGATGCGCCCGGGCGACATGCTGCACAATGCCTATGGCTATGGGCTGTTCACCGGCGGCTTGGGCATCCACCTCGGGGCCGATGCGCTTGGCCTGTCGACCGTGCCGATCTCGGGCGGGATGACCCCGCGCCAAGTGCGCCTGATCGAAGATTTTGCCCCCAAGGGCATCACGGTCACCCCGTCCTACGCGCTGTCGATCTTGGATGAATTTGCCAAACAAGGCATCGACCCGCGCCAATCCTCGCTCGAAGTCGGCATCTTCGGGGCTGAGCCTTGGACCAACGCCATGCGGCAGGAGATCGAGCAGGCCTTCGACATGCATGCAGTCGACATCTACGGGCTCAGCGAAGTCATGGGGCCGGGCGTGTCGATGGAATGTGTGGAGACCAAGGATGGGCTGCACATCTGGGAAGATCACTTCTACCCCGAGATCATCAACCCCGAGACGGGCGCCCCGGTCGCGGATGGCGAAATGGGCGAGTTGGTCTTCACCTCGCTGACGAAACAGGCCTTCCCAATCATCCGCTACCGCACCCGCGATCTGACCCGGCTGCTGGCGGGCACCGCGCGTTCCATGCGGCGGATGGAGAAGGTGACCGGGCGCAGCGACGACATGATTATCCTCCGCGGCGTCAACGTCTTCCCCACCCAGATCGAAGAGGCGCTGATGGCCACGCCGGGCTTGGCTCCGCATTTCCAGATCGAACTCTCGCGCCCCGACCGGATGGATCAGATGCGCGTGCTGTGTGAATGCGCTGACGCCAGCGTCACCACCGATGCCCGGGCTGCTGCGATCAAAGCGCTGTCGGCACAGATCAAACAGACCGTCGGCATTTCGGTCACGGTTGAGGTCATGGACGTGGGCGGCGTTGCCCGGTCCGAGGGCAAAGCCGTGCGTATTCTCGACAACCGCCCCAAGGGCTAGGGGACTGCCCTAGCCGCAGGTGACTTTGGCGATTTTCCCCTCCGCGTCCAAGACGATGTTGGTGCGGTTGGGATTGGCGTCCATCGTCACCGGGTCGCCCTCGGTATAAACGCGCTTGGGCTCGGAAACGATGCTCGCCGCCGACTTCGGGCGGCCGATCAGCCCCCACCAACTGCCTTCTTTGCAGGTGTCGGTCGGGCGCTCGGCGGCTGCGAGCTCTTCCTGACCGTTGTCCTCAGAGGGGCTGGAGGTGTCATTCACCGCATTGACCACCGAATCCGGCAGCGGCTTGGGCTTGGCCGGGCTGCTGGGGGTTTCGGACCGCGCAGGGGCCGATGGCTCAGAGGCAGCCGGTGGCGGCGCGGGCGTGGTCGCCACAGGCGCGGGCGCCGGGATCGGGTTCTGCACCGGCGCTGTCGATAATTCGGCGCAACCGGCCAGCACTAGAGGTGCCAAGAAAACTACTTTCATATTCCAAACCTCGTTCTTCGGGTGGCGTCCATCCTGCAACAGGTAGCTCCCTCCGCTGCCCCGCCAAGGGTGGGGCGCTTTGCGTTTGCTGGAACCTGCCGATGGGACTGCTGTGGCAGCGAGATCACGGAGCCGCCCGAGGCGATTCCGCTGGCCGCAACCCCTTGAGCGCGCAGGTGGTGTCGATCGGTTCGGCCAAGACCCACGCCCTGCCCCATTGCACCCCAAGGGCGGGCTGGCTAATGCTTGACCCATGGTCGCGATCTTCCTGAAAACCCTGCCGTTCTTTGCGCTGATCGGCCTTGGCTACTGGGCCGGGCGCACGCGGTTTTTTTCTGCCGAAGCGACGGCCTATCTCACCAAATTCGTCTTCTACTTCGCCCTCTCGGCGATGCTGTTCCGCTTTTCCGCCAATCTGTCCTTGGCCGAGGTCTGGGACAGCCGCCTTGTCGCCGCCTACCTCTGGGGGACGGCCTTCGTCTATGCCATCGCCAGCCTCGTCGGTTTTTTGCGCGGGCTCGATGTGGCCACCAATGGGATCGAGGCGCAATGCGCCGTGATCGGCAACACCGGCTTTCTGGGCGTGCCGATGCTGACGCTGCTCTTAGGGCCGGATGCCATCGGCCCCGTGCTGCTGGCGCTGACCGTCGACATGATCATCTTTTCCAGCCTCATCGTGATCCTGATCACCGGCTCCCGCGAGGGGCAATTGCGGCTGGCGACACTCAAAACCGTCGGGATTGGCCTGCTGAAAAACCCGATGATCGTCGCCATTACACTCGGGTTCCTCTGGTCCGGCTTCGGCATCCCGATCCCCGTGCCGCTGAACGAATTTCTGGCCATCCTTGGCGGCGCCGCCACCCCCGGTGCCCTTTTTGCCATCGGCGCCTCGCTGGCCTCTAAATCCGCCGAACGGATCGAGATCGCGGGCTGGCTGACTTTCTGCAAACTGGTGCTGCACCCGCTCTTCGTGGCCTTTGGCGCGCTGTTTCTCTTCGGCGTCGACCCGTATAAAGCCGGGGTCATCATCGCCACGGCCTCCCTCCCGGTCGCGGGCAATGTCTATATGCTCGCCCAACACTACGGCGTCGCCCCTCAGCGGGTCTCTGCCGCCATTCTCGTCTCAACCACAGTTAGTATCGTGACCGTCAGCCTTGTCGTAGGTTGGGTCTCGGCCCTGTGACATATCCAATTTCGAAAGGAACGCTGCCATGAAAACCATCTCGGAAAACGCCTGTTTCGGTGGCACGCAGGGGGTCTACTCCCACGCCTCCGACTCCTGCGGCTGCGACATGACATTCGGCCTGTTTCTCCCCGCCGAGGTGCAGGACGGTCCGGTCCCGGTGCTGTGGTATCTCTCAGGGCTGACCTGCACCCATGAGAACGCCATGACCAAGGCGGGCGCGCAGGCTTGGGCTGCCGAACACGGCATCGCATTGGTCTTCCCCGACACCTCCCCGCGTGGTGACGATGTGGCCGATGACGATGCTTACGACCTTGGCAAAGGCGCGGGGTTCTATGTGAACGCGACCCAAGACCCTTGGGCGGCGCACTACCAGATGTGGGACTATTTGGCCGAGGAGTTGCCCGCCCTGCTGAGCGAGAATTTCGCCCTCGATATGGAGCGTCAAGGCATCACCGGCCACTCCATGGGCGGGCACGGCGCGCTGACGCTGGCGATGAACCTGCCGGGGCGTTTCCTCTCAGTCTCCGCCTTCGCGCCGATCACCCACCCGACGGCGAGCGATTGGGGCAAAAAACAACTCAGCGCCTACCTCGGGTCCGACGAGAGCACATGGACGAAACACGACAGTACGCTCCTGATGCGCGAAAAGGGCTTCGACGGTCCGGTGCTGATCGACCAAGGCAGCAGCGACCAGTTCCTTGACCTCTTGATGCCCGAAACGCTGGCCGAGGCCATGGCCGCCAAACGCCAGCAGGGCAGCTTCCGCATGCAGCCGGGCTATAACCACAGCTATTTCTTCGTGGCGAGCTTCATGGAAGATCACGTCGCCTTCCATGCCGACGCGCTCTACGCAGGCTGAACGATGACCGTGCTTTACATCGACGCCGACGCCTGCCCCGTGAAGGCCGAGGCCGAGCGGGTCGCGACCCGCCACAAGATCAAGATGTTCCTCGTCTCGAACGGCGGGTTGCGCATGTCGCAAAATCCGTTGGTCGAGGTGGTGATCGTGCCCGACGGGCCCGACATCGCCGACATGTGGATCGCCGAGCGGTGCGGGCCGGGCGACGTGGTGGTGACCGGGGACATCCCGCTGGCCGCCAAATGCGTCGAAGCGGGCGCAAGGGTGCTGAAACACAATGGCGAGGCGCTGACCGCGCGCAATATCGGCAACGTGCTGGCCACCCGCGACCTGATGGCCGACCTGCGCGCCGCCGACCCCTTTCGCCAAGGCGGCGGCAAGGGGTTTACAAAGGCCGACCGCTCCCGTTTCCTCGAAGCATTGGAGCGGGAACTGCGCGCGGCGGCGCGGGGGTAGGCCCGCGTTAAGCAATTGTTAGGGCAAGTGATATGACACCACAGGCGGTCGTTTTCGACATCGGCAACGTATTGATCGAATGGCAACCGGAGCGGTTTTACGACAGCGTCATCGGCGAAGATCGCCGCCGCGCCATGTTCGACGCCGTGGACCTGCACGGCATGAACGACCGCGTCGACAGCGGCGAGAATTTCCGCGACACGATCTATGCCATGGCCGAGGCGACGCCTGAGTGGGGCGATGAAATCCGCCTCTGGCACGACCGCTGGATCGAGATGGCCGCCCCGGTGATCGACCACTCCCTGCGGTTGAAGAATGCGCTGCAAGCGCGTGGCGTCCCGGTCTTCTCGCTCACCAACTTCGGCATTCAAAGCTATGATCTGGCCGCGACCCATTACCCTTTCCTGCGCGAGTTCGACCGTGATTTCATTTCCGGCCACCTCGGCATGATCAAACCCGCGCCCTCAATCTACGAGGCCGTGGAAAAGGGCAGCGACCTGCCGCCCGAAGCCCTGCTTTTCACCGACGACCGCGCCGACAACATCGCCGCCGCCGCCGCGCGGGGCTGGCAAACCCACCATTTCACCGGGCCGCAGGGCTGGGCCGACCGTCTGGTCGCCGCCGGCCTGCTGAGCCGCGAGGAGGCCGCATGACCGACATTCCGAACATCTCCTTCGACGCGGGCGAGGCGCTGCTGGATTGGATCGCGCTTACCGATGCGCTGGCCGCGGGCCACGACCTGCCGAAGGCCGAGATCGGCGACACGTTCCTCTACCGCGGCAAGGACACGCTCTTAAGCCGGTCGGCCTGGATCGACGGGCTGGGCATCGCGGTGAAATCCGCCACGATCTTCCCCGGCAACCCGGACCGCGAGGTGCCGATGGTCAACGGCGGCGTCTCGCTTTTCGATGACGAAACCGGCACGCTCTCCGCCATCGTGGACTTCCACCTTGTCACCAAGTGGAAGACCGCGGGTGACAGCCTCTTGGCCGCGCGCCGTCTTGCCCGACCGGACAGCGAGAACATCCTGATCGTCGGCGCGGGCACCCAAGGTCGGGCGCTGCACGCCGCCTATTCCGCGGCCTTCCCGCAGGCCCGTTTCACGGTCTGGAACCGCACCGCGAAGAACGCCGAGGCGATGGCCACAGAGCTCAAGATCAACGTGGCGACCGATCTAGAGCAGGCCGTGCGCGCCGCAGATATCGTCACCTCCGCCACCATGTCGACCGACCCGCTGATCGAGGGCGATTGGTTGCAGCCCGGCCAGCACGTCGATCTCATCGGCGCCTACCGCCCCGACATGCGCGAGGTGGACGACACGGCGCTGCTGCGCGCCCGCGTCTACGTCGACAGTTTCGACACCACCATCGGCCATATCGGAGAGATCAACATCCCGCTTGAGGCAGGCACCATCACCCGCGACCACTTAGTCGCGGATTACTACGACCTTGCGCGCTTCACTCGGCAAAACGACGATGAGATCACCCTGTTCAAAAACGGCGGCGGCGCGCATCTGGACCTGATGACCGCCAACCACATCCTCGAACGCTGGCGCGCGCGTTAAGCGGTCACCAGCCCCTCGAGCCGTTTCTCGCGGATCGGCAGATGCACCACGGCGCTAAACGCCCCCACGGCCACGCCAACCCACCAGACGGCGGTGTAGCTGCCGTAGATGTCGTACATCCGCCCGCCCAGCCAAACGCCGAGGAAACTGCCCAGCTGGTGGCTGAAGAAAACGATGCCGTAAAGCGTGCCCATGTAGCGCAGCCCATAGATATGCGCGACGAGGCCGGAGGTCAGCGGCACCGTGGCGAGCCAGAGCGCGCCCATGCCCACAGAGAACAGGATCACCGTCATCGGCGTTATCGGGAACATGATGAAGGCCGCGGCGATCACCGTGCGCCCGACGTAGATCCCCGCCAGCAGGTATTTCTTGGAATAGCGTTTGCCCGCCCAGCCTGCCAGCAACGTCCCCGCGATATTGGCGAGCCCGATGAGTGAGATCGCCACCGCGCCGAGCGCCGAGGTGGTGGTGATACCGATGTTGTGCAGCACGCCGCCCGCAAGGATCGGGCCGCACATTTCGGTCACGAAGGCCGGGAAATGCGCGGTGATGAAGGCGAGTTGATAGCCGCAGGAAAAGAAGCCCAGAAAGATCAGCGTATAGGAGGGATCGCGGAAGGCCTTGCCGAGGATCTGGCCCATCGATTCCTCAAGCTCGGCCCGGCTCGCCATCGCAGGCGCGCGCATCATCGGCAAGGTCAGCAGCATCAGCAGGATCACCCCCGCGAAGCTGACGAAGGTCATCTGCCATGACATGAAGCTTAGCATCCATTCCGCCACCGGCGCGCCAAAGACTTGGCCCGCGCTGCCCGCCGCCGTGGCGATGGCCAGCGCCATCGAGCGGTTCTCGTCCGAGGCCGCGCGCCCCACCACGGCGAGGATCACGCCAAACCCGGTGCCCGCGATGCCGAAGCCGACAAGCCAAGCGTATGTCTGGTGCTCGATCGGCGTCGCGGAATTGGCCGACAAGAGCAGCCCCACCGCATAGACCACCGCCCCGATGATAATCGCCCGCCTATCGCCAATCTTCTCGGCCAGCGCGCCAAAGATCGGCTGCCCGATGCCCCAAGCGAGGTTCTGAATCGCGATGGCGAGGGAGAATTCACTGCGTGCCCATGCAAATTCCTCGGCAATGGGGATCTGGAACACGCCGAAGGAGGCCCGCACGGCGAAGCTGATCATGATGATGATACATCCGACCATCAGGACCGGGGTGAACAGGGGCGCGCGGCTTTGCATGGAAATGTTCCTTTCCGCGGCAGATTATGGGTTTCCCCGGCGTCGTCAATTGCGCATCCCCAAAGACTGGCCAGCCTGCCCGCGCTGCCGTAAACCCTATTCAACAAAGCAAACGGGATCCCCCATGGACGAGATCGACAACAAGATCATCGCGGAACTGCGCCGCGACGCGCGCATGTCCTATTCCGCGCTGGCGGCCACCACGGGTCTGTCGCGGGTGACGGTGCGCGCGCGGGTGGAACGTCTGGTCAGTTCCGGCGCGATTCTGGGCTTCACGCTGATCCTGAAAGAAGACATGCGCCACAGCCCGATCCGAGGCCATACGCTCTTGGCCATCGAAGGCGCGGGCACCGACCGGATCAAACGCATTCTTGCAGGCATGCCCGCGGTGCAGGCGATCCATGCGACCAATGGCAAATGGGATTTGATTGTCGAGACGGGGACGGAGACCGTCGAAGAACTCGACAGTGTGCTGGGCCAAATCCGCCGCATTCAGGGGGTGAGTTCAAGCGAGACGAACCTGCTGCTGGCCACTCAGATGACGGTCACGACCTAGGCTATTGCACCGAGAGGACCACCACCTCGACCCGCCGGTTCTGTTCGCGCCCCGCTTCGGTTAGGTTGCTGTCACGCGGCGCGAGATAGCCCGCGCCCTGCGCCTCCAGCCGGCCGGGGGCCACGTCATAGCTCTGAACCAGCCGATCCCGCACCGCTTCTGCCCGTTTGCGTGACAGGGCGGTATTGGCGTCCAAACTGCCCACCGCATCGGTATGACCGACCAGCGCCACCCGCAGACCCGGCTCTGCCTTGAGCAATTCGGCAAGCCGCGCGAGGGTCGCAAAGGGGCCAGGGCCAAGCGCGGAGGTGCCGGTCTCGAACTCCAACCGGTTGAGCACCAGATGCCCCTCGGCCTTCAGCACCGTTGCGAAATCCTCCGTGGCGGTGGCAAGGGGCACCGCGCCGGTTGGGGCGGGCGTGACGGGGGGGGTGCCATCTTCCGGCGCATCGCCGCTGCGGGCTTGGATGATCTGCACATAGGCCGAGGTCGCCGCCGTGCTGGCAAGGATGCTGATCGCCTCGGTTGGTGTGCCATCATCCGCCCGACGCAGGGCGGTGATGAAGTGAAAGGCGCGCAGGTTCACATACATGTTCGGCCCCGGCAGCACCTCTATCGCAAAGCGGAAATCGAACCCACCGCAGTCCCGCGCCGCGCAGTCGAGCACGATGTCAAACCCCGCCTCTTCAAGTTGCCGCCGCAGCGGGCGCATCACCTGCAAGGCAGTCAGCCCCGGCGTGTCCATCCGCCAAGCGGCGCGGCGCACGTCGCCATCGACATGGACCCGCGCCACCTGCCCCTCGGCATAAACGCCCACGGGCGCGGCGTAGCGATCCGGCGCGGTGTTGCGTTCCGCCGTCAGCCGCGCGGTGCTGGGCAGCGCCAGTTCAAGCGCCGCCGCCGGGGCCGCCAGCAGCACCCCGGCCAGAGCCGCAGCGACGCGCGCCCGGATCATCGCGCCTGCGCGTGGTAATCGTCGTTGGGGCGCATGTCGGTGGCGCTGGCCACCCGGTTGGTCATATTAAAGAAACCCGCCACGCTGGCGATGTCAAAGATGTCACGATCGGTGAAGCCTACGTCGCGCAGGGCCTGACGGTCGGCCTCCTCAACCTTGGCGCTGGCCTCGGTCAACTTGACCGCGAAATCCAACATGGCGCGTTGTTTGGGCGAAATCTTGGCCACGCGGTAGTTCATCACCAGCGCCTCGCCCAATTGCGGATCGCCCGACATTTCGCGCACCGCCGCCCCATGGGCCACGAGGCAATAGTAGCATTTGTTGACCGAAGACACCGCCACCGCGATCATCTCACGCTCAAGTTTGCTGAGCGCGCTGTCGCCCAGCATCAGATCGTTATACATGCCGGTAAAGGCGTTCAGCTTGTCGATGTCAAAGGCATAGGCGCGCAGCACATTGGGCACCATCCCGAGCTTTTCCTGACAGACGTCGAAATACTTCTGCGTCGCCTCGGGCAGCGGATCGACCATCGGCAGATCAAGGGCGGTGGGCATATCGTTGGCCATGGTCTTATCCTTTACTCAGTGCTTTGACGGTAATGATAGTGCCCGACCGGGGCAAAGCCCAGCTTGGCATAGAGCGCCTGCGCGCGGGTATTGGTATCGACGCAGAGCACCGACAGCCGCGCGGCCCCCTGCGCCTGCCCCCAATGGGCGGCGGCCCGCATCAGCCAAGTCGCCACGCCTTGGCGTTGTTGATGGGGCAGCACCTCAACCGCGTGGACCATACAGATATCATTGTGCACCCCGGCAAAGGCCACGCCTGCGGGTTTCTCGTTCCAGCGGGCAAGGATGCCGGTCTTGGTTGCGGCACGATCCATCACGGCAAGCCGCGCGGGGCCGACCCCGCCGGCGGCCCAGACCTCGGACATGATCGCCAGCGGCTCCCAAATGCAAAAGGCGGTGACCGGGGGCATCGGAATATCGGTGAGGCGGGTGATCGACAGGCTCAGCACCGTGACCGGATCGACCACCTCGTAGCGCCGCGCAGCCAGCAGCGCGTCGAGGGTATCTTCCCCCGCACGCACCATGAACAGCGGGCGCTGATCCATCTCGCGCATCGCCGCTTCGGCAACCGGAATGTCGGCGTCGGTGACCGCCCCGCGTGCCGTCGCCGCCGAGACGCGTTTGCCGCCGCCCTGCCCTTCGCGCAGGGTCCAGGGGCCGTGCTCGAAGCGCCGCGCGGCGGGCCAAGTCGCGTCGCCCGCGTCGAAAAACGCCTGCGCCTCACTCATGCGAAGGCGGCCTTGAGCTTGTCCATCGCGGCTTCGACCATCCCCGGATCGCTGCCCCGGATCACCACATGGGCGCCAAAGACACCGTCCTTTTGAAACGGGTAGCTGCCCATGGACAGATGCGGATATTCCTCGGCCAGCGCCCCCAGTGGCCCGGCGATATCGCTCTCGCCGCGGTCGATGCGCAGGGTCTCACTGATCAGCGGCTGCCCCCCGGTCAGCCCCGGCAGAACACTGGCAACCATCGCCTGAAAAACCGCAGGCACCCCGGCCATGACATGCACATTCTCAACCACAAACCCCGGCGCGGCAGAGACCGGGTTCTCGATCAGCGCGGCGCCTTCAGGGATGCGCGCCATGCGCAGGCGCGCCGCGTTCATCTCGGTCCCCGCGCGGGCATAATGTTCTGCCAAAATCTCGCGCGCATCGTCGCGCACGTCGATGTCGCGGTTAAAGGCGGCGGCGATGCAATCGGCGGTGATGTCGTCATGGGTCGGCCCGATCCCGCCCGAGGTGAAGACATGGCTATAGGCCGAGGACAGCGCCTGCACGGCGGCGATGATCGCCCCATGATCGTCCGAGACAACGCGCACTTCGCGCAGGTCGATCCCCACTTTCGTCAACTCCCCCGCAAGGTGATGCATATTGCTGTCACGGGTCCGGCCCGAGAGGATTTCGTCGCCGATCACGATCATCGCGGCGGTGGGGTTTGACATGGGGCGGCTCCTTGAGGATGGCGTCCCTTCGGTATAGGCCGCGCCCCATGCGCTTTCAAACCCAACTTGTCCCCGCCCGACTGATCCGCCGCTACAAACGCTTTCTGGCCGATTGTAGGTTGGAGGAGACGGGCGAAGAGGTGGTGGCCCATTGCGCCAACCCCGGCTCGATGATGGGGCTGGCGGAACCGGGCAGCCGCATCTGGCTGGAGCCGAACGACGATCCAAAGAAAAAACTGAACTACGGCTGGCGGTTGGTGGACCATGAAAACGGCCATTTCACCGGCGTCGATACCGCCCTGCCCAACCGCGCGATGAAGGCGGCGTTGATCGCGGGTGAGGTCGCCCCGCTCGCCGCCTATACCGAGGTGCGGCCCGAGGTGAAATACGGCGAAAACTCCCGCATCGACTTCCTGCTCAGCAGCGATGGCCTGCCCGATGCCTATGTCGAGGTGAAATCCGTCACCCTGTCACGCGAAACCGGGCTGGCTGAATTCCCCGACAGCGTGACCGCCCGCGGGGCGAAACATCTGGGCGAGTTGGCGCGGATGGCGCAGGCCGGGCACCGCGCCGTGCTGCTCTATCTGGTGCAGCGCACCGATTGCTCGCAGATGCGCCTCGCTGCCGATATCGACCCGACCTATGCCGCCGCCTCCCATGCCGCGCGGGCGGCGGAGCTGGAAATCTACGCCATCGGCACCCATATCACGCCCCAGGCCGTCACACTGGCGCAACCGATCCCCTTCGCGGGCTGAGCCGCTCTGGCCCTCGCCCGAAAGCCACGTTAAGTAGGAGCGAACACAAGCATGGAGAGAGCGGTGAACAACGCACACCGAGGCCGCCAGACGCGCGACGGCATTCGCATTTACGAGCCTTCCGATCATGCCGGGATGCAGGCAGCGGGCCGTCTCGCCGCCACAATCCTCGACGAGATCGCAGAGCATGTCTTCCCCGGTCAGACCACCGGAGAGTTGGACCGCCTGATCGAAGAAAAGGTCAACGCCGCCGGGGCAAAATCCGCCACCATCGGCTACAAGGGCTACAAACACGCCAGCTGCATCTCGGTGAACCATGTGGTCTGCCACGGGATCCCCAGCGACAAGAAGCTGAAAGACGGCGACATCCTGAACATCGACGTGACCGTCATCGTTGATGGCTGGTTCGGCGACACCAGCCGCATGTATGTGGCGGGCAAACTGTCGCGCAAGGCCGAGCGGCTGATCAACGTGACCCACGACAGCCTGATGCGCGGGATCGAAGCGGTGAAGCCGGGCAATACCTTTGGCGACATCGGCCATGCGATCCAGACATTTGTCGAAGGCCACCGCATGTCGGTCGTGACCGACTTCTGCGGGCACGGTTTGGGGCAGGTCTTCCACGCGCCACCCAACGTGCTGCACTATGGCCGCCCGGGCACCGGCGCTGTGCTTGAGCCGGGCATGTTCTTTACCATCGAGCCAATGGTGAACCTTGGCCGGGCCGAGACCAAGACCCTCGCCGACGATTGGACCGCCGTCACCCGCGACAAATCCCTCTCGGCACAGTTCGAACATTCGGTGGGCGTGACCGAAGACGGGGTGGAGATCTTCACCCTCTCGCCCGGTGGTTTGTTCCACCCGACCTACAAGACCGACTAAATGCGGCGGGGGCACGGCCCCTGCCCGCCTATGCGTCGATGGCAACCAAATGATTGTCCCACGCCCGTTTGGCCGTGGTCAGCCGCGACAGCGTCGCCTCTTGCAGCGACAGGATACCGCCCAGCCCATCCGTAGCCACGAAGCCCCCCCGGCCCGGTGCCAGCCCGCAGACATCGGCGCGGCGATGACTGGCGAGGAATGCACCCTTGTTGTCAAAGACATGCAGCCACCCGCCGCGCGGTGACGTGATCCCGACCGCCCCGCCATCGGCGGCAAATGCCACGCTGCCCGCGTAGCCCTGCATCGCGATTTGCTCGGCCAGATCGGCCTCGGCCAAGATGGGCTCTTCCCCGCGCCGGTGCAGCCCCAGCAGCGGCACGCCGTCGCCCGGCTCCCCCTGCCATTGCATCGCAAAGGCCACCTGCCCGTCCGGCGCCAAGGCCAGATGCCGGATCGAATTCTTATGCAGGTCATCAGGCGGCGAAACCTGCTCCAGCACTTCGCCCGAGAGGCTGACATAAGACAGATTGGGCCGCATCACATCAATGTTCAACTTCTCCCGCCCGCTGTCGGGATGGGTGCGGATGCCGCCATTGGCCACCACCAGCACATCCTCGGCCCAGCGACGGATTTCATGGGGGCCGACCCCGCCCGAGGCGATCTCTCCGATCCGGGCATAGCCCTTGGCGCGGGACCACAGGCCGATGCGCCCTTCGCCTGTGTCGATCTCATTCTCGCTGGTGGCGAGGATGGCCCCGCCTTGCAAAAACGCCCCATGCCCGTAGAAATGGCGCCCCTCTGGCGCGTCGAGCCGATGGGCCACACGGCCCTTCTCACAGTCGATCACCAGCGCGAACCGGCCCGGGCGGCGGGCAAAGGCGACCGCCTCGGCCGCGGTGGGATGGGCGGCAGCGGCATGGCCCCGGTCGGGCAGCGGAATGCGGAAAATGTCGTGGCCGGACCCGTCCAGCCCGAAAAGCGCATAGGCCCCCGAAGGGTCACGCGCGGCGGCAAGGTAGACGGGGCTTCCCGCGGCGGCCCAGCCCATTGCGGGCAAGCTCGACGCGGCGGCGAGACCGGCGAGGAAATGGCGGCGTGAGGGCATCAATCCCCATCCGCCGAATTGAACCCAACCGAGACGCCAAGCGCCGGGGCGATCTCTGCCCCCACCGCCTCGGAAATGGCGCGCACATCGTTTTGCAGCGCCTCGACCCGGATACGGCTGATCGGATCGACCACCCCGGCAAAAACGGGGTCTTCCAATGCACGCGCGGCGCTCAAGGCGCGGTCGAATGCGGCATCGGTCTTGGGGGTGGGCGCGTCCGACAGCGTGTCTGCCAGTCCGTGCAATGCTTCGAGCGACAGGACCACATTGCGCAGGCTACGGCCCGAACGGCGCGCCTCGGCCACCTGCGGCTTCGGCGCATCAAAACTGCCCATCGGGCGGCCTAGACGTTGGTCCGCGACAAATTCGAGCCCGGTTGCCAAAGCCGTGTAAAGCGCCTGCGATGCCTCGCGCGGGCTGAGGAAACGGTCATTGCCCGCCTCCCCGGCGCTGCGGAGCGCGGCGGCGAAACCCTCACGCCATGCGGTGTCGACCTCGCGGCCCAAATTGGCCAGGTCGGCCGCCATCGCGCGGGCCAATGCGCAGCTATAGCTCTCGGCCCCGTAGCCTGCGAAGTCATCGTCATAAAGCAGCCGTTCCAGCGCAAAGAGCCCCCGCGCGGCGATGGAGACTTCGGCGTAATCCCCGCTTGTCGCGATCGGGTCTTCTTCGGCCACCATCCGCGCCACGCTGCGCCCCACCATGCCGCGCGTATCGGGCCAAAAGGCGATGGCCAGCCCGCGCCCGTCTTCCTCTAGCGGTCCGAGGGTCAAATGCGCGATGCCGAGCCATGCGTCGAAAGCCTCCTGATAGGCCGGGCGCAGGGCGGCATCGGTGCAATCGGCCTGCGCCGCCGCATGAAGCGCCGCCGTGGCCGAGGCGAAACGGGCGGTGCCGGGCAGCGCGTGATCTTGGATCACCTCTTCCACCCCGGCGAGGGCGGGGGCGGCGGTCAGAAGGAATGTGGCGGTCAGCAGGCTGCGCATCAGAGGCTCTCCAGATAGCGGATCAGGGCGTCACGGTCGGCTTTGGGCATGTCGACCACGGCATCGCGGGCGGGCTGGGCTTCGCCGCCGTGCCAGAGCACCGCTTCGAGCAGCGACCGCGCCCGCCCATCGTGCAGGAATTGGGTATGGCCGTTGACCTGTTCGGTCAAGCCGATGCCCCAGAGCGGCGCGGTGCGCCACTCGCGCCCGTTCGCGCGGCCCTCGGGGCGGTTGTCGGCCAGCCCTTCGCCCATGTCATGCAGCAAAAGATCGGTCATCGGCCAGATCAGCTGAAAGCTCTGCTCGGGCTGGTCCTCCAACCGTTCGGTCACGAATTTCGGCTGGTGGCAGGAGGTGCAGCCGACCTCATGAAACACCGCCTTGCCGCGCAGCACCTCAGGCGCGCCGACATCGCGGCGGGCGGGCACGGCCAGGTTGCGGCTGTAGAATGTCACCAGATCCAGCCCTTCGGCGTCGATCTCGGTGCCACGGTCGTCACCATCCCCATGGGGTGCCGCGCGGCAGGCGGTCTGCTCCGCCGTGCAATCGCCCCATGCCGCGTCGAAAATGGGGGAGGAAATGCCAATGTCGCCTGCAAAGGCGCTGGCGGATTGTTCGCGGATCGTCGGCGCCCCGGCTTTCCAGCCGAAACGGCCCAGGATCGGACGCGCGTGTTCAAAGGACCAGACAATCTGCGCCCGGCCCGAAATGCCATCACCATCGGCGTCCTCCGGGTCGGCCAGCGCCAAGATATCTGCCGCCGGGATCGCCTCTAGCAGGCCAAGCCCGATCATCGGCGGGGCGACGCGGGGGCTGAGCATCGCGCCTTCGGCCAAGGGGCCATAGCCGAGGTCTTCGGCGCTGTAGGTTGGGCGGCGCAGGCTTGCTGTCTCCCCATCCGACAGGGCGACCTCCACCTCTTCATAACTCACGCCGAGACGGTATTCCGCCGGATGGCCCGCCACCCCGAAATCCTGCAATTGCCCGCCATAGACCGGATCGGGCCGCGTGCGCGGGGTCTTGTCGCCGACCGAGAGCAGGAACGCCTCAATCTCGCTCATCGCCTCTTCGGGGGGCGTGGGAACCGAGATGCGCAGGAACATCGACACCGCGTCATCCTGAGGTCCCTCGGGGGGATGGCCGCGCCCGTCTTTCAGGTGGCAGCGCTGGCAGGAACGCGCGTTGAAAAGCGGCCCCAGCCCGTCAGAGGCCAGCGTCGACGAGGGCGAAGAGACCCAAAGCTTTTTGAACAGCCCGTTGCCGACCTTGAAATCCAACTCCCGCTCGAAAGGGATGTTGCCCGAAGGCAGCGAAAACGCATCGGCATTGCCGCGCGGGCTGACCGTGGCGGCCCCTGCGGGGTTCGTCTCAAAGGGTTCGGGCTTGTCGAATTCGGTCGCGGGGGCGGTGACCTTGGCGATCCGGGCGGCCTCTTCCCCGGTGCGGGGGATCACCTTGAGATGCGGTTCCTCCAATGCTTGCGGAGCGGCGGCGGCCATGCTCGCGGCGGCCACCGTGAGCATCGGAATAAGGAATCGCATGGGGAATGCCTTGGATAAGCGGCAGGCCCGAAACCGGGCCTGCCTGTCGTGGTTACTTGCTGTCGTCTGTCGGCTTGGCCTGAAGCTGGCCATAGACGGCCTCGCCCAGTTCCGCCTGAAGCGCCAGTTGGGTTTCGAGGAAGTCGATATGCCCTTCCTCATCGGCGATCAATTCTTCGAACAGGTTCTTCGAAACGTAGTCGCCCACCTGATCGCAGTGATTGCGCGCTTCGATATAGAGGGTGCGGGCCTCATGCTCGGCGGCGAGATCGGCCTCCAGACATTCCTTGACCGTCTCACCGATGCGCAGCGCGTCCAGCTTTTGCAGGTTGGGGTGCCCTTCGAGGAAGATGATCCGTTCGATCAGCTTGTCGGCGTGGTTCATCTCTTCGATGCTTTCCTCGCGCGATTTATCGGCAAGCCGACCATAGCCCCAGTCTTCTTGCAGCCGGTAATGCAGCCAGTACTGGCTGACCGCCGTCAATTCGCTGCGCAGTGCAGCGTTGAGATATTCGATGACCTTGTCGTCGCCCTTCATGAACCTGTCTCCTTGTTTGGTTTCGCCTGACGTAGAGTGGTTTTCAGCACAGGCACGGAAAAGTTGCCATTTCCGCGCATGGTAGACAAGAAGAGAGGCATGCACCCCCCGCAATCGGCTGCTTTGCCCAAAGCGCGGTATACTTTGCCGGCAGTAATAACCGTTCGCGCGTCCGAGGCGCGCATCCAGTTGATGGCATTGTTGATGTCGCGATCGGTGATGTTCTGACAGTGACAAACAATCATGGTGTTGCGTATTCCTTGGCTGGCCCCGGGCCGCGACACGCGCGGCCCGGGGGAAAGTTTAGGATTACTGGAAGACGGCCTCCGGCGCGTCGAGGCTGTCGGAGCCTTCAAAGGCGATCTCGTCACCGCCCAGAGCCGTCACCGCGCGTTCAATGGCGCGGGTCTGGTTCACCAGCGCGTCGACCGCGCCCATGATCAGTGCTTCGCCCTCGGCATTGCCGCGCTCAAGCATCATGTCATAGCTGAAACCCGCTTCGGCGGCGGTCTTGATCTGGCCCAGCTCCACCATGGAGGCGTTCAGCTTGGCGCGCAGGTCTTCATCGACGCTGGCATCGGCACTGGCCACCAGATCGGACAGCGACGCGCCCGAGACCACACGCCCATCGACGCGCAGGTATTCGCCCAGATAGACGTTCCGCACACCCAACCCGTCGTAGTAGTGGCTGTTGTGGGTGTTGTCCGAGAAGCAGTCGTGCTCTTCCTCGGGGTCGTTGAGCATGACGCCCAGCTTCATCCGCTCCCCGGCCTGTTCGCCGTAGGAGAGCGAGCCCATGCCGGTCAGGATCGCGTCGATCCCGGCGTCTTCGTCGGCCAGCACGGTGGCGCGCGCCTCACCGCCTTCGGCCCATTGACCGGCCATCCATTCCAGATCGCTGACCAAGAGATCGGTGGCGGCCTTGAGGTATTGCCCACGGCGGTCGCAATTGCCGCCGGTGCAGTCGTCACCCGCTGCGTAATCGGTCCAAGGACGGTCGCCCGCGCCGTGGTCGGTGCCGTTCAGGTCTTGGCCCCAGAGCAGGAATTCGATGGCATGGTAGCCGGTGGCGACATTGGCCTCGACCGCGCCCGCCTCATGCAACTGCCCTTCGAGCAGTTCTGGCGTGATCTCGGTTGCGTCCACCTCTTCCCCGCCAAGCGTGAATGTCGGGTTGGCGATGACGTTTAGAACCGCCAGTTGGTTCTCATCCGTCTCACCGCCATAGGAGGCGTCGACATAGTCGATCAGACCTTCGTCCAGCGGCCATGCGTTTACCTTGCCTTCCCAGTCATCGACGATGGCATTGCCGAAGCGGAACACCTCGGTCTGCTGATAGGGCACGCGGGCGGCCAGCCATGCGGTTTTCGCCGCCTGAAGCGCCTCGGCAGAGGGGGAGGCGATCAGCGTCTCGACTGCGGCTTGCAGGGTCTGCGCGGTGGTCAGGCTGTCTTCGTATCCGGCCTGCGCGATGTCGGCATAGGTGTCCAGCACCTCGGCCTTGCCTTGGGCGAATGCCGGGGCGGCGGCAAATGTGATCAGCGCAATGGCCGTGGACGCTTTGAGACGCATCGGATGTCCTTCCTTGAAAATCACCATGGTCCCGACACAGGGCGTATCGGGCCTTCGGGCAATAGGTGACTTATTTTGTCGGAAAAGACAAGGTACAACCTCACGCGGGCTGAACCTGGGGAACCCCGTTAGTTGGTGGCCCTTTCCAACAGGGTCACATGGGTATCGCCATATTTGCGCGTGTCGATCCCGGCGAATCCCTCAGGCGCCTGCATGGGGGCGCTTTCTTCCCAGACGACCATCGCCCCGGGGGCGAGCCAGCCACCTTCGGCCGCCGCGACAAGCGCCTTTTGCCCCATGAACTTGCCATAGGGCGGGTCAAGAAAGACCAGATCGAAAGCCGCCTGCGTCCACGGCCCCAGCCGGGTGGCATCATGGCGCAGCAGTTGGGTGTCCGCCACCGTGTCCAGCTTGCGCATATTCTCCCCGATCAGCCGCTGCCCGCTGCGGCCATTCTCGACGAAACAAACCGATGCGGCCCCACGCGACAGCGCCTCGAACCCAAGCGCGCCGGTGCCTGCAAAGAGGTCCAACACCCGCGCGCCTTCGATCACGTCGTGATGGGTCAGCATCGAAAAAAGGCTTTCGCGCACCCGGTCCGAGGTCGGGCGCAGATGCGCCCCGGCGTCGCCCTTGCCAAGTGCCGCCAGTGGGCGGCCCCGGTATTTCCCAGCGATGATCCTCATGCCCGCAGCAGCGCCTTGAGGTCCGTCTGATGGTCCGCGACCAAGGCGGGATCGGGCGATTTGCCGGCCTCAATTAACCGTTTGCCGACCATATAGCCCCGTGGATCGTTCGCCGCATCGACGGCCAGCAACGTCTCACCGCGGTAATACCAGAAGGACGCGCTGCCCGCGCCCCGGCGGGTGACGACGCGGTCATAGCCTGCGTTCAACCCGGCGATTTGCAGTTTCACGTCATATTGGTCAGACCAGAACCACGGTTTGGCGATGTATTCCTTGCCCGCGCCGAGGATGTTTTCGGCCACGACTTCGGCTTGATCAATGGCGTTCGGCACGCTTTCCAACCGGATGCGCCCGCCGCGATAGGGGAAAGAGGTGCAGTCCCCTGCCGCCCAGATGTTGGGCAAGTTCGTCTGCCCCTGCGCATCGACCTTGATGCCATTGTCGATCTCGATCCCCGCCGCCGCGGCCAGCGCGATGTCGGGCTCAATGCCGACGCCGGTGATGACGAAATCGGCGGCGATCTCTGTCCCGTCGCTCAGCCGTGCGCCGGTGACATGGCCCTCGCCCAAGAGCCGCGCCAGCCCCACGCCTTCGCGCAGGCGCACGCCGCGGCTTTCGTGCAGGGCGCGGAAATAATCGCTGGTCTCCGGCGCCGCGACCCGTTGCAGGATCCGGTCGGCCATTTCCACCAGCGTGACCTCAAGCCCCAGCTTGGCCGCGACCGCCGCCGCCTCCAGCCCGATATAACCGCCGCCGACGATCAGCACCTTCGCGCCCTTGACGAAACGCGGGGCCATGGCATCGACATCCGCCAGATCGCGCACGGTAAAGACACCCTCCAGCGCTCCGCCGGTCGCCGCGGGCAAGCGGCGCGGGGTCGAGCCGGTGGCGAGCACCAGTTCGTCATAGGCGACCGCGCCGTCAGAGGTGCTCAGCACCCGCGCCTCTGGGTCAATCTCCGTGACGCGGCAGTCGGTTTTCAGCGTGATCCCCTGATCGGCGTAGAATGCCTCGGGCCGGAGCAAGAGACGCTCTTGGCTCATCTCCCCCAGCAGGTAGCCTTTGGACAGGGGCGGGCGTTGGTAAGGGGGGCATGGCTCGGCGCCGATGAGGGTGATTTTCCCCTCGAACCCGCCGCTTCGCAGTTTTGCCACGCATGACGCTCCCGCCTGCCCGGCTCCGATCACCACCACATGCTGCATCTGCCATCCCCCGATTGATCTGGTCTCAGTCGCGGTCAAAGCCTATATCTGGCCCCAAGACAACCGCAATGACAGGAGAGGCTATCCCATGACGATTTCTCAAGGTTCGACGCTGCCGGACGCGAAACTGGTTCAGATGGGCGCCGACGGGCCCGAGCCGGTGCAGATGGCCGACAAGCTCAAAGGCCGCAAAGTGGTGATCTTTGCCGTGCCGGGCGCCTTCACGCCGACTTGCCACTCTGCCCATGTGCCCAGCTTCGTGCGCACCAAAGATCAGTTCGACGCCAAGGGCGTGGATGAGGTGATCTGCATTTCCTGCAACGATCCTTTCGTGATGAAGGCTTGGGGCGAGGCGACCGGCGCGACAGAGGCCGGGATCACCATGCTCGCCGACGCCAGCAGCGCATTCACCCGCGCCATCGGCATGGAGTTCGACGCCGAGGGCGCCGGGCTGGTGGGCCGGTCCAAACGCTATGCGATGCTGGTCGAAGACGGTAAGGTCACGCTCTGGCAGCCCGAAGAAAGCGCAGGCACCTGCGAGATTTCCGGCGGCGAAGCGTTGCTGGATAATATGTAAAGTGACGGGCAGCGACTGAGCGGATCAGGCGCTGCCAACGACCCGCCCGGTGGCACACCGGGCATCGCCCTCCCTCCCCCCGGAGGGCGATTTTGCAAGGGTCTGGCAGACGGAACCTCAATTTAGGGTGAACCGGCCCGCCATACAGCGAGCCCCTCATCGCCCCCCAGGGAGGGCGATGCCCTTCGTTTCAGCAGGCAACGCCCTTCAGACGCCTTACTCCGCCGCCTGAACGATTGTGCGCGTGGGGAAGGGGATATCCACCCCGCCCTCATCCAACGCCTCTTTGACCTTGCGGGTCATATCGGCCTTGAAGGCAAAATAATCATCCGCGCTGCACCAGACCCGCACAAGGAAATCCACCGAACTATCGTTGAGGTTGTTCACCTGAATGAAGGGCTCGGGATCCGTATGCGCGCGCTCATCCGACATGATCGTGCTGCGGATGATATCCTCGGCGGTCTTGAGGTTCGCGCCATAGCCCACACCAAAGGTCCACTCCGCCCGGCGCGTCGGGTTGACGGAATAGTTGGTGATCACATTGCCCCAAACCTCGGAGTTCGGCACGATGACCTGCACGTTGCTGAGATCGGCGAGAACCGTGTAGTTCAGGTTGATCTGTTTGATCGTCCCCATCTCGCCCGCGATCACGACGAAATCGCCGATCTTGATCGGGCGGAACAGGATCAGCATGACGCCCGCGGCCACGTTCGACAGGGTGCCTTGCAGGGCCAGACCAATCGCCAGACCCGCGGCACCAATGACCGCCACGACCGATGTCGTCTTGACCCCGAAGGTATTGAGCACGAACAGAACAGTGAAACCCAGCACCACATAGCGCACGATGGAAGCCAGAAATTCGAACAGCATCTCATCAAGATGCTTGTGCCGCTTGCCCAGATTTTCCACCCGGTGTTGCAGCCAACTGGAGATGATCCAGCCCAGCAACAGAATGGCAATCGCGGCGATCACCGACCCCGCCGCGCTGGCCAAGAACTCCAGCGTCAGCAGATCGGCAACTGTCTTGCCCTGCCACAACTCGGTTTCAAACAAATCTTGCATCCGGTCTCTCCGTCAGTCTTTGCCGGCCCCAAAGAGACCATCCATCTTACGCGCCAGCTTCGCGTCGAGCGAGCTGAGCCCATCCACTTCATGGGTGATCAACGTTACCTCCACGCGGTTGTAAACATTGCTCCATTCGGGATGGTGATTCCATTTTTCCGCCCAGATTGCTACCCTTGTCATCCAGCCAATGGCATCCACGAAATCACTGAACTTGAAGGTCTTGTGGATCGCATCCCGGCCTTCCACCATCTCCCAGCCCGTGTTGAACAGCGGCTGAAGCAGAGTCTTTCGGGTTTCGATGCTCAATCTCTCGGTCATTCTTGTTCCTCGATCGTCGTCTTTTTGAAAGGTCCGTAGTCGGTCAGCACGCTGATCTCCTCGTCCACGGCGTCGCGTTCGGCCTGCAGATACTCCCCCACGGCGGCGGCAAAGCCCGGGTCGCGCATCCAATGCAGCGACCATGTGGGCGAAGGCAGATAGCCCCGCGCGAGCTTGTGTTCGCCCTGCGCGCCCGCCTCGACACGGGCAAGCCCATGGGCAATGGCGAAATCCATGGCGCGATAGTAGCACAGTTCGAAATGCAAAAAGGGGTGATGTTCGGTACAGCCCCAGTAGCGGCCAAAGAGCGTCTCGCGCCCGATGAAATTGAGCGCCCCGGCCACCCAGTGCCCGTCACGTTCGGCCAGCACCAATGCAATATCGTCACGCAGGCTTTCCTGCGCATGGTCAAAAAATTCCCGCGTGAGATAGGGTGAGCCCCATTTCCGCGCGCCGGTGTCTTGGTAGAACTGCCAAAAGGCATCCCAATGTTCCGGCTCAATCTGGTCGCCGGTGATGGTATGGATCTTGCCGCCGAAGTCCTGCGCCTGCGCGCGCTCTTTGCGGATGTTCTTGCGCTTGCGCGAGGACAGGCTGGCGAGGAACCCGTCGAAATCCGCGTAGTCGCGGTTGTGCCAATGGAACTGCTGGCTTTTGCGGCTCATCAGGCCAAGCTCTTCGGCACGCCCGACTTCGCCCTCGGTGCAAAAGGTCACATGCAGCGAGGACAGGCCGTTGTTGTCGGTCAACTGCACCGCGCCTTGAACCAGCGCGGCCGTGCCCGCCTCTTCGAACCCGGGCCGCACTAGAAAACGCCGCCCGGTGGCGGGGGTATGCGGCACTGCGATCTGGAGTTTCGGGTAATAGCGCCCGCCCGCGCGCTCATAGGCATGGGCCCAGTTGTGGTCGAAGATATATTCGCCTTGGCTGTGGGATTTGGCATGCATCGGCGCCACGGCGATCACTTGGCCTGCGATCCGCGCCACCAGATACTGCGGCTGCCAACCGGTGCCGGGGCCGACCGAGCCGCTGCGCTCAAGCGCCGAGAGGAAGCGATAGGTGGTGAAAGGGTCGCGCGGACGGCCCCCGTCCGCGGCCTCGGGACAGGCGCAGGCGTCCCAATCCTCTTGGCCGATCTGCGCCAATTCCGGCACCACGGTAATCTCGATTTCCTGCGCGTTCATCTGAGCCTTGCCTGCCTTGGGTCCTATGTGTGGCCTCGGCCTCGCAGATCAAGGGCGCGGGCGCGGCAGATAATCCTCAAAGGTCACGTTCTGCGCCACCTGACGCGCGATCTCTTCCTCCGCTTGACTGCGGATCGTCCAGCAGAGCACCGCCGCCCCTTCGGCCTTGAGTTCTGCCACGCGGGGGCGGTTCAGGTCGTCGGCCTCATGGCTGATGAAACAAGACCCGCTGTCGGCGTAATCGGGAATCTCGCGCAGTTGGTCGCAGGTCGCTTCGGGCAGCGGCCATTCATCGGGGCGATAGGCGCTGGTGGTCAGGCCGCGCGGCACCTCGGGCAAAAGCCGGGCCAGCGCACGCACCGAATGCGGGTTGAAGGACATGACCGCCAGATCACCCTGGTAGCGGCCAAGCAGTTCCGCCGCGGCGGCCTCAAGCGCACCAACATCCGGCCCCATGGCACCGTCCTGATCCTTGAACTCCACCAAGAGCGGCACGCGCCCGGCGACGATGTCGAGGATGTCCTCAAGCGTCGGAATCCCCTCATCACCGCCCCTCAGCGGGATCGCGGCAAGGGCATTTGCGTCGCGCAGCCGAACCGCCCCCTGTTCTGCCGTCAGCCGTTCCAACCCGTAATCGTGGAACACCATCGGCTTGCCATCGGCGCTGAGTTGCAGGTCGATCTCGATGCCTAGCCCCGCATCGACAGCCGCGCGCACGGCGGCGCGGCTGTTTTCGGGCCGTCCAGCGGCAAGGTCATGCAGCGCGCGATGCGCCAGCGGAATGTTCAAAAAGGCGGCAGGAAGGGTCATTCGATCTCAAAGATGCCTTCGATTTCGACCGCGACACCCAGCGGCAGCGACGCGGCAGAGACCGCCGAGCGGGCGTGACGGCCCGCATCGCCCAAGGCCTCAACCATGAAATCGGATGCGCCGTTGATCACCTCGGGCTGGTCCGTGAAATCGGCGGTGGAGTTTACGAAGCCAGTCAGTTTCACCACCCGTTTAAGCCGGTCCAGATCGCCATCACAGGCGGCGCGGACCTGCGCCAGAAGGCTAAGCGCACAGCTGCGCGCGGCGGCGGCACCGGCGTCGACATCCATATCGGCGCCCAAACGCCCGGTGATCAACCCATCCGGCCCGTTGGAGATCTGGCCCGAGACATAGACGGTATTGCCGGTGACCACGAAGGGCACATAGTTCGCAGCGGGTGCGGGCGCGTCGGGCAGGGTGATGCCGAGATCGGCAAGGCGGGCGGTCAGGGACATGACGGGCTTCCTTTGGTTGCGGTTCTGGGCGGACGCTAACCGCCCGCCGCGCCAAGGGAAAGCCCCTTTGCTACCTACCCCGCCTCAGCTTTCGCGGAAGGCGCGGGCGAAATAGTCGGCCATCGGTTTCAGCAAATAGGCCATGGGAGAGCGCTCACCGGTGCGGATGAAAGCCTCAACCGGCATACCGGGGAGCAGGATGGTGCCCGCCTCAAGCTTATCCGTCTCACCGGGGTTCAGCGCGATCTCGGCCCGGTAATAGCTCTGACCGGTGGCGTCATCTTCGATGGAATCGGCAGAGACCTGCAAGACCTTGCCCACTAGCTCCGGCGTGGTGCGCTGGTTTAGTGCCGAAAGACGCAGGTTCACCTCTTGGCCCACGGCGACCTGATCGATGTGAATGGTCTGCACCTGCGAGGCGATGATCAGCGGACGGTCCTGCGGGACGAGATACATCAGCGGCTCCGCCGCGCGCACGACCGAGCGCGGGGTCTGCACCTGCATGCCATAGATCACCCCCGACACCGGCGCGCGGATATCAAGGCGGTCGATCTCGGCCCTCAGCGCGCGGCGCTGCTCGGCCATCTCCAACTCACGGTAGCGCAGATCACGCAGCTGGGTGATCGCCTCTTCCCGCCCGGCGGAGCGCAGTTTGAGCCGTTCGATGTCGATCTCGGTCACCCGCTCTTGCGACTGCGCCTTTTGCGCCGAAAGCTCTCCGATCTGGCCGCGCAGGCGGGCCTGTTCCCGCATCAGCGTCAGCACGGCAGAGGCCTGTGTCAGGCCCCGGTCCAGCAGCGATTGCTGATTGGCCAACTCCTCTTCGATCAGCTCCAACTGCCGCGAAAGCGCGGCCTCCTGCGCGTCGACCCCGCGGATTTGCGCGTTAATCTGCGCCCGGCGTTTGCCCAATTGCTCAAGCTCTTGCGCCACGCTGACGCGGCGCGCGTCAAAAAGGTTCCGCTGGCCGTCCACCAATTCCTGTACGTCAGGGTTCGTCGCCCCGGCTGTTAGCAACTCTTCGTCAAATGTGACCGTCTCGACCTCATCGCGCTGCGCCTCTAGCCGTCCCCTGCGGGCCATAAGCTCGTAAAGCTGCCCTTCGACAATGGCCAATTGCGAAGTCAACTGCTCCGCATCCAGCCGGAGCAGCACATCCCCGGCAGCGACGCTGTCGCCCTCATCCACAAGGATGTCGGCCACCACGCCGCCGGTCTCATGCTGGACGATCTGCCGGTTGCGGTCGACTTCGATCCTGCCCGAGGCCACGACCGCCCCGGCGATTTGGCTGGTCACCGCCCATGTGCCAAAACCACCGAAGAGCAAAAGCAGCCCGATGAACCCAAGGATCAGGGGCCGCGTCGCCGACCAGCGCTTGTCCTCGCGGGCGTTCATACCACGCCCCCCGAGCGCGCGGGCGCTTTCTGGATCTCGCGGTGGTTTTGCACCATCCCGGCCAGCACCTCATCCTTGGGGCCAAAGGCTTTGCGCATGCCGTTATCCAGCACCAGCAGCGTGTCGCATTCCTGAATGGCCGCCGGGCGATGCGCCATGATCAGCACGGACCGCCCGCTGGCCTTCATCTGCCGGATCGCGTGATTCAGCGCCTGAGAGCCGGTATTGTCGAGGTTCGAGTTCGGCTCATCCAGCACGACGATCACCGGGTCATCATACAGCGCCCGCGCCAGCCCGATCCGCTGCATCTGCCCGCCCGAAAGCCGCACCTGCCCCGCGCGGATGGGCGTGTCATAGCCTTGCGGGAATTCGAGGATCATCTCATGGGCCGCCGCCATCTTGGCCGCCTTAACCACTTTGGCGTCGTCAGGATTGGGGGAGAGCCGGGCGATATTCTCGGCAATGGTGCCGTCGAACAGCTGAACGCGCTGCGGCAGATATCCGATATGCCGTCCCAAAGTCTCGCTCCCGTAATGCTCCAGCGCCGCCCCGTCGAGGCGGATAGACCCGCCCGCAGGCGGCCAGACCCCGGTGAGCGTGCGGGCCAAGGTCGATTTCCCCGCCCCCGAGGGGCCGATCACGCCAACCGCCTGCCCCGGCTCAACGGTGAAGTTGATTGACTTGAGCGCCGCCTGCTTCTCACCCGGTGCCACGACGGTCAGCGCCTTTGCGGCGAGTTTCGCCTTTGGCTGTGGTAAGGCGGTGCGCGCGGGCTCCTCCCCCACCGCACCCAGAAGCTGTGCCAGATTGGCCCAACCGGCCCGGCCCCGCTGCACCACCGGCCATTGGTTCAACGCCAGTTCCACCGGCGCCAGCGCCCGGCCCAAGAGGATCGAGCCCGCGATCATCGCGCCCGGCGTCATCTGGTTTTTCAAGACCAGCCAAGCGCCGAGGCCCAGCATGGCGGATTGCAGAAACAGCCGCAGCGTCTTGGTCATCGCGGTAAAGGTGCCGCCCACGTCGGTCGATTTCACCTGCTGCGCCAGCGCCTGCCCCCGGGCCTGCTGCCAGCGGGTAAAGGCGGCATCGCGCATCCCCATGGCCTGCACCATCTCGGCCTCTACCCTGATCTGGCCCGACATGGCATCCGCCGCCTGCCCCGAGATGCCAGCCCGGGCTTGGCTTTCGCGCGACAGCATTTGATTGGCCACCGCGATTGCCACCAGCACGGCGGCACCGCCCAAGGCCAGCCAGCCCAACATCGGGTGGAACAGAAAGATCGCGGCAAAGAAGATCGGCGTCCATGGCGCGTCAAAGGCGGCCATCAGCACCGGGGAGGTCATGAGGCGCTGCACGGCTTCGAGATCGGCAAGGCCCGCGTTGGTTTTCACATCCGGGGCCACGGCGGATTTGCGCACCACCGCGTCGAACACCCGCCGGTCGAGATCGGATTGAAACCGCGCCCCCACCCGCGCCATGATCCGGCCCCGCGTGTAGTCCAAAAGCCCCATCACCGCATAAAGAAAGACGACGAGGACCGAGAGGGCGATCAGCGTTTCCTCTGACCCTGAGCCGAGCACGCGGTCATAGACCTGCAACATATAGAGCGGGCCGGTGAGCATGAGCATATTGGCAAAAAGGCTGAACAAGGCCACCGCCCAATAAAGCCCGCGGCTGCGCCTGCGCACGCGACGCAGCTCGGACAGCCCCCTGTTCACCACATCGCTTTGCATCAAACCCTTTCAACGCTGCCCGGCCCGCGCGCAGCACCTTCCCGCCTTTGGGGAATTGATACTGAGTTTGACAACCCAATGCTATTGATTTTTCGGCCCGCCCCCGACCGCCTCAGCGGTCAAGGAAGTTCGGCGCGGGCGCGCTTGCCCCGCTGCCGCTGCTGCCGCCGCCAAAGATATCGCGCAGAACCCGGTCGATCACATTGTCCGCGCCGCCGCCATGGTTGCCACCGCCCTGCGGTTGCGGCTGGGGCTGCGGTTCGGGCTGTGCCTCGCTCAGGTTGCTGGGCGGGGCGGGCGCCTGCATCGGCAACTCCTTGAGGGGCATCCCCTCATGCACGCGGCTCATGGTTTCGCGCCAGATCTCTGCGGGCAGGCCCCCGCCCGTGACCCCGGTGAGCGGCGTATTGTCGTCATAGCCCATCCAGACCCCGGCCACATAATCCGCCGAGAAGCCCACGAACCAAGCATCCTTATTGGCCGAGGTGGTGCCGGTCTTGCCCGCGAGTTGCCGCCCGCCAAACTTGGCGCGCTGGCCGGTCCCTTCGGAGATCACCTTTTCCATCATATAGACCAACTGGCGCGCGGCATCTTCTTGGATCACACGTTCGTTGATGCCGCCGCCGGTGCCCATCAGCGGCTCCGTCTCGCCCAGAAGGCGCAGATCGACCAACCCGTAGGGCGTCACCGATGAGCCGCCGTTGAGGATACCGGCATAGGCGCCGGTCATTTCAAGCAGGGTACTCTCCGATGCGCCAAGCGCCAGTGCCGGACCGGCGGCCAGATCGCTTTTGATGCCGAACTGGGTGGCGACCGAACTCACCGTCTCGCGGCCCACGCTTTCCGAGACTTTCACCGCCGGAATGTTCAGCGAGCTTTTCAGCGCCTCGGTCAGGGTCACCGGCCCCTTGAAACTCTTGGTGTAGTTCTTGGGGCACCATTGTCCCGAGCCGGGTATGTTCAGGCAATAGGGCTCATCCACGATGATGTCATCGGGCGAATAGCCCAGATCGAGCGCCGCGGCATAAATGAAGGGTTTGAAAGCCGAACCGGTCTGACGCATCGCCTGCGTGGCGCGGTTAAAGGCGCCCGCGACCTTGGTCTTGCGCCCGCCCACAAGCGCACGCACCGCGCCATCAGAAGACATCACCACGATCGCCGCCTGCGCCTTGGAGCCTTCGCGGACTTTATTCTCAAACACCCATTTCAAGCCTTCCTCGGCTGCGCGTTGGATGCGCTGATCAAGGGTGGTCTTGATGATCACGTCTTCGGTGGTGTTGCGGGTAAAGAATTCCGGCCCAGAAGACATGACCCAGTCGGCAAAATAACCGCCCGCCTCGGCCTCTGCCGCCTCGGACAGTTGCGCGGGGTTGGCGATGGCCTCATCAGCCTCGGCGGCAGAGAGATAGCCTTGCTCTTCCATCAGGCGGATCACCGTGGCGGCGCGGCTTTGCGATCGGTCCAGATTGTTAGTGGGCGAAAGCGTCGTGGGCGCGGTCAGAAGACCGGCCAGCATCGCGCCTTCGGCGGGCGAGAGGGCGGCGGCTGGCTTGCCAAAGAACCGCTGCGCCGCGGCCTCTGCCCCAAAGGCACCGCCGCCCATATAGGCGCGGTTAAGGTAGATCGAGAGGATGTCGTTCTTGGTGTATTTCAGCTCCATCGCGATGGCAAAGAGCGCTTCCTTGGCCTTGCGACCCAAGGACGAACGACGGCATTCCGCCTCATATTCCTTTTCCGTCATGCCGCTGCTGGGGTCATAGGGTTCCCCCAGACAAAGCAGCTTGGCCGTCTGCTGGGTGATGGTCGAGCCGCCGTGGCCGGAAAGCGGCCCGCGCCCCTCGCTCAGGTTGATGCGCACCGCCGAGGCGATGCCCCGCGGGCTGACGCCCAGATGGCGATAGAATCGCTTGTCCTCGGTGGCGATGACCGCGTTTCTCAGATGTTTGGAAACCGATTCCGCCGAGACCACGCCGCCAAACTGGTCGCCGCGCCAAGCAAAGACCTCTCCCTCACGGTCGAGCATAGTGACAGACCCGCGCGCGCGGCCATCCAGCAGCGTTTCGAGCGGCGGGATCGTGGTGTAGATATAGCCAACCGCCAAGGCGAGCACGAGGAAGATGACAAGGCTAACCCGCCATGTGATGGTCCAGATCAGCCGCCAAATCCAACGGGCCACCCCCGCGAAAAAGCCGAGGATACCGCCGCGCCGGGGGCGTTTGGGACGGGCGGCTTTGCGACGGGCGGGCGCGGCCTTGCGCGTCGCCGGTTTGCCCCGCGCCGCGGTCTTGGCCTTGGGTTTGGCCTTACCGGGATACCGCTTGTCGGCCACCAAAGGGCGTTTGCGCTTGTTCTTGTCGGTCATAAAATCGCCTGCTCGGCCCTATTTTTCGCCACTTTAGCCTGACTGCAGCGGTTTGTTTAGCGCTGCAAGGTCCAATCGGCGTCAAATGTCTGATTAATTTATAGGCAGATTCCAGCCTGCGCCCGCTTTTTAGGCGGCACTGCCACGCAATGGCGCAAATATGGCAGGCAAACCTGTCCAAGAGCGCCCGATATCCGGTTTTCTCATGCTGCACGGGCAGCCGCCCGCTTCGGTAAGCACGCATTCGGACCCGCAGACAGGAAACGACCATATGAAACCCATCTTAATACTTCCCCTCGCAGCGGCGGTCAGCGCCCTGCCCGGGCTGGCGCTGGCACAGGACGCGGAATACGCGACGCTGGCGGATACGACCTTCATCTTCAACACCCTGCTTTTCCTGATCGGCGGCTTCCTCGTCTTCTGGATGGCGGCGGGTTTCGCCATGCTGGAAGCGGGGCTGGTGCGTTCCAAGAACGTCACCACGCAGCTGACCAAGAACATGGGCCTCTTTGCGCTTGCCGCGGTCATGTATTGGCTGGTCGGCTATAACATCATGTATCCCGGTGACGGCAATTGGATCATGGAAGGCGTTTTTGGCACCTTCGCCACCAAAGACATCAAATCCGAGATCGACGCGGGCGGCTACTCCAACGCGTCCGACTTCTTCTTTCAGTTGATGTTCTGCGCCACCACCGCCTCCATCGTGTCGGGTGCGCTGGCCGAGCGGATCAAGCTGTGGCCCTTCCTGATCTTCGTGGTCGTGCTGACCGGCTTCATCTACCCGATCGAAGCGTCGTGGCAGTGGGGCGGCGGTTTCCTTTCCGCCATGGGCTTCAGCGACTTCGCCGGTTCGACCCTCGTGCACGCCGCTGGTGGTTTCGCCGCCCTCGCCGGGGCCATCGTTCTGGGGCCGCGTTTGGGTAAATACGGCAAGGATGGCCGCGTCGTGCCGATGCCGGGTTCCAACCTTGCCCTCGCCACTTTGGGCACGTTCATCCTGTGGATGGGCTGGTTCGGCTTTAACGGCGCGTCGCAGCTTGCCATGGGCACCATCGAAGACGTGGACGCCGTGGCGCAGATCTTTGCCAACACCAACATGGCCGCTGCCGCCGGTGCCGTGGCTGCGCTGATCCTGACGCAGGTGATGTACAAGAAAGTCGACCTGACCATGGTGCTGAACGGCGCGCTGGCCGGTCTCGTCTCGATCACCGCAGGGCCGCTTGACCCGACGCTGTTTGGTGCGCTTTGGATCGGTGCCGTGGGTGGTGTCATCGTGGTGCTGACCGTGCCGATGCTCGACAAGTTCAAGATCGACGACGTGGTCGGCGCGATCCCGGTTCACCTGATCGCCGGTTTCTGGGGCACGCTGGTCGTGCCGGTCTATACCGAAGGCACATCCTTCGTCACACAGATCATCGGCTTCGCCGCGGTTGGCCTCTTTGTCTTCATCGTCAGCTTCGTCGTCTGGCTGATCCTGAAAGCCGCCGGTGGCATCCGTGTCAGCGAAGAGGCCGAGATCACCGGTCTGGACATGTCGGAACTGGGCATGGAAGCCTACCCCGAGTTCGCCAAGGGCTAAGCCCCGGCGACATCGCCAAACAATCGACCGCCCGGCCAGCAATGGCCGGGCGGTTTGCGTTAGGCCACTAGAGGTAAAGAAATGGTAAAGGTCGTGCCGACACCCGGGGCGCTGACATAGCGGATGCTGCCCCCGTGCCGGTCCAGAATCTGCCGGGTGATATGCATTCCCAGACCGCTGCCATAGGCGACCTTGGTGTCGGAGCCGTCGACCTGCAAAAAGGGCGCAAAGACCTGCTCCTCCGCGCCCGGCGGGATGCCACAGCCGCTGTCGCTGACCTGCACATGCGCCATGCCTTCGGACTGCTGAAGGCTGACCTCCACCTGCCCGCCCGGGGCAGAGAATTTCACCGCGTTCGACAACACATTGCCAAAAACCTGCCCCAACCGCTCGGCATCGGCTTGCACCGTCAGCACCGCCTCAGGCATCTCGCAGCGAAAGCGGATATCCTTCTCCGGTTGCAGGCTTTCCGCCCGCGCCACGGCCTTCTGCACCAGCGGGGCGAGAGCGGCGGGGTGCAGGTCGATGCTGAACTCCGCGCTGCTGAGGCTTTGCGTGTCGATCAGATCATTGACCAGGGTCGTCAGCGTCTCAGAGCTACCCGCAGCCTTTGCCAGCAAACGCGCCTTTTGCGCATCGCTCACCTTGGCCCTGCCCTGCAACAACAGACCAAGCGCGCCGTTGATGACCGTCAGCGGGGTGCGCAGCTCATGGCTGACCGTGGCGAGGAACTGCGCCTGCATCTGCTCGGCGGCGATGGCCTTTTCGGCGGCGATCTTTTGCACGGTCACATCCAAGAGCGCCACGGCCCAGCCCACCTGTTTTTGCCCCGCACCCAGAGAAATCGCATGGGCGCGCACGGCGAAATGGCGGTGGCCCAGTTGGATATCGGTCACATCGGGCAGGCTGCCATGGGCCGCGAGATAGCGGATGATCGGCCCCAACTCCCCAAAGGCGCTCAGCGCGGCCTCGGGATCGGCCTCCCGACGCAAGAGGTCGGCGGCGGCTGGATTGGTCTCAATCGCGGCGCCGCTCGGGTCGACCACGAAAACCGGATCGGTGCTGTTGTAGAACAACAGTTCGCGCGCGATTGCGTTGACGTCGATCCAGCGGTTATCGGCCACCAGCCAGACCACCAGCGTCAGCGAAAGCGCGAATGAGAAAGGCGTCGGATCAGTATTGAACAAGGTGATGCCGCCCAAGATATAGGCCAGATTGGCCACCATGGGGATCAGCGTCGCGGCAAAAAGCTTGAGGAAAAAGCTGCGCACCGCCGGGTTGGCCGAACGCACCGCCCGCCCCGCCACGACCGCCGCCGCCATGATGACCATGTAAAGATAGGTGATCGCGATGAAGAACAGCGGGCCGTGGTCGGATTGGACATAGGCTCCGTCTTCGCTCAGCAACCACTTGGTTTCGGGGCCATAGAATGTCTCATGCCAACCGCTCGTCACCGCGGCGAGGGTGATCAGCGCAGGCGCAAGCCCCGCGCAGAGCGGCACCAGCCATCGCGGCACCTTGGCCCCGAGCGCATATTCATAGAGGAAGAAAGCCCAGAAGGTCGGCAGCAGCACAAAACCGATCCACGCAAGGCGGCTGACCCCAAAGGCGCAGGCGGCAGAGGTGGCGGAAAGTTCGACCCCGACCGACAAAAGCCAGAAATCCATGGCCAGAATGGCCAGCAAAAACCAATGTTTACCGGGTAGGCTGCTGTGCCCACGCACCCAATAGCCCAACACAGTGACAAGCGTGGCTGTCACGATCACCAGCTCTACCGCTGGCAAGCTCACATCCAAGCGGATGCACTGTAATAATGATTCTAAAATTGGCCCGACCCTGAGTTTTCACTCAAGCTATCCAAACATGCCATTTCGACCAAGTTTTGATTAAAACAGGCCAGAATAGAGGCATCGGGCGATTGTTCCGCAACAATCGAAGGCTGACCGGGCCGCGACATGCGCGGCCCGCTGCGCGGTTAGATACCGACGTCGATGATCGCACGGGCAAGGATCGGCACGCTGTTTTGGTTCAGCCCGGCAATGTTCATCCGGCTGTCGCCGACCATATAGATGCCATGTTTTTCGCGCAGCGCGTCGACCTTATCCGGCGTGGTGCCAAGGCGTGAGAACATGCCCCGGTGCTGGGCAAGGAAGCCAAAGCGGTCCGAGCCAGAGAGTTTCTGCAACTCACCCGCAAGCTGCTCACGCAGACCCAGCATGGCGTTGCGAACATCCTCAAGCTCAGCCATCCAATCGGCCTTGAGCTCGTCATCGGTCAGGATGGTCGACACGATCCGCGCGCCGTGATCGGGCGGGAAGCTGTAGTTCTGGCGGTTGAGGAAGGCCAAAGTGGCTTGGTTCAGCCCCTGCGCCGCCTCGGCAGCCACCAGCATCAGAATGCCGGTCCGTTCGCGGTAGATACCGAAGTTCTTGGAGCAGCTTGCCGCGATCAGGCACTCAGGCACCGAGGCGGCCACTTTGCGCGTCGCAGCGGCATCCGCTTCCAGCCCGTCGCCAAAGCCCTGATAGGCGATGTCGATCATCGGCACGGCACCGGTGCTTTGCAGCACTTCGATCACCGCGTCCCACTCCGCGCTGTTGAGGTTCGCGCCCGTGGGGTTGTGGCAGCAGCCGTGCAGCAGGACCACATCGCCTTTCTTGGCGGTCTTGAGGTCTTCGATCATGCCGTCGAAGTTCACGCCGCCGGTCGCGCTGTCGAAATAGCGGTAGTTCACCACTTCCATGCCCAGATAGGACAGGATCGACAGGTGGTTCGGCCATGTCGGATCAGAGACGAAAACGCGCGCTTCGGGGTTGGCCATACGCACCAGTTCAAAGGCCTGACGCACGGCACCGGTGCCACCGGGGGTGGCGGCAGCGGCAATCGCGCCGCGCGGCACGGCATCGCCCAGAACAAGCGCAGCCATCGCATTGGTATAGGTCGGATCACCCGCAAGACCGGTGTAGACCTTGGTGTCTTGGTTTTCCCAGATGCGCTGCTCAGCGGCTTTGACGGCGCGCATCACCGGGGTGTTGCCGCTGGCGTCTTTGTAGACACCGACGCCGAGGTCGATCTTCGTGTCGCGCGGATCTTCGCGGTAGGCCTGTACAAGGGCGAGGATCTTATCGGCGGGTTGCGCCTTGAGCGTCTCGAACATGGGGTTCTCCGGTTGGAAGGTAACGGTAAAGGATTAAGCCGCGCCGGTGGCCACGGGCACGGTAGGGAACATGCCCCATTCCGCCCATGAGCCATCGTAGAGCGACCATTTGCGGTGGCCCAGCCGCTCCAGCGCCAGCGCCAGCACGGCGGCGGTGATGCCCGAGCCGCAGGAGGTGATGACGGGTTTCGACAGGTCCACGCCCGCCGCCTCGAAAATGGCGCGGGTCTCTACGGGGGTTTTCATCGTCTTGTCGTCGTTGAGCAATTCGGTGAAGGGCACGTTGCGCGCGCCGGGAATATGGCCTGCGCGCAGCCCCTCGCGCGGTTCAGGCGCATCGCCGCGGAAACGTGCTGCGGCGCGGGCGTCGACGATCTGCGGATCGCCGAGTTTGGAGGCATGGGCCACCTGTGTCACATCGCGCACCAATTGGTTCTGGAAGCGCACGGTCATATGGCGGTCGCGCGGCACGGGGGGCATATCTTCGGTCTCGCGCCCCTCGGCCTGCCATTTCGGCAACCCGCCATCCAGCACGGCGACATTCTCTTGCCCCATCAGGCGGAACAGCCACCAGACCCGGGCCGCCGACATCAGGCCTGCGCCATCGTAGACCACCACCTGATGCCCGTCACCCACACCCAAGGCGCGCAGCCGCGACATGAATTTCTCGATCGGCGGGGCCATATGCGGCAGGTCCGAACGCGCGTCCGAGATATCGTCGATGTCGAAAAAGCGCGCGCCGGGGATGTGCGCGGCGTCATACTCCGCCTTCGGATCGCGCCCGGCGTCGGGCAGATACCACGAGGCATCAAGGATGCGCAGGTCCGGGTCTTTCAGATGCTGAGCCAACCAATCGGTTGAAACCAATGTCTTGGGATCGTCGGCCATGGGGGCCTCCTTCGTCGCAGGCGTTGCCCATGCCTATAACCGGCGGGGGATGCTGGCAAGTGGAAGGGGGGCGGTGAGAGGTGTAAGGAGGGCCATCCCCTGCCCGTGAAGTGGCGATGCTACGGGCTGTTGGCACCACTTTATGGTTCAACTTTGATGTGTGCCGTCAAGAAGGCGCCCGCCTCACCAAATCGCCAGCCCGGTCGCACCAAAGGTGCGCCTAGTGTATTCTGGCGCGCCTCTGGCGTGATAGGCGGGCAGGCGATGGCCCGGCGCCTACGGCTTGATTCCGGGCCTGCCGCGCATCTTACCCGTGATCTTTCAGCAACCGCTGCTTCTGCCGCGACCAATCGCGCTTGGCCGCCGTCTCGCGCTTGTCATGCAGCTTCTTACCCTTGGCCACGCCGATCTTGATCTTGGCCATGCCGCGATGGTTGAAATACATCACCAAAGGCACCAACGTCATGCCCTTGCGCTGCGTCGCGTTCCACAGATCGGCCAATTCCTTGCGGCTGACCAGCAGTTTGCGCCGGCGCCGTTCTTCATGCTGAAAGGTCTTGGCCTGCTTGTAGGGCGCCACATAGGAGTTCACCAACCACAGCTCGCCATCCTCCACGGCGGCGTAGCTCTCGGCGATATTCGCCCCGCCTTCGCGTAGGGATTTCACCTCGGATCCCTCAAGGATGATACCGCATTCGATATCTTCTTCGATCGCGTAATCAAACCGCGCGCGGCGGTTTTCGGCGATCACCTTGTAATTCGGATCGGATTTGGAACTGGATTTGACCTGTGACATGCCAAAGCATGTAGAGCGCCCCCCGCCCCGGTGCAAGATGCTGCCGCTCAGTCACCGAGTTTGGCGTGCACCTCATCCAAATCGATCTCCCCTAGGGGTTGCTTATTGCCGGGGTTGTCGAAGTCATATTTGAACAGATCGAAGTCGCGTTTGTAGATCTCGCGCATCAGATGCATGGACAGATCGTCGAAGTAATCCTCGACCGGATGCGCCCGCTTGGGCCCATGGCCCTCGCTCTCATTAAAGCGCGGGATCGCCGCCAGATCGACGGGGTGCGGCGTGTCCACGGCATCGAGCACCTGTTGCATCCCATCGTTGAACCGCTCGGTCCAGAAGATCTGGTCGTAGGTGCCGCCGTTGACGATAAAGGTGCTGACATGGCCCGAGACCGCCGACCAGTGAATGTCCGGGTCCATTGGCCGCCGCCAACGAATGGTATCGCGGGCGAACAGCAGGAACCGCCGGAAGCTCGCGATCTGGTCGAACTCCTGCTTGCCGTCCTCACCGCCTACGTCGATCCCATATTTCTGCACCAGCAGCGGCACCAGATTGCCGCGATAGCGCCGCCCGTTGCGCTGAATGCCGCAAATCTTGTCAAAGAAAGACGACAGGATCCGCGTGTAAGGGTTGCGCACACAGGTAAAGGCATAGGACTTGCACGCCGTCACATTCTCGGTGATCGGCCCCTGCGATCCGTCCAAGGCCCATTTGTGGATCCCGGTCTTGGCATCATGAATGTCCCCGTCAAAGAACTCTCCATGATCGGAATAATACATGATCTGCCCGATGGTCGAGCACGCGCATTTCGGCACCACGCGGTACACCATGCTCTCACTTTCCGTCATCCATGTTCCGGGAAAACCCATGCGCGTCCTGCCTCCTGCTGGCGCTGGCTGTTTTAAGCAACAGTCAGACCTCGGTGCAAAAAAGCAAAGAAATGCTGTTTATTCAATCGGTCTTCAGGATTAACTAGAAAGGTGATCCACGACAAAAGGCCGATGCAAGCGGGCCGCGACAAGGACATTCGGTATCCTGCATGGCGAAAATTGCCTATATCCTGCTGTGCCACAAGGATCCGGAGGCCATCATCCGGCAAGCCGAGCGGCTGACCGCCGTGGGCGATTGCATGGCGATCCATTTCGACGCCTCCGCCAGCGCCGAAGACTACGCCCAGATCACCGCGGCCCTGCGCGACAACCCCAATGTCACCTTCCCGCGCAAACGCATCCGCTGCGGCTGGGGCGAATGGTCACTGGTGCAAGCCACGCTCGACACGCTCACCGCCGCGATGGAAGCCTTCCCGCGGGCCACGCATTTCTACCTGCTCTCTGGCGATTGCATGGCGATCAAATCCGCCGAATACGCGCATCGGTTCCTCGATGAAAATGACGCAGATTTCATCGAAAGCGTGGATTACTTCGAAAGCGATTGGATCAAGACCGGCTGGAAAGAAGAGCGGCTGATCTATCGCCATTGGTTCAACGAACGCACACAGCGCAAACGCTTTTATGCGATGTTCGAGGCGCAAAAGCGTCTCGGCCTGACCCGCAAGATCCCGGGCGACCTTCAGGTGCAGATCGGCAGCCAATGGTGGTGCCTGCGCCGCCGCACCGTCGAGGCGCTGATGGCATTCAGCCACGAGCGCCCCGACGTCATCCGCTTTTTCCGCAGCACGTGGATCCCGGATGAGACCTTCTTTCAAACCCTCGTGCGCCACCTCGTCCCCGAAGGTGAAATCGCCAATCGCAGCCCGACCTTTCTGCTGTTTTCCGACTACGGCATGCCGGTCACCTTCTACAATGACCACTATGACCTGCTGCTCGGCCAGAACCACCTCTTCGCCCGCAAAATCAGCCCCGAGGCACTGGACCTCAAACGCCGCCTCGGCCTGCTCTACGCCGCCCAAGGCGTGCCTTTCCAGATCAGCGACGAAGGCCGCAACCTGTTCGAATTCCTCACCGCGCGGGGCCGCATTGGCCGCCGCTTCGCCCCCCGCTTTTGGGAAAGGGAATCCAGCCTTGGCCGCGAGCGTGAACTGCTGATCATTATCGCCAAGAAATGGCATGTGGCAAAACGGCTCGTGGGACGGATACGCCAGCAAACCGGCCTCCCAGCGGTGGATTTCCTCTTCAACGAAGAAGACACCCCCCTGCCCGACCTCGGCGGCATTCAAACCACGCTGGAAAAACGCACCCGCCACCGCCGCGCCCTGATGCGGATGCTCTACGACTACTACGACAGCACCCGGCTGATCGTCTGCATCGACACGTCGAACCTCGACCTGCTGCGCGATTTCGCCTCGGACCGCGCGCAGGTGCGCATGCTCGAAGTCGAATGCAAACTGACCGACGCCTATCTCAGCGGCCACGCCCGGCGCATCGGCCTGAGCGGCGCGCAAACATCGCAAGAAAACCTGTCCCGCCTGCTTCCCACGATCCGCGGGAACATGCTGCATGAGGTCGACCAAATCCGCGACGCCCAATTCGCAAACTACAGCCGCCTCTCCGAATACGCCAACCCCGAAACCAACGCCGCAGCCCTCGCCTGCTTCCTCAAGGTGACCGAAGACGAAGCCCGCGCGATCGTCCAGCCCGCAGGCCTCTTCGCAGATTAGCGCCGCCCGCCCCTACCGGTTGGAACAGCCCCCCGCGCCAAGCGTTGAACCAAGAACGCCGCCCCGCGGCCCGACGCACCACAACGCAAGAGGTTTTCCATGACACATAAGTTCACCGCCCTCGCCACATCGCTCCTGCTCGCCCCCGCAGCCCTCTTCGCGCAAGAGACCGCCCCTGAGGCCGAGCGCATCAGCATGTCCCAAGCCATCAAATCCGCGCAAAGCAGCATCGATGGCGGCGTGCTGGAAGCCGAAATCGAAACCGAAGGCGACGCGCTGGTCTATGAGATCGACCTGGTCCGCGGCGAATCCGTGTACGAAGTCACCGTCAACGCCGCCACCGGCGATGTGATGAAGCAATCCGAAGAGCAGCTCACAAGCTTCCTCAGCGGCCTCTTCCAAGAAGATGAGTTGCGCGCCGCTGGCACGGCCCGCGATGTGCTGATGACCGCACTGACCGAGCTGGAAGGGCAAGACGGCACATGGATCGAGGAAGTCTCACTCGACGATGAAGATGACCGCATGGTCTATGAAGTCGAACTAACCGACGCCACCGGCGAACGCGAACTACTGATCGACGCCACCACCGGCGAAATCACCCCCGACGACTAACCCCAGCCAAAGGTGCGGCCGCCTCTACCGGCCGCCCCCTATCTTCATCCTTTCTCAAATACCCTGCACAACACCGCCCCCAAACGCCCCACCAGCGTTTGACGCGCCGAGCTACCCCCGCCCGCCCGAGATCAGATCCACCGGATCGATCCCGCGCTTCTCCGCACTGGCACGCACCGCCTCGCGCAGGGCCGCGCTCCGTTCCAGCAGGCGGCGGAACCGGTCCTCGTCCAGAACCAAAAGCGTGGTCGGCGCGATGGCGCGCACATCCACCCGACGGACGCGGTTCGTCAGGATGGCCATCTGGCCGAACATCTCCCCCCGCCCCAAACGCCAAGTCTGACCCGCGCTTTCCAATTCGACAGCACCTGAGGCGATAAAAAACACGCTGCGCGCGGGGCTTTCCTTGCGCAAAACCACGTCGCCGATATCGACATAGCGGGTCTTGAGCGCCCGGCTCAGCCGTTTGAGCGCGCCCTCCTCCAGATCCGCAAACAGCGGAAACTGCTCGATGAAAGCGCCCCGCCGCACGGCGAGGTCAAGGCCCGGCCGCCCCTCTGCCGCGGTGCGCCGGGTCGCCAGTTCCTGCATCAAGGCGGTATAGACCTCGGCCCCAAACAGACCGTCTTCGCGCATCAATGTATATTCACGCTCTTCCAAACGCAGTGCCGTGCGGCGGATGAAACGCCGTTCCAGCTCCTCGGCATAGCCGGGATACTGCAAGCGCAGCCCCTCCAGCGCGGTCTCAATCCCTTCGATGCGGCGCGCCAACAGGTCGTGCAGCAATTCCGCCACCCGCCGCCCGTGGATCCGGCGAATGCGGCCATCGATGAAAGTGCCCAGATCCCGCAGGATCAACCGTTGCGACAGCAGCATTTCAAAGCGATCCGCCGTCATCCGCGCCAGCGGCCCCGACACGCCGTAGCGCCCGTGCAGCACCGCCGCCGCGCGAAATGTGCGCCCATAGGCCACGCTGCGCCGCGCCGCGCGTTGATAGCCGCTGCGCCCTTGGGTTCGCGCCCCTTCGATTAGCCGGTCCGCATCCGAGAGTACCAGATCCGCCATCCGGGCCGAGATCGTCCGCTCGCGCACCCGCGCAAGGATCGTGTCACGCTCATGCCCCGCCAGCGCGATCAGCCCAAGCGCGATGCGGTCGCGGTCGAGGATATCGGTCGCCTCCTCCGCGGTCTTGACCGCTGTCTCAAGCCGCTCGCCAAACCGTTTCGCCTCGGAGCGCACGATGTCGCGGTTCAGATCGTAATTCTCGGTTGTTTGGGCCACGTCCTCGCGCACGGTTTGCAAGGCCACCGCGATGACCTGCCGCGACAGCGCGTGATCGATGGGCGAGAGTTGATCGAGCCCCAACCGTCCGATGATCCAACGCAGCGTCGTACCCTGGGCCAGCAGGGTGAAGAGCGTGAAGCCGGTGGCCAAGATACCCACGATCCGCTGAATGTCATCCGGCACCCGCACGCTTTCCGTCACCGCCAGCGCCAGCGCCAATGTCACCGCACCGCGCAAGCCCCCCCAAAGGATCGCCACCCGGTAGGGCCGCTCGACCATGGGCGAAAGCTTGGCCGCGGTCAGCAGGGGCAGCAGCCCGAAAAGGATCACCGCGCGGGCGAAAATGGCAGCCACCACCACGACGGCGATGAGAAAGAAATCTTCTAGCCGGACCTCTTCCAACAACCGCGGGATCAGCAGTGCGGCGAGGATAAAGATGAGCGCCCCGGCCCAATGGGCCAACACGTCCCAAAGCTCGCGCAGGTTGGTCAGCGCCTGTGGCGGCAGCCGCCCCGGCGCGGTGAGGTTCAGCGTCAGCCCCGCCGCCACCACGGCGATCACCCCCGACGCGCCGACGCTTTGCTCGGCCACGATATAGGCCAGATAGGGCAGCGCGACCGAGATCGACTGCTGCGCCAATTCATGCCGCGCAAACAGCGCCATGACCCAAACCGCGATCCGCGCGCCCAGCCAGCCCACCAGCGCCCCGCCTGCGATCAGCATCGGGAATTGCGCAAGCGCACTGCCCAGTTCCGGGTCGGGAATGCCCAGCATGACATAGCCCATGAACAGGCCGAAAAGCGCGATGGCGGCGGCGTCGTTCAGCAGGCTTTCGCCCTCGATGATCCGCGCCAGCCGCCGCGGGGCCGAGATCGACCGAAAGATCGAGACCACCGCCGAAGGATCCGTGGTTGAGACGATTGCCCCGATCAGCAGACAGGCCGCCAGCGGGATCGCACTGACCCAAAACAGCGCGTAGCCAATGCTGACCGTCGCCACCACCACGGCCACGACCGCCAGCACCAGAATGGGCATCCAATCGTCGACCATACGGCGCAGGTTCATCCCCAGCGTCGCCTGAAACAACAGCGTCGGCAGGAAGACGTATAGAAAGACGTTCGACCGGATCGGCAGCCCCAGAATGGCCGCCGCCACCGGGTTCAACGCATCCGTCAGATCAGTGCGCAGGAAAAAGATCGCCGAAGCCCCGATGAGGATGCCAACGACCGCCAAGATCACGCTGAACGGCAGTCGCAATCGCGCGGCCAAGGGCTCGGCCAAGCCGATGACGACAAAGAGCGACGCGATGACCGTGGTGACGAGGATGATGTCCATATAGGATGGAATACCAGAATTTATCTGAATGCGGGGCGCTTCTTGCCCCGCTCAGCGCTGACAGTTCGTGGTGAGGTTACTTGCGGGCGCGCCGCTCAGCGCGCCAACGGGCAAAACGGCCCCGCCGCGCGGCGATGTCATCCTCGATCGCCTCGATCTTGGGGTCCAGCCGCGCCCGGCGGAACCGCCGCCAGCGCACCCAGATCGCATAGAACAGCGCGGCGGCAAGGGTCAGCACGATGATGGTCACGAAAGGGATGCCCTTGCCCGCCTCCGGCCCCTCGACCGGGCGGAGCGAGATGGCATTGGGGTAGATCGACAAAAGCTCACTGCGCCAGCCGTAGTGTTTCAGCGCATAGTACTGCGGCGCGCCAGTGGTGCTGCGCGCATCCGCCGCCTCGGCCTGAAGGTTGGCGGTGTCGAACTTGAAATAGGGCGGCCAGCCCCAGCCGGTGTCTTCGTTGCGGTAGACCATGACATCGCCCTTGGCCCGGCGGGTCTGGATGAAAAAGACATCGCGGTTGACCGCCTGCCCCGCGCTATCGGTCGATGAGCCGGACCAGAAGATCGAATTGTTGCCGAAGTCGATACGCTTTTCATAGGTGTCCGTGACACGGACGATATCGGTCTGCGGCAGCGTATAGTGGAAGAACGCCCCCACCAGCACCCAGACGGTCACCCAGAACACCCATTTAACGATTCTCATCTTCGGCCCTTTCCATTAGGTCGCGCGGCCGGACAGGGGCCTTTGCCCTTCTGACATAGTGTTTCCGCGGCACTGCGGCAAATGCCTTACGCGCAATAAGGCGAGGCATTTGTCGCAAAATGCGGACCTTAGCTGCCCAGCAGCGCTTTGGTCAGGTCGCTGTCCGGCTCTGACAGCGGATCGATCACGTCGAAATGGTGCTTGCCCTCGGCCACCACATGTTTCGCGCCCCAACTGCGGGCGAAATTCTCGGCCTGTTCGAGGAAGACGGGCCGCTCCGCCGCGCCGACCCAAACGGTCACATCCACACCATGGGGCGGGGTCATCTTGATCGGGCTTTCGGCGGCGGCTTCGGCCTCATCCAGCCGCAAAGTGTCGTTCATTTCGGTTTGCAACAAGGGCGCCAGATCAGCCACGGGGGAGATCGGCACGATCCGCGTGATCCGGTCGCGCACCTCGGCCCCCAGCAGCAGCGGGTCGGTCATGCGGGCCACCAAATGGCCCCCCGCCGAATGGCCCGACAACACGATGGTGCCCTGCGTGCGGTTCGCCACTTCGGTCAGCGCCGCGGCGATCTGGGTGGAAATCTCGGAAATACGCACCTCGGGGCAGAGGTCATAGGACGGCACCGCCACGGCATAGCCCCGCGCCAAAGGACCAGCGGCCAGATGCGACCAATAGCTCTTGTCGAAAGCCTTCCAATAACCGCCATGCACGAAGACCGCCGTGCCGCGCGAGACACCCTCGGGCTGGAAGAAGTCGAACTTTTGACGGTCTGACGGGCCATAGCGCACGTTAAGCTGCGCCCGCGCCCCCAGTGACGCGCGGAATGCCTCTGCCTCCTTTTCCCAGCGGGGCGGAAAGTCGTCGGCCCCGTCGATATAGGCAGCGTTTGCATAGGCGTCATCTAGCATCATTTGGGTCTCCCACCCCGGATTTGATCAAACTTAACTGGACAATCATACTCGTTGTTGCTTTGGAGGCTATAGAGAATAGCGGAGAGATGACATGACTGATGCTAAGACGGATCTGAAATCACTGCTGAAAGACCCCAGCCTGCTTGAAACCCGCGCCTATATCGGCGGCCAATGGGTTGAAGGCGACGACGGTACATTTGACGTGACCAATCCCGCGCGGGGCGATGTCATCGCACAGGTCGCCGACCTCAGCCGCGCGCAGGTCGCGGGCGCGATTGCCCAAGCCGAGAAGGCGCAGAAGGACTGGGCCAGCTGGACCGGCAAGGAACGCGCCGCCGTGCTGCGCAAATGGTTCGACCTGATGATGGAGAACCAAGACGATCTGGGCACCATCCTCACCGCCGAGCAGGGCAAGCCGCTGGCCGAAGCCAAGGGCGAGATCGCCTATGGCGCCTCCTTCATCGAATTCTTCGGCGAAGAGGCCAAGCGCGTCTACGGCGAGATGATCCCCGGCCACCAGCGCGACAAGCGCATCATGGTCATGAAACAGCCCATCGGCGTCGCGGCCTCGATCACCCCGTGGAACTTCCCCAACGCGATGATCACCCGCAAAGCCGCGCCAGCGCTGGCGGCGGGCTGTTCCTTTGTGGCGCGTCCGGCGGCGGAGACGCCGCTCTCGGCCATCGTCATGGGCGTGCTCGCGGAACGCGCAGGGATCCCGGCGGGCGTGTTCAACGTGGTGCCATCCTCCTCCTCCTCCGCCGTGGGCAAGGAGTTCTGCGAGAACCCCGCCGTGCGCAAGCTGACGTTCACCGGCTCCACGGAGGTCGGGCGCATCCTGCTGAAACAGGCCGCCGATCAGGTGATGAAATGTTCGATGGAACTGGGCGGCAATGCGCCCTTCATCGTCTTCGACGACGCCGATCTCGACGCGGCGGTCGAGGGCGCGATCATGTGCAAGTTCCGCAACAACGGCCAGACCTGCGTCTGCGCCAACCGGATCTATGTACAGGCGGGCGTCTATGACGCCTTCGCGGCCAAGCTGAAGGACCGCGTGAGCCAGATGAAGGTCGGCGACGGCCTCGAAGAAGGCACCGATCTGGGCCCGCTCATCAACCCCGAAGCCTCGGACAAGGTGCAAGAGCATATCAAGGATGCGGTCGAGAACGGCGCGGAAATCATTCTGGGCAACGCCAAGGACGACATGGGCGGCAACTTCTTCGGGCCCACCATCGTCACCGGCGTGACGCAGGACATGAAGGTCGCCAAGGAAGAGACATTCGGCCCCCTCGCGCCGCTCTTCAAGTTCGAGGACGTCGATGACGTGATCGCCATGGCCAACGACACGATCTTCGGCCTTGCGTCCTATTTCTACGCCAAGGACCTCAGCCGCGTCTACAAGGTCGCCGAGGCGCTGGAATATGGCATCGTTGGCGTGAACACCGGCATCATCTCGACCGAGCTTGCGCCCTTTGGCGGGGTCAAGCAATCCGGCCTCGGGCGCGAAGGATCGCACCACGGGATCGAAGACTATCTTGAAATGAAATACGTCTGCCTGTCGGTCTAAGCACCGGCAGAAGTTAAAGAAACGGGGCGTGCCATGGCGCGCCCCGTTTTGCATCGGGCTATTGCGTCAGCCGGTCCTGTGCCAGCATCCGGCGCTCCGCCTGCGAAAGATGCGAGACCGCCTGCGCGACATCACCTTCGCAACGCTGCAACGCCCGACACCACAGCCGATGCGCCGAACGGGGCGACCACGGCAGCGCCGCCTGCGCAAGCCATGCCCGCAGGGGCGGCGGCAGTTGGTCAAAGGCCGCCATCGGGTTCCCCTGACGCCGCCGCTGTTTCAGCCCGCTGCGCAGGTTTCGCTTTTTGCCAGTCATGCCGCGGGCCGCCCTTAATGCGCCTGCATATCCGCCGCGATCTCAGACGCGCTCAGCTCGGCGAGGAAATAGGTCGGCCAGTTGGTCAACTCTTCCAAAACCTCGGCGCGGTCGTCGCCCCAGTAGAGGTGATAGTGATCGGCCTTTTGCGGCGCGATGATATGGTCGCTGAATTGGATATACTCCGGCGCTTCGGCATCGCCGCCCTCTTTGGCAAAGACATAGCGCACGCCGCGGTTGCCCTTCTTGTAGGTCAGCACCTCATAACCATCGCTGGCATAGCGCCCTTGCACCGGATCACCTTCCCGGAAGAAGGTCACGGCATTACCGTCGATGGTGATGCGGTCCACATCGGTGGCATAGCCGACCTCGTAATAGGCCTTGTACTCCGCCGCCGTCTTGTCGCCGTGCTCGGCCTTGTGGTGCATCACCGCGTCCAGCGCGCCCTGCTGCAACAGCGGGTAGACCGATTGCCAGTCGCCCGCCCAATCCGACAAGGGCCGATCCTTGATCTGCGCGTCGTCAAAGTAGCCTTTGTAGATGTCGTTCTGGTCGTGGGCATGGTCATGCGCATGGGAATGATCGTGGTCATGCGATGCCTCTTTCGTCTCAGCCAAGACCGGGGCCGAAAGGGCAAGGCCCGCGCTGAGCGTCAGGAAGAATAGCGGGGATGCGGATGTTTGGGGCATGTCGTTCTCCGTGGTTTGGCCTGCGTCATGATTCGATATGTTATATCATAACCAACGCGGAGTAGTCCTGTCCCGGAGAGTTTGCAACCCGATGGCCCCAGCCCGAACATGAAAAAGCCGACAGCACTTTCATGCTGCCGGCCTTCGGGCGGGGGAGAGATACGCCCTAGGGTGACCCGTCTTAGTTGGTCCGGGTCTGCGCCGCGCCGTCCGCATTCACTTGCTGGGACAGGGCCGCGGCGAATTCTTCGCCTGTCATGCCGATGAACAGCTGGCCATCGGCGTCGACATCTTGGTCGATCTGCACGACCGCACGGTCGCTATCGGCGGCGAATTCTTCGGCCAGATCGATGGAATAGCGCATGGAACCGTCCGCTTGCGGCTCTGCGTTCGAGATGGTGCCGATGACCGTATCATCTGAGGCGACGGCCACGGTGCTGCCATCCAGCGCGATATCGGCATCCGTATCAATGTCCGAGGTCGCGGTTTGGTCGATGGACTGTTCGGTGGTCAGGGTGCCATTCGCCTCGGCCCCGGATGTTGTGTCCAGTTCCGTGCCCGCCAGATCGGCGGTCGCATCGGTGCCGACACCCGCGTCCAGCGTCTGTGCGGCGACTGGGGCCGCCATAAGAGCGGCGACAGCCGTGGTCAGGGAAAGCTTGCGTAGGGAATTTGCATAGGTCGTCATGGTTCTTCCTTTCATTGCGCGTGCGGTACTCTGCACGCTGTTGTCCGGGCACGCCTGCCCGGTCCCCCACTCAACCCGACAGCTTTTGCTTGGTTTCACCCCGCCCCCCGCGCAGCAGAAAGCCGCCGTTTTCGCCCCTAGGCTTCGGCAGATATTCACCCACGAAAGGATTGAGCTTGGGAGGCGACCGCCCACAAAAAAGGCCCGCCAAAAGCGGGCCTTCGCAAAGCGCTGGAACGGCCGCGCTTAGTTCACGGATTTGGCGTCAACCACGTCCTTGTCGATCGCCTTCACCTCGGAAGAGATGGTGATCTGGCGCGGTTTCAGGGCCTCGGGCACCTGACGCTCAAGCTCGATATGCAGCATGCCATTGGCATGGGCCGCGCCGATGACCTGAACGTGGTCCGCCAGATGGAAGCGACGCTCAAAGGCGCGGGTGGCGATGCCGCGGTGCAGATAGGTCTTGGCCTCATCCTCATCCGCCTTGCGGGCCGAAACGATCAGCGCCTTCTCACGCACTTCGACGCTCAGGTCGCTGTCCGAGAAACCGGCGACGGCGATCGAGATGCGATAGGCATCATTGTCGAGCTTTTCGATGTTGTAGGGGGGATAGCTGGGGGTGGCCCCATCATTTGTCAGAACCCGGTCCATCATGTTGGCGATCTGGTCGAAACCAACGCTGGAGCGGTAAAGGGGTGCGAAATCAAAGCTACGCATGTGTTCATCCTCATCAGTGAGCGATTGACATATCGGGCCTTCCACCATTGGACAGACCCGGTTTTTTCAAGCGCCGAAGCCCTATTGAGGCACCTCGGCAAAGCTCATGTGGGAAAGGGTTTGCGCGCTTTCAAGTCCTGCCGCGCAGAATTACGGGCGGATGAATTTCGCCCCGGTGCCGCGCTCTTCGCCGACGCGGATGCGCTTGCCTGCGGGGTTGGAATCCAGAAACACGCCCTTGCCCGCCACCAGTTCCGCTTGCAGCAGCGCCAAAGGCGCGCCAAGCGCGGTGCCGAGCGAGACCTGCGCGCCCTCAACCTCGGCCTTGGCCGAAACGACGGAGACGATATGCGCCTCGCCTGCGACGAAACTAAAGATCGGCGCGCCGCTAGAGCCGAAATCGACCGCGCAGGAGGTCACCAAGACCCCCTCTTGCTGGGCCAGCACCTTGCAGACCTCTTGCAATGATGGTGCCTCGGCCCGGTCGCGGGCATAGCTGACCACGCCCACACGGTCGCCGGGGCGCGGACGCGCGGCGGTGCCGAAGGGCCGGATGGTGGTGTTGCGGATCGGGCGGGAGAGTTCCAGAAGCGCCAGATCATTGCGCACCCGTCCCGAAGAGACCTCACCGTCGTAGACGTAATCTGGATGCACCACGGCGCGGCGAATGTCGCGGTAGGCCCCGGCGCGGCCATTGCGCCAACCGGCGAGGAACTGCACCTCACCATGGTCGATCCGGGCCTTGGTTTCGCGGTCAAACAGGCAATGCGCGGCGGTCAGCACCAGACGCGGGGCGATCAGCGTGCCGGTGCAAAAGCCGGTCCCGCCGATGTCGAGACGGCCCACCGCCTCCCACGCGGCGGCGTCGACACCGTTGTCGAGCGCTTTGAGCGCGCTGTCTTGGGCCAGCGCTGCCGTGGCAAGGGTAAAGACGCCGAAGATAGCCGCCAACAATTGTCGCAAAATGCACCTCAAAACCATGTTTCCTTGGCGGATATAGGGGAGTTGCGGCGAAAATACGGCGCGGGCTTAACGTAAACGCGGCACCTGTGCAGGCGCGTCAGGATCACGGCTGAGCGCGGGTGGTTTTGGCCCACCGCAGGCCCAATCGAGCAGTTCGACGCTATGCACCACCGGCACCCCGGTGCCCGATCCGATCTGCATCATGCAGCCGATATTGCCCGCCGCGATCACATCCGGTGATTTGGCCTCCAAGGTCTTGATCTTGCGCTCTTTGAGCTTGGCCGAAATCTCGGGCTGCATCAGGTTATAGGTGCCCGCCGAGCCGCAGCAGAGGTGACTGTCCGCCGGTTCCACCACCGTGTATCCCGCCTGTTTCAGCAGGGTCTTCGGCGTGGCCTTTATCTGTTGCCCATGCTGCAGCGAGCAGGCCGCATGATAGGCGACGACCATGCCCGGCTCTGCCGGTTCGGCGAAGGGCAAGTCGAGCTCCGCCAGAAGTTCCGTCACATCCTTTGCAAGGGCCGAGACCCGCGCCGCATCCTCTGCCAGCGGGTCATTGCGGAACATATGGCCGTAATCCTTGACCGTGGTGCCGCAGCCCGAGGTGTTGATCACAATGGCATCCAGCCCCTCGCCGTCCATCTCGGCCCGCCATGCGCGGATGTTGCGGGCGGCGTGGGCGTGGCTCTCATCGGTCTTGCCCATGTGATGGGTCAGCGCGCCGCAACAGCCCGCCCCTTGGGCCACCACCACCTCACAGCCCGCGCGGGTCAGCAGCCGGATCGTGGCGTCGTTGATATCGGTGTTCAGCGCCTTTTGGGCGCAGCCGGTCATCAGGGCCACCCGGCGCATTGGCTTGCCCTTAGCCGGAAAACTCTGCGGGTCGTCATTGCGGCTGACCGGGGGGACCGTCTTGGGCGCCATCTCCAGCATGGCGCGCAGCCGCGCGTCGGGCATCAGCCGGGCAAAGGGCCGCCCGATCTTGGCCCCAAGCAGCGCCAGCCGAAAGCGTGTGGGATAGGGCAGAATCCGCGCCAGCATCCAGCGCAGGGCGCGTTCGCCCATGGGGCGTTTGTAGCGTTCCTCGATATAAGCGCGGGCGTGATCGACCAGATGCATGTAATGCACCCCCGAGGGGCAGGTCGTCATACAGGCGAGGCAAGAGAGGCAGCGGTCGATATGCTGAACCGTCTTTGGATCCGGGTCGCGGTCGTTCTCCAGCATGTCCTTGATCAGGTAGATGCGACCGCGCGGGCTGTCCAACTCATCGCCCAAGACCTGATAGGTCGGGCAGGTCGCCGTGCAGAAGCCGCAGTGCACACAGGCGCGTAGGATTTCGTTGCTGCGCTGCGTGTCAGGATCCTGCAACTGCGCGGGGGTAAAGGTGGTTTGCATGGCGGCTCCGTTCCTATGTGCTGCGCATCAGATTGGCGAGGACGAGGCCGAACCACGGCACCGTCGTGCCCACGGCTCCCAGCACCCCGCTCCACCGGCGCATTGCCGGGCGCGGATCGGCCCAGCGCAGCGCTTGGACCACCAGCGCAATCACCCCGATCCAAGCGGCCCAGAGCGCCAAGGCGATGGCCCCCAACAGCCAAGCGCTGTCGCCCCAATAGCGCAGAAGACCATAGCGCAGGGCAAGCGCGATGAGAAAGGTCACCAGCACCATCGCCGCCAACGCGCGGATGGCCCGAAGCGAAGGCGGCACGGCGATCAGCGCCTTGAACAGAAAGGGGCCGATCAGAAAGACAAAGAGGAAGACCAGCACCAAAGTCATGCGCTGCGGGCCAAGGCTTCGGCGTTGAACAGGCCACGGGGGTCGAACTTGGCCCTGAGCCCCGCCGTCAACCGCGCCACCCCCGGCGCTTCGGGTTCCTGTCGTGGCAGCGCCCCCGACGCCTCGGCCCGCAACAAGGTCGCGTGGCCGTCATACTGCCCCAAGCGCGCGCGCAGGTCCGTGCCGGGAGCCATGCGCAGCCATAGCAGCCCCCCGGCCCAATCATAAAGCCGCGCCTCCGCCCCGGCCTTAGCGGCAAGCGCCGGGGCCTCGGTCGGGCGGCAATGCACACGCCAGACATCGCCCGCCGACCCATGGAAAGGTGCCACATCTCGCAGATCACGCCAGAGGGTCTCTGAGCTACCTTCTGCGAGCACCTCGATCTCGCCCCCCGTGGCGGCGAGCAGATCCTTCAGCCGCCCGATCCGGTAGGTGACTGAGGTCTCGAAACCCTCCAACCGCAGGAACGTTCGGCCCTGCGCCGGGTCATGGGCCGCGCCGGTGACTTCGAAGGGGCTGCGCATGGCCTGCGCCATCGCGGCGATGGCGGCGGCGTCGTCCAGCCCGGACAGCACGAGCGTCGCGCTGGTTTCAGGTTTTGGCAGGACCTTCAGCGAGACTTCGGTCAGCGCGCCCAAGGTGCCTTGCGACCCGGCCATCAGCTTGACCAGATCATAGCCGGTGACGTTCTTCATCACCCGGCCCCCATTCTTGATGATGGCCCCCTGCCCATCGACGAACCGCACCCCCAAGAGAAAATCCCGCGCCGCCCCAACAGCAAGCCGCCGCGGCCCGCTGACATTGGCGGCAAAGACTCCGCCGATGGTCGGGGTACCGCTGCGGTCCATGAGCGCGCGGTGGTCCATCGGCTCAAAGGCAAGCCGCTGCCCCTCGGCGGCCAAAGCGGCCTCGATCTCGGAGACCGGCGTGCCTGCCTGCGCGACCAGCGTCAGCGCGCCCGGCTCGTAAAGGGTGATCCCCCGCAGACCGGCAAGCGACAGCGCCGCGCCCGGCCCCGCCATGCCGCGCGTATCGCCGCCCCGCAGGGACAGGGGCCCCTCTGCGCCACGAATCGCCTCGGCCAGCTCCGCCTCGGAAGTCACCGTCACGCCGCCACCGACGCGCCGCTGCCGCGCCGCCCTTCCGTCACGTCGAGGGGGAAGACCTTGGCCGGGTTCAGCAGCCATGCCGGGTCAAAGACATCCTTCACCATCAATTGCGCCTCAAGATCCGCGGGGGCGTATTGCTCATGCATCAGATCGCGCTTTTCGATCCCAACCCCATGCTCCCCGGTCAGGCAACCGCCCGCTTCGACGCAGAGCCGCAGGATGTCGGCGCCAAAGGCCTCGCATTTCTCCAGATCGCCGGGTTTGTTGGCGTCAAACAGGATCAGCGGGTGCATATTGCCGTCGCCCGCGTGAAAAACATTGCCGACCTTGAGGCCATAGTCATCGGACATCTCACCGATGCGGCGCAGCACCATGGGCAGCTCATTCACCGGGATGGTGCCATCGAGGCACATGTAGTCGTTGATCTGCCCCATGGCGCCAAAGGCGGACTTGCGCCCCAGCCAGATCGCGGCGCTTTCCTCGGCGCTGGTGCTTTCGCGCAGTTCCACCGGGTTGTGACGGCGGGCAATCTCGGTGATCAGCGCCAACTGGTGGTCGATCTCGGCATCCGAGCCTTCGACCTCCACAATCAGCAGCGCCTCGCACATCGGATAGCCCGCATGGGCGAAAGCCTCCGTCGCCTCGATGCAGGGGCGGTCCATGAATTCGATCGCCACGGGCAAGACGCCCGCCTTGATGATATCGCTGACGCAGGCCCCGGCCACGGCGTTGTCGTCGAAGCCCATGAGCACGGGCCGCGCGCCCTCGGGTTTGGGCAGGATGCGCAGGGTGGCTTCGGTCACCACGCCCAACTGCCCTTCGGAGCCGCAGATCACGCCCAAAAGGTCCAGCCCGCCCGCGTCCATATAGCCGCCGCCGATCTCGACCACTTCGCCGTCCATCATGACCATGGTGACGCCCAAGAGGTTGTTGGTCGTGACACCGTATTTCAGACAATGCGCCCCGCCCGAGTTCATCGCGATATTGCCCGCGATGGCACAGGCCAACTGGCTGGAGGGGTCAGGCGCGTAGAAAAAGCCGTCTTCCTCCACCGCGCCGGTGACGCTGAGGTTGGTGCGCCCGGTCTGCACGCGCATCAGACGGTTGTCGTAATCGACCTCAAGCACCTCGGCCATGCGCGCCACCCCCAGCACCACGCTATCGGCAGTGGGCAAGGCGCCACCGGCAAGCGAGGTGCCAGAGCCGCGCGGCACCACCGGCACGCCCTCCTCGTGGCAGATCGCCAGAATTGACGAGACTTCTTCGGTGCTGGCAGGCAGGGTCACGGCCAAGGGGGGGCATTTATAGGCCGTCAGCGCGTCGCATTCATAGGCGCGGGTCTCATGCGCATCGTCGATCACGGCATCGCGGGGCAGCGCCGCGCGCAGCCGCGCCACGACCCGCGCCTTGCGCGCAATGATCCCGGCATCGGGTGTTGGCATCTGCATTGCGGTCCCTCCTCTGGCCCGCAGCATAGAGCCTATGGCGCGGGTTTGGCCAGTTTGCCGCGCGCTTGGTGCAATTGCACCACTAAATTGCGGCTTCAGGGTGAATTGCACCGGGCCCAACTTCCGCCTACCTTGGAACCTTTCCGAAATGCGCTATATTCAGTTCGTTGTTTTATTGGTGTCCCATGTTCAAACGTAGCCTCATTCTCGCCTTCTTGGCCTTTGCCGCGCCGGGTTTCGCCGATCCGCCCGCCATTCTGAATGTCACGGTCGATCGACAGGGCGATTTGTGGAAGTTTGACGTCACCATTCGGCATAACGACAGCGGTTGGGACCACTATGCCGACGCTTGGCGCATTCTGGACCCCGATGGGAAACCCTTGGGCACCCGCAATCTGGCACATCCGCATGTGAAAGAGCAGCCCTTCACCCGCTCGCTTTCTGGCGTGCGCATCCCCGAAGGGATGACGGAGGTCAGCATTCAAGCGCGCGACAGTGTCAGCGGCTGGTCTTCGGAATTGGTGACGATCCCGCTGCCCTGACCTGCGCCCTTTCAGACCCGGTGGTAAGGCCCGCCCGAGAGGATCGCGGCGGCGCGGTAAAGCTGTTCGGCCAGCATGACCCGCACCAGCATATGCGGCCAGACCATCTTGCCAAAAGAGAGTGCATGATCCGCCTCTGCCCGCAGGCTGGGGTCGATGCCATCGGCCCCGCCGATGACAAAAGCCAAATCCCCCCGCCCGGCGTCACGCCAATTGCCAAGCCGTTCGCCAAATGCGGGGGAGGTTTCGACCTTGCCGCGTTCATCCAAGACGCAGATCACCGCCCCTTGAGGGATCGCGCGCCGCAGCAGCACGGCTTCGGCGGCCATGCCGCCGTTCTTCTTGTCTTCCATCTCGACCACGCGCGCGGGGCCAAGGCCCAGACCGCGCCCGGTCCGGTCGAACCGGGTCAGATAATCATCGACAAGGGATTTTTCCGGACCGGCGCGAAGCCGGCCCATGGCACAGATGTGAACTCGCATGACCTAGGCCCGCAAAGCGGGATCAGTGCGGTGCCGCTGTGGCCGCGTCGTCGCCGCCCAGCCACATCTTTTCAAGTTGGTAGAATTCACGCACTTCGGGCCGGAAGACATGCACGACAACGTCGCCTGTGTCGATCAAGACCCAGTCGCCGGTTTCGCGGCCTTCCATCTTGGACGTGCGTCCGGTGGCGTCTTTGACGGCCTGCGCCAGCTTTTCCGAGATCGCCGAAACCTGCCGCGTGGAGCGGCCCGAGCAGATCACCATATAGTCGCCGATGGCCGTCTTGCCGCGCAGATCGATCTGCACGATATCTTCGGCCTTGTCGTCATTCAGCGAGGAAAGGATAAGCGCCAGCAGGTCGTCGCTGGTTGCGATTTGCGAGGCGGCAGTCATTGCAGCCCCATGGTCAGCAGCCTGCGCTGCGTCAACGTTAAGAGACAGGACATTGTCCTCCTTCGTAAATAGCACCATCAATGCTGAACGCTTGCCCCGGTGCCGAGCAGCCCCAATTTAGCGACCCGGGGTTTATTTTTCAATGGATCGCGTAGCCATAGCGTTAACCACGGCGCAAATCCCCGCTCACTCAGGCATATCCCGCGATGCCGCGGCGCGCGACAGGGCCAGTTGACTGTCTTCGATGACTTTTACCTCGCGCTGCGGGAAGGGGATGGAGATGCCGTGTTCCTTGAACGCATCCCAAAGCGCCAGATAGACATTGCCGCGAATGTTGGTCAGCCCGCCGGTCGGATCCTTGATCCAGAAGCGCAGGATGTAATCCACCGACGAATCGCCAAAGCCAACAATATGGCAGACCGGCGCCTTGTAGCTCAGCACCCGGTCGACGCCCTTGGCCGCCTCCACCGCCAGTTTGCGCACCAGATGCGGATCGTCGGAATAGGCCGTGCCGAAATAGATATCGAGCCGCACAAAGTCATTAGAGTGGGACCAGTTCACCACCTGCCCGGTGATCAGGTCTTCGTTCGGGATCAGGTATTCCTTGCCATCCCGCGTCACCACAGATGCATAGCGCGCGCCGAGCGTTTGGATCCAGCCAAAGGTCTCGCCCAGACTGATCACATCGCCGGGCTTGATCGACTTGTCGAGCAGGATGATCACGCCCGAGACGAGGTTCGATACCACCTTTTGCAGACCGAAACCAAGGCCCACGCCGATTGCGCCCGACAGTACCGCAAGCCCGGTCAAGTCGATCCCCACCGCCCGCACCCCGATAAAGAACGCGAGCCCGTAGAGGAGGATTTGCACCCCCTTCACGGCCAGCACCTGCATGGAGGGGCTGATGTCTTCGTTCTTGCGGATCGTCGCGGCGGTGGTCGTGCTGACCAGCCGCGCCATGGTCAAAAGCGCGCCGACAACCACCAGCGCGGTCAGAATGGTCAGCACCGAGAGGCGGAATTCGCCCACAGTCAGCGCGACGCCGTCCAGAAACACGGCCACATCATCGGCGACGTTCAGCATGTAGAGCGTGGCATAGATCCACAGCCCCCATGTCACCATGCGCCGCAAGGGACGGTTGCGCACCAGACGCGCGGCGAAAGCGATGCCCACATAGATCGCCGCCAGCGTCGCCGCCAATCCGATGAGATAGGACCGCGACGGCCATGTCACATTCTGCATCACCTGATACAAAAGCCCCGCCAGCAGCGCGAACCAGATCAACCCCAAGCGTCGTTTGACCTGCACCACCACCCGCAACTGCCACTTGGACCACCCCTCGCGCGAGCGGACCCAGTTTTGCAGCATCACGCCGCTGACCCGGTGCAGCACCCACGCCAACGCCACCAGCACCAGCAGGATCAGGATTTGGTTTTGCCGCCAGCCGGGGCTCAGAATGCTTTCCCCAAAGCCGAGCACCCCGTCGAACAGAGCCTGAAGCGACAGCAGGAAGTTCGAAAACGGGTGGCTTTCAGGGATCATGGTCGGCCTTTGCAGCTAGGGAGGATCACGGTCGCACAGGCTTTGCGCCGGGGCAAGATGACCCGCAGCCCACCCCCTGCCTCCAAGACGATCACGACACCTTGCGAGACTCGCTCAGGCGCTATATCCCTTGCCCCATGATACTGGTGTTTGATCTTTGCGACCGTGCGCGTCTGCGCGAACGCTTTTTCGGCGCGACGCATAGCGTTCTGGCGCGACTATAAGCCACCCCCTCTCAGCCACACCCATAGCCATTCCAAACCACGGGAGAGGACCATCATGTCCCCCAAGACGCTTTACGATAAAATCTGGGACGCCCATGTCGTCCACGAAGCCGATGACGGCACCTGCCTGCTCTATATCGATCGCCATCTGGTGCACGAAGTGACCAGCCCGCAGGCCTTTGAAGGGCTGCGCATGTCGGGCCGCACCGTGCGCGCCCCGGACAAGACCATCGCCGTGCCGGACCACAACGTGCCGACCACCGAGGGCCGCGAAGACCCCGAAGCCATGACCGAGGACAGCCGCATTCAGGTCTCCGCCCTCGACAAGAACGCGCGTGAATTCGGCGTGCATTACTACCCCGTCTCGGACGTGCGCCAAGGCATCGTGCATATCGTCGGCCCCGAGCAAGGCTGGACCCTGCCCGGCATGACCGTGGTCTGCGGCGACAGCCACACCGCGACCCATGGCGCCTTCGGCGCGCTGGCCCACGGCATCGGCACCTCGGAGGTCGAACATGTTCTGGCCACCCAGACGCTGATCCAGCGCAAGGGCAAGAACATGAAGGTCGAGATCACCGGCAAGCTGCGCCCCGGCGTCACGGCCAAGGACATCACCCTGTCGGTCATTGGCGCCACCGGCACCGCGGGCGGCACCGGCTATGTCATCGAATACTGCGGCGAGGCGATCCGCGACCTGTCGATGGAAGGCCGCATGACCGTCTGCAACATGGCGATCGAAGGCGGCGCACGCGCTGGCCTCATCGCGCCGGACGAAAAGACATTCGAATACTGCAAGGGCCGCCCCCACGCTCCGAAAGGCGCACAGTGGGAAGCGGCGATGGACTGGTGGAAAACCCTCTTCTCTGACGAGGACGCCCATTGGGACAAGGTCGTGACGCTCAAGGGCGAAGACATCGCACCGGTCGTCACATGGGGCACCTCGCCCGAAGACGTGCTGCCGATCGACGCGACGGTCCCCTCGCCCGAAGACTTCAAGGGCGGCAAAGTCGACGCGGTGAAACGTGCGCTGGAGTATATGGACCTGAAACCGGGTCAAAAGCTCACCGATATCGAGATCGACACCGTCTTCATTGGCTCCTGCACCAACGGCCGCATCGAAGACCTGCGCGCCGCTGCTGAAGTGCTGAAGGGCAAGAAGATCAAGGACGGTCTGCGTGCCATGGTCGTGCCGGGCTCCGGCCTCGTCCGGGCGCAGGCCGAGGAGGAAGGGCTGGCGGACATCTTCCGCGAGGCCGGTTTCGAATGGCGTCTCGCGGGCTGCTCCATGTGTCTGGCGATGAACCCCGACCAGCTTGCTCCCGGCGAACGCTGCGCGGCCACGTCGAACCGCAACTTCGAGGGGCGTCAGGGCTATAAGGGCCGCACGCATCTCGTGTCACCCGGCATGGCCGCCGCCGCCGCACTCACCGGTCACCTGACCGACCTGCGCGACCTGGCGTGAGCGACCGGGGTATGGATACCGGGCGCGTTGCGCAGGGCTCAGTCGGCCTTGCGCAGCTCGCTGCCGGACTTCAGCACTTCGCTGCCGTCGTCCTGTTCGATCTTATAGGCCGGCTCGTCATCGCTCGCCTTGCGGGTCACCTCGCTGCCCTGCAGCTTCAGGGTGATCTTCTGCGTGTATTTCTTGACGATCTTGCCGGTCCCGGTGCCATTGCCCCAGTCCCATTCCACCTTCGTGCAGGTTTGGTACGACATGCCATGCCCTCCTGATATACCATTTGCCTAGAACGCGCCGTCAGGCGGCGCGGTTCCCGCATTCTCCGAAGGATACCCCGATGGAAAAGTTTACAGAAATCACCGGCACCGCGGCTCCCATGCCGCTGGTGAACATCGACACCGACATGATCATCCCCAAGGTCTTTCTCAAGACGATCAAACGCTCCGGCCTTGGCGTGAACCTGTTCGACGAAATGCGCTATGACCGCGAAGGCAACGAAATCCCCGATTTCGTGCTGAACCAACCGCAATATCGCGACGCGCAGATCCTCGTGGCGGGCGACAACTTCGGCTGCGGATCGTCGCGCGAACACGCACCTTGGGCGATCCTTGATTTCGGCATCCGCTGCGTCATCGCACCCAGCTTCGCCGACATCTTTTACAACAACTGCTTCAAGAACGGCATCCTGCCCATCGCCCTGCCGCAAGAGCAGGTCGACGTGCTGATGAAAGACGCCGAAAAGGGATCGAACGCGCGGATGACCATCGATCTGGAAGGCCAGACCGTGACCACCTCAGATGGTGAGACATTCCCCTTCGAAGTGGACGCCTTTAAAAAGCACTGCCTTCTCAACGGGCTGGACGACATCGGCCTCACGCTCGAAAAAGGTGCCGCCATCGACAGCTACGAGGATTCGCTGGGCCAAAGCCGCCCTTGGGTCTAACGCCCGGCCTGCATGATCAAACTTGTGGGCGCAAACCGCGCGCCCACAAGATGTTGCCGCCTGCCATCAAACCGCCACGGAATTGATGCAAGAAGGCACCACCCCCTCCCTCAAAATACCCCAGTATCCTGCTCTTCTCTTCGCGGAGCCTTGAGGCATGTGCGGAAAGAAGGCAAAAATTGGACCATAATGAGGCACACCCCATCAACCGGGGGCATCAAGTTGGAACAAGCACGCGGCATCGTATCGCGGCTGGCCAGTTTGAAAGGGCAGAGCAGTGATCGGACGAATGACAGGCGCGGCGACGCGTGGCCTATTGGTGGCGCTATTGATTGCCATCCCGGCGCTTCTCTTGCCGGGGGCCGATGCGGAATCCAGCCAGATCACCGTGCTGCTCGCCTGTATCGCGGCGATCCTGACCTTCATGGAATACAACGCCCGCCAGCCCGGCATCGTCGAATTTCGCGACGCGCCGCCTTTCAATCGGCTCCGCTTCATCAGCCTGCTCTTCACGATCCTCGTCCTGTCGCTTATCGCGCGGGGCCAAACGACCCCCACCCTGCTGACCGGCGCGCTCACCGCGCTTGGCACGATACTGGGCAATGCGCTTGATTTCCCCTATTCCCCGGTGCGTCTTGTGGTGCTGATGATGCCCGCCGACGCCCCTCTCGAGGCGGTCAACCTGATCCGCACAGCGGCGGGTCTGGCCTATCTGGTCTCGCTCATCGCATTGGCGACCTTCGTGGTGCTGGTGCGTGTCATGGGCTGGCCCGCACGCCAAGGCGCTTTTAACGTCTGGGTGAACCTGCCACTTTTCGATCCAACCGCTGGGGGCGATGTGCTCTACCGGCTGCAACGGGACGCGCGGATCAACATCGCGCTTGGCTTCCTTCTGCCCTTCTTCATCCCCGCAGTGGTCAAGGCCACCGCCGATCTGCTAGATCCGATCTCACTGAGCAATCATCAAACCATGATCTGGACAATAAGCGCATGGGCATTCCTTCCGGCCAGTATGATCATGCGCGGCATCGCCATGGGGCGGGTGGCCGAGATGATCCACGACAAACGCCGCCGCGCCTACGCCGAAGCGCATATGCAGGCCGCCTGATCCGCTTTCTGCTGGCGCTGCTCTTGCTGACCGGCACCGCGCAGGCCGAACCGCTGCGTATCGCCACCTTCAACACAGAATTGTCGCGCAAAGGGCCGGGCCTGCTCCTGCGCGATATCCTACGCGGGGACGATCCCGCCGTCGCCTCCGTGATCGAAACCATCACCAGCGCCGATCCCGATATCATCGCGCTACAAGGCATCGACTACGATCTCGAACAGGCCGCCCTCAATGCCCTCGCCGATGCCCTCTCCGCCGCGGGCGCGCCCTATCCCCACCGCTTCGCCGCACCGCCCAATGCAGGCCGCCAAAGCGGCGTCGACCTCGACGGTGACGGCAAGCTCGGCACCCCCCGTGACGCCCAAGGCTATGGCCGCTTCTTCGGCCAAGGCGCCATGGCGATCCTCTCACGCCACCCGATCCGAGAGGCCGAGTTCCAAGATTTCAGCACCCTCCTCTGGCGCGACCTCCCCGATACACTCTACCCGATGATCGACGGCGCCCCCTTCGCGGGGGTTGAGGCCCACGCCGCGCAGCGCCTCTCCTCCAACGGCCACTGGTCCCTGCCGATCCAAACCCCGGAGGGCCCCGTCACGCTGCTGACCTACCACGCCACCCCGCCGGTCTTCGACGGCCCCGAAGACCGCAATGGCCGCCGCAACCATGACGAAACCACCTTCTGGCTCCACCACCTCGCCGGAAAGATCGGCACGCCCCCGACACCCCCCTTCGTCCTGCTGGGAGACGCCAATCTCGACCCGCAGCGCGGCGACGGGCGCGGCGAAGCCATTGCCGCCCTCCTCTCCCATCCTGCGCTACAAGACCCCCTGCCGCACCGTCCCACAGTCAACTGGTCCCAAACCGGCCCGATGCGCGTCGACTACATCCTGCCCTCGCGCGACTGGGAAGTCAGTGACGCTGGCCTCATCTGGCCCAAGGGCGAAAGCGCCAGCCGCCATGCCCTCCTCTGGGTCGACCTCACCCGCTGACGCCCCCTATCTTGACCCTCCGGAACCCGCAGGCTACCCAATCTCCAACCGTATTTTCAGGAGTTTCCCATGGCCAACCCATCCTTGCTCATCCTCCCCGGCGACGGCATCGGCCCCGAGGTCATGGCGCAGGTCACGCGCATCATCGACTGGTTCGGCGAAAAGCGCGATCTGGCCTTCGACGTAGAGCATGATCTGGTCGGCGGCGCGGCCTATGACAAACACGGCACCCCGCTGCATGATGACACGATGGCCCGCGCCCTCGAAGTCGACGCCGTGCTGCTGGGCGCCGTGGGCGGCCCGAAATACGACGACCTCGACTTCTCCGTGAAACCAGAACGCGGCCTGCTCCGCCTGCGCAAGGAAATGGACCTCTTCTCCAACCTGCGCCCGGCACAATGCTTTGACGCGCTTGCCGATTTCTCCTCGCTGAAAAAAGACGTGGTCGCGGGCCTCGACATCATGATCGTGCGCGAACTCACCTCCGGCGTCTATTTCGGTGAGCCGCGCGGCATCTTCGAGGAAGGCAACGAACGCGTCGGCATCAACACGCAGCGCTACACCGAAAGCGAGATCGAGCGCGTCGCCCGCTCCGCTTTTGAACTCGCCCGCCGCCGCGGCAACAAAGTCTGCTCCATGGAGAAAGCCAACGTCATGGAAAGCGGCATCCTGTGGCGCGAAGTCACCCAACGGGTGCGCGATGCCGAATACCCGGATGTCGAACTCAGCCACATGTATGCCGACAACGGCGCCATGCAGCTCGTGCGCGCACCCAAGCAGTTCGACGTGATCGTCACCGACAACCTCTTCGGCGACATCCTCAGCGACTGCGCCGCCATGCTGACCGGCAGCCTCGGCATGCTGCCCTCCGCCAGCCTCGGCGCGCCTAATGCCGGTGGCCGCCCCAAGGCCCTCTACGAGCCGGTCCACGGCTCCGCCCCCGACATCGCGGGCCAAGGCAAGGCCAACCCAATCGCCTGTATCCTCAGCTTCGCCATGGCGCTGCGTTATTCCTTCGACCAAGGCGAAGAAGCCGCCCGTCTGGAAAAAGCCGTCGAACGCGCGCTGGCCGATGGCGCCCGCACCCCCGACTTGATGGGCCCCGAAGGCGGCACCCCCATCACGACCGAGGAAATGGGCGATGCCATCCTCAAGGCCCTCAACGCCAGCCTATAAGAAACCAAGGCGGGGTTTCACGCCCCGCCCCCTTCCCTTCATCCTTTCTCAAATACCCTCGGGGGAGCAGCCGCAGGCTGCGGGGGCAGCGCCCCCAATTCCCCCCGCTTCCCCCAAACGCCACGCAAAATCCCTGCAACTGACCAATTGCCAAACCCGCCAAGCTGCGCTATTGCGCTGCACATCGGTCGGGCTGTAGCGCAGCCTGGTAGCGCACCTGCTTCGGGAGCAGGGGGTCGGAGGTTCGAATCCTCTCAGCCCGACCAGATACCCCCCCCCCACAGCTCCCAAAGCCAGAAACTCGGATCGCTCTGCTCCACTCAGCCGTAGACCTTGAGCAGCATCCAGACCCCCATGCCCAGCATCATGACGTTCTCGGTAAGCGAGACGAACCCAAGCGGCACATTGCTCGACCCGCCGACGCAGGCACATTTCAATTCACGTTTGTCGACATAGACCGCCTTGATGACCGAAACCGCGCCAATTGCGCCGATCACGATCGCCACGGGGGCCGAGAGCCAGGTCAGCGCCCCGGCGGTCATCAAAATACCCGCCAGCGCCTCCCCGAACGGATAGACCTTGCCATAGGGCACCCACCGCTGGGCCAGCAGGTCGTAGTTCAGAAACATCGTCGAGAAGCTCTCAATGTCCTGCAACTTTTGAACGGCGAGGAAACACATGGAGATCGAGATGAACCACTCAAAGGCCCGAAGTGTGAAGATGCTGCCGAATGCATACCAAGAGAGCCCCAGTGCCATCAGGAAGGCCACACCGAAAATAGCGATAGCGGGCTGATAGCTGGTGTCCGATTGCTCTTCCTTGGGCTTGTCTAAACCGAAATGCACGCGCAGATCGTCGTAGCCGCCGATCCGCTCCCCCTCGATAAAGGTTTGCGGCGTGGTCTCCACACCCTCTTTCGCCCTGAAGGCATCGGTCTCTTCGCGGGTCGTAAGGTGGTGATCTTCGACGTGGTAGCCCTGCCGCTCCAGCAGGTCTTTCGATTTCAACCCGAAGGGACAGAGGTGTTGCTCCATCACCATCCGGTAGAGTTTCGCGGTCTTGCCCTGCCCTTCGGCCATCCTAGCCTCCTTTTGCCTTTTCAAACGACATCTCAAAGGAGGAACAAGTTTCCAGCGCAGGAGAGTTCCGCAACGGGGTGATTTAGGTCAACCGGCAACCCTGCGCAGCGCGGCAGCGCGCCGCCGCTCAGGCCAGTTTACCCATATGCGCGGCAGGGATCGTGACGGTCCAAGTCAGGGCGTTTGCGCTGGTCACGGTTTCCGCCGCGCCATTGACCATCGCGGGAGCCAATACAGACAGAACCTTGCTCCCGAAACCGGTGGCTTTCTTGGCAGAGGGGTCAATGGTGATGCCGGTCTCGATCCACTGGAAACGCAGCCCGCCCTTTTCGGTATGGGACCAGTGGCATTGGATATCGCCGCAGCCGTCGCTCATCACCCCGTATTTCGTGGAATTCGTCGCCAGCTCATGCAGCGCCATACCGATCAGTTGCAACGCCTGCGGTCCCAAAGCGACAGAGGGGCCATCCACATCCACCGCCTTGGCCTGCAAATGCAAAAACGGGTCCAACTGCGCGCGCACCAGTTCGGCCAGGTCCACGGAAGACCAGCCGCCATCGACCAGCAAATCGGTGGACCGGGCCAGCGCCTGAATACGGGCCCCGAAAGACTTGTTGAACTCCGCGAGAGAGGCCGCCGAACTCGCCGTCTGCCGCTGCATCGCTGTGACCAGAGAGAGCATGTTCTTGGCCCGGTGGATGACCTCACGCGAGACGAGATCGCGCACCTCTTCGGCCTTGCGCGTCGCGGTCACATCATGGTGGATGTTCGAGATCGAGACGATATCCCCCGAAAGTGTCCGAATGGGCGTGCAGGCGATGGTGACATGGCGCTCGGTGCCGTCCTTGGCCACGCGCACCGCATTGAACTGGCGCAGCTTGCCGGCCATGATCTGATCGCGATACTCAAGCACCCGCGTCGGCCAATCCGGTGGATACAACAGCTCGACCGACTGGCCCAAAGCTTCCTCTTCCGTATAGCCGTAGAGCCGCTCGGCTGCTGGATTCCAGCTGATGATGCGGCCTTCCATGTCATAGGTCAGGATCGCTTCGCCCGTGGTGGCCACGAGGGCGGCAAAGGTTTCCGCCTGCACATGGGCACGTTCGATATCGTCATGCGCCATGCGGCGCGTCGTGACATTGCGGTGCTGCAACAGCAGGCAAGGCGCGCCTTGGATCGTCAAGCGGTTGGCGTTGAGTTGAAACCAGCGCCGCACCCCCGGCCCATCGCAGGGGTATTCCCCCTCGAAGGAAGTCCCGGTTTTCAGCGCTTGGCGCAGCCCCTCCAGAACCGTTTCCGCCTGCACCACGGCACCCATGGCCGCCGCTTCGCAGATGTCAAAGTAATTGGCCCCGACGTAATGCGTTCCCGCGTCGCCGCCGTTCTCTTCGCAAAACAGTTTCCACGCCATATTGACCGCGACAATCTTGCCGGTGGCGTCAAGAATGACCACCTCATCGGTCATCGCCTCGATCAATTCATAATGGCTGGCGTCGAGCGTGACGCTTTGGGTGCTTTTCAACATAGCCCCACCATAGCGCGAATTCGGCATTGTCTAAAGTTAACTTAGGTTTAATCGTTAAGGCCAAAATCCTTATTTTATCGGGTTTTGGCGGAAACCCTCCTGCCTCTGCGGCGGCTGCCCGCCCGCGCGTGAGGCTTGCAATCCGCGCAAATTCTGAAATAAGCCCCGCCATCCGGTCGCAGCCTACCCGGACATCAAAACAAGGGCCCCAAAATGAAAACACTTGTCATCTGCTCAGGCGGACTCGATTCCGTGTCGCTTGCGCATATCACCGCCGAGGTGCATCACCTCACCCGGCTCGTCTCCTTCGACTATGGCCAGCGTCACCGCAAAGAGGTCGATTTCGCCCGGGCGGCGGCCGAACGGCTGGGCGTGCCGTTTCACCTGATCGACATGCGCGGGATCGGTGCGGCGCTATCGGGTTCCGCCCTGACCGACGATATCGACGTGCCCGATGGGCATTACGCCGAAGACACGATGAAGATCACCGTCGTGCCGAACCGCAATGCGATCATGCTGTCCATCGGCTTTGGCATTGCCGCCGCGCAGGGGGATGAGGCCGTGGCCACCGCCGTGCATGGCGGCGATCACTTCATCTATCCCGACTGCCGCCCCAGTTTCACCCGCGCCTTCGATGCGATGCAGCAGACCGCGCTCGACGGCTATGCCGATGTGCGGCTGCACACGCCCTTTGTCGAGCACAGCAAGGCCGAGATCGTCCGCCAAGGCGCGCAGCATGGCACGCCCTTCGCTGAGACGTGGTCCTGCTACAAGGGCGGCGCGGTCCATTGCGGGCGCTGCGGCACCTGTGTCGAGCGGCGCGAAGCCTTTCATCTGGCCGAGGTCACAGACCCGACCGTCTACGCCGACCCCGACTATTGGACCACGGCCCTTGCCGCGCAGGGGAAAGGCTGATGTTCCGTATTCGCAAGGAATTCCACTTCTCCGCCAGCCACCAGTTGGGCCACCTGCCCGACGATCATCAATGCGCGCGGCTGCATGGGCACAACTACATCGTTGTGGTCGAACTGGCCGCGGAGACGCTCAATACCGATGGTTTCGTGCGCGATTACCACGACTTGAAACCGCTCAAGACCTATATCGACGATCACTTCGACCACCGGCATCTGAACGATGTGCTGGACGGCCCCTCCACCGCCGAGAACATGGCGAAACATTTCCACGACTGGTGCGCCGCCCGCTGGCCCGAGACCTCTGCCGTGCTGGTCAGCGAGACCCCGAAAACATGGGCGGAATACCGGCCATGACCCTGCGCATTGCCGAGATTTTCGGCCCCACCATTCAGGGCGAAGGCGCGCTGATCGGGGAGCCGACGGTATTCGTCCGCGCGGGCGGCTGTGACTATCGGTGCAGCTGGTGCGACAGCCTGCATGCCGTCGACAGCCAGTACCGCCATAGCTGGACCCCCATGTCGACCGAGGACATCTGGCGCCGGATCCGCAAGCTTTCCAAGGACCAACCGCTGACCGTCTCCCTCTCGGGCGGCAACCCGGCGATACAGGATTTCGGCCCGCTGATCCGCATGGGCAAGGCCGCGGGCTATCGCTTCGCCTGTGAGACCCAAGGCTCCATCGCGCGGCCATGGTTTGCCGATCTCGATACGCTTGTGCTCTCCCCCAAGCCGCCATCAAGCGGTGAGCGTGTCGACTGGGACGCATTCGACGCCTGCCGGACCCTCGGCGCGCAGGCGCGGCAGCAGGTGATGAAGATCGTGATCTTCGACGAGATCGACTACCATTGGGCGCGCGAAGTGCATGCCCATCACCTCGATATCCCGCTCTACCTTCAACCCGGCAACCCCGAGGTCGACCCCGCCACGCCGGTGGACCCGCAGGCGCTGGCCGACCGTTTGGGCTGGCTAACCGAGCTTGCCATGACCGATCACTGGTTCGCCCCCCGTATCCTGCCGCAGCTTCATGTCCTGATCTGGGGCAACAAGCGCGGCGTCTGACCGATGGAGACCCCATGTCCGACGACATCTACAGCAATCTTAAACAGCTCGGCGGGGAAACCCGCATCCCCGCCAGCCCCGAAGAGGCCGAGCTTGAGCGTGTGCCGAACCCGCAGGCCGATGTGGCCTATAACGTGCGCTTCACCGCGCCGGAGTTCACCTCGCTTTGCCCGATGACCGGCCAGCCCGACTTTGCCCATCTGGTGATCGACTATGTGCCCGGCCCGTGGCTGGTGGAATCGAAATCGCTCAAGCTGTTTCTGACCTCCTTCCGCAATCACGGCGCCTTTCATGAGGATTGCACCATCTCCATCGCCCGACGGTTGGCCGAGTTCCTTGCCCCGCAATGGCTGCGGATCGGCGGCTATTGGTATCCGCGCGGCGGCATTCCCATCGACGTCTTCTGGCAAACCGGCCCCCTGCCCGAGGGCGTCTGGATCCCCGATCAAGGGGTGCCGCCCTACCGCGGGCGCGGCTGACCAAGCCCTTCCTACCTCCTACCCCGCAGCATTCGGGGCGCGCGCCCACCCGCCCGCGCCCCGTTTTTTCGGTGAAAACCGTGTGTTTTAGATCACAATATCTTCAGCAACCGTCTTCTTCCTTGAACCTCCAGCGGAGAAAGGCCGTTAGTCTCTCATACACGCATACGACCCTGCCCCGCGCAGAGAGGTCAACCACGGAGCGACCACATGCTGACAAGACGTCATTTCATTCAGACCACCACGGCGCTATTTTCCAGCGCGATTGCCACCCCCCTGATGGCCCGCACGCGCCCAAGCGCGGCAGAGAAGGCCGCTTGGGATGCGCAGGTCACCCCGGCGGGCTTTGACCCGGCGACGAGCAACCCTTGGGGCGTCCACCCGCGCTTCTTGCCGCAGCGCGTCGTGGCGAATGACAACCTGCGCGTCGGCGACATCCACGTCGATGCGGTGGCGCGCTATATCTATCATATCGAAGAGGGCGGAACCGCCATGCGCTACGGCGTGGCGATCGCGCGTGGCAATCTTTATGAGCCGGGCACCTATACGATCAAACGCAAGGTGCAATGGCCGCATTGGACGCCCACCCAAAACATGATCAAGCGCGATCCCGAGCTTTACGCGGGCCTTGAAGACGGCGTGCCGCCCGGCCCTGAAAACCCCCTCGGCTCGCGGGCGCTTTACCTCTTTGAAGGGAACCGCGACACCTATCTGCGCATCCACGGCACCCCGCAGCCGCAGAGCATCGGCGGCCGGGCAAGCTCAGGCTGTGTGCGGATGATCATGGCGCATATCAACCAGCTCTACCCGAATGTGCAGACCGGCTCGACGGCCTATCTCTACTCGGCGGAAGAAAGCGTTGTCGCCAGCAGCTAAGCTGGAACGAATAACGGGGGCCGCTTGGCAGCCCCCGTTTCTATGTCAGGCTTGGCGTTTGGTGCAGATCGGCTTGCCGCCTACCGCCCGCAGCGGCACCAGCGTCGTCTCGACCGGGCCGTTGTGCTGATACCAATAGCAGCCATCCTCCGGCAGCAACCGCGCCGTCGACAGATCTTGGTTCGGCGCGGCAAGGCTCACCACCGCCTCCGGCAGATTGCCCATGCGGGCCGAGCCGCCCTGCGGCCCACTCGCCGGCACCGTACACCCCGCAACGGCCAGCAAGGCCGCCCCGATCACAAAAGTTCCTGTTTTCATCAAAGCCTCTGCCATTCCTGATTATATCCGGGGCAATCTGACAGACCGGATGGGGATTTCAAGGCACAAGGGGGTGAGGATGGTCGGCAGCGCCCTACGCGCCGAATGGCGACCCCGGCAGGATTCGAACCTGCAACCTGCCCCTTAGGAGGGGGCTGCTCTATCCAGTTGAGCCACGGGGCCGACAGGCTTGGGTTTAACGCAAGCGTCTGGCGATGTCATCGGCAGATTGGCAACCGAATGACTGCGCCTCGCAGCAGGGCTGCGGCAATGCTTGATCGCGCCTCCCGCTTCGCGCTACCTATGGGTGAGGCAAACAGGAAAACCAAATTGACCACACCCCCCAAACGCCCGTTGACCCTCCGTGATGTGTCCGATGCTTGCGGCGTTTCCGAGATGACGGTCAGCCGCGTCCTGCGCAAACGCGGCGACGTGTCGGAGGCCACCCGCAACCGTGTTCTCGCCGCCGCCAAGGCGCTTGGCTATGTGCCCAACCAGATCGCCGGATCGCTGGCCAGCCAGCGCGTGAACCTTGTGGCGGTCGTGATCCCTTCGCTGGGCAATATGGTGTTCCCCGAAGTTCTGAACGGCATCAACCAAGTGCTCGAAGACACGCCGCTGCAGCCGGTGGTGGGGGTGACGGACTACCTGCCCGAGAAGGAAGAGCGGGTGCTTTATGAGATGCTCTCATGGCGGCCCTCGGGGGTGATCATCGCGGGGTTGGAGCATTCCGACGCCACCCGCGCCATGTTGCGCAATGCGGGCATTCCGGTGGTCGAGATCATGGACACCGATGGCAAACCTGTCGATGCGATGGTGGGGATCTCCCACCGCCGCGCCGGGCGCGAGATGGCACAGGCGATCCTGCGCGAGGGCTATGAGCGGATTGGCTTCATGGGCACGAAAATGCCCCTCGACCACCGCGCGCGCAAACGGTTTGAAGGTTTTACCGAAGGGCTCGCCAAGGCGGGGGTCGAGATCGAAGACCGGGCCTTTTACTCCGGCGGCTCCGCGCTGGCCAAGGGGCGCGAGATGACGCAAGAGATGCTCGAACGCTCGCCCGACCTTGATTTCCTCTATTACTCCAACGACATGATCGGTGCGGGCGGGCTGCTGCATCTGATCGACCAAGGCATCGACATTCCCGGTCAGATCGGCCTTGCCGGGTTCAACAACGTCGAGCTGCTGCAAGGTCTGCCGCGTCAATTGGCGACGATGGACGCTTGCCGGAACGAGATCGGCCAGGCCGCCGCGCGGATCATCCTGAACCAGACCCAGCCCGAGCCGGACCTTGAGATGCAAACCCAGGTCACCCTGACCCCGACGCTGTCACTCGGCGATACCCTGCGCCGCCGTCGTCAGGGGTGAGCCGCCCAAGGCTCGCCAATGCCGCCGCGCGGCGGTTGTTTCTGGCGCGTCACCTGCTGTCCGACCCGCCGCAGGGCCCGGCCAAGGGCGCGGCACTGCTCAAGCTGATCCATGATCTGGGTTTTGTGCAACTCGACAGCATCAACACGGTGGCGCGGGCGCATGATCTGATCCTGTTCGCCCGCCGTCCGCGCTATCGCCCCGCTGCGCTCAAGCGGCTTTATGAAAAAGACCGGGCGCTCTTTGAGCATTGGACCCATGACGCCGCCGTCATCCCGATGGGATTCTATCCGCAATGGCATCTGCGCCGAACCCGCGATGCGGCCAAGTTGCTGGGCCGCTGGAAGGATTGGCAGCGGCACGACTTCGAAACACAGATGCAAAACGTGCTCGCGCAGGTCCGGGCCGAGGGCAGCGTCACCTCATCCGACGTGGGCCGGGGCGAGCCGCGCAGCAGCGGGGGCTGGTGGCAATGGCATCCGTCGAAAACCGCGCTGGAGTATCTGTGGCGCAGCGGCGCGCTGGCCGTGACCGGGCGCGAGGGGTTTCGCAAGCGCTATGACCTGACCGAGCGGGTGGTGCCCGCCGCGCTGCGTGACCCGGCGCATGCCCCCGACATAGAGCAGACGATCGACTGGTGCTGCGATCAGGCGCTGGCGCGCTTGGGTTTTGCCACGGCAGGGGAATTGGCCGCCTTCTGGGCCCATATCTCCCCCGCCGAGGCGCGCGGCTGGTGCGCGGCAGAACAAGCCGCGGGGCGGCTGGAGGAGATCGACATTGAGGCCGCCGACGGCAGCCTGCGCCCTGCCTTTGCCCGCCCCGGCTGGGCCGATGACCCCGCCCTTACCCGCGAACCGCCCAAACGGCTCCGGGTGCTTAGCCCCTTCGACCCCGCCCTGCGCGACCGCAAACGCGCCGCCCGGCTTTTCGGTTTCGACTACCGGATCGAGGTCTTCGTGCCCGAGGCGCAGCGCGAATACGGCTATTATGTCTTCCCGCTGCTACAGGGCGACAGGTTGGTGGGACGGGTCGATATGAAGGCGCATCGCGATCTGGACGTCTTGCGCGTCACCGCGCTCTGGCCCGAACGCGGGGTTCGCTGGGGCAAGGGGCGGCAAGCGGCCTTCGAGGCAGAGCTGCACCGCCTCCTCCCGCTGGCTGGGGTGCGCCAGGTCAGCTTCACCGACGGCTGGCTGCGCCTGCCGCATTAGCCGAAACGGGGCGGCAGCAACCCTGCGTGAAACCAGTTGAGATAGCTGTGGATCGAGTGCACGGGCCGCCCGGTCGCCGCCGCGATATCCGTAGCATATGGCACCATGTTGGTGCATTCCAAAAGGATCGCCCCGACATCCGCGTGGGCCTCCACCAACCGCTGCGCCGCCTGCACCATCTCGGCCCGCGCCTGCGCCACGTCGAGGTCGGGCAGATTGCCGAGGATCGTTCGGGCGAAGCCGCTGCCCTCCGTCCCCACCACCGGGCTGCCCTCGGGCACCCCCGCCGCGCGCAGATGGGCGGGCGAAAGCGTGGCGGCGGAGATCGTCAAGATGCCGACCCTTTGCCCCAGCGGCAGGCAGGCCGCGATCTGCCCCGCCTGCTCCAACGCCGAGGCGGCAACGGGCACGCCCAGCGCTTCGGCGAGGCGAGGCCGGATCAGCGCCAAGAACCCGCAGGTGGTGGCAATGCCGGTGCAGCCTTCGGCGATCAAGTCGCGCCCCGCGGCGATGAAAGCCTGCACGAAGGGGTCGATATCGTCGCACACGATCGCTTCAGGCGTGGCCCCGGGCACCACCGCATAGCGCACCGGGAAATCCCAACTGCCCGCATGGCCGACATCCCCCAGAATGCGGGGAAACCGCGTGTCCAGCATGAGGATTCCCAGCCGCGCGCCCGTCTCGTTTGTCATATGCCCTCCGTTTGGGCGCAGGGTGCCTTTGCGGGCAGGGCGAGACAAGCGAAAGTCTAACGATGACATTTTATCAGCATTTTGTTGACGTGGTGATTTTTTGTGTAAAAGATGCCCCAAAGGAAACAAGCTATGACTCAACGCGAAATCGAAAGCCGCCACCCATGAGCCAGCATGTCGTCGTTATCGGCGCCGGAATCGTCGGCGTCTCTGCCGCGATCTGGCTGCGCCGCGCCGGGGCGGCGGTAACGCTCGTCGACCGGGCCGAGCCGGGGCGCGGCACCTCGCATGGCAATGGCGGCGTGCTGGCGGCGGCGGGCGTCGCGCCGGTGACCGGGCCGGGCCTGCTGCGCAAATCACCGGGGATGCTGCGCGACCCTGAGTTCCCGCTGTTCCTGCGCTGGCCCTATCTGCCCCGCCTGCTGCCATGGCTGCGCCGCTACATGGCCCACGCCAATGACCGCGACACCCGCCGCATCTCTGCCGGGCTGGTGCCCATCGTGAGCGACAGCGTGGCGCAGCACAAAGCCCTCTGCGCCGATCTGGGGCTGGAGGACTGGGTCCGCGACAGCGACTATTGCTTTGCCTATACCAATCGCGCTGCCTTTGAGGCTGAGGCCTACACCTGGGCGCTGCGCCGCGAGGCGGGTTTCGAGCCGGAAATCATCGAAGGCGGCGCGGTTAGGGAATTCGACCCGGCCTATGGCCCACAGATCACCTGCATCGCACGGCTGGCCGACCACGGTTTCATCGCCGACCCCGGCGGCTATGTCCGGGCGCTGGCCAAAGCCTTCGAGGGGATGGGCGGCACCATCCGACAGGCCGGGGTGCAGGACGTGGCGATCACCGACGAAGAAGTCACTTCGGTCCTCACCGATCAAGGCTCCCTGCCCTGCGATGACGTGCTGCTGGCGACTGGTGTCTGGTCGAAACCGCTCATGCGCAAACTGGGGATCAACGTGCCGCTGGAATCCGAACGCGGCTACCACATCGTCTTCAAGGATGCCGAGGGCGGCCCATCGCGCCCCACCATGATGGCGGCGGGCAAATTCGTCGCCACGCCCATGGCCGAAGGGCTGCGCTGTGCCGGGATCGTCGAGTTCGGCGGGTTGGAAGCGGGCGCGTCCAAAGCCCCACTGGCGCTGCTGCGCCGTCAGGCCAAGGCCGCCTTTCCCCATCTCACCGCCAAGGAAGAGATCGAATGGCTGGGGCACCGACCCGCCCCCAGCGACTCGCTGCCCCTGATCGGGCAGATCGGGACAAGCCGGGTCTACACCGCCTTCGGGCACCATCACATCGGGTTGACGGGCGGTCCGAAAACGGGCCGACTGATCGCCGGATTGATCACGGGGCAGACGCCAAACACGGATCTGACCCCGTATCACCCCCAACGCTTCGACGGATGACGCCAAGCGTGGGACTGCAACAACAAGGGAGAAACCATATGACACTGACAGCAAGACTGATGGCCGGCGCGGCGATGACCGCCCTGACGCTGGGCACCGCCATGCCCGCCTTCGCGGCCGAGAAATGGGACATGCCGATGGCCTATTCGGCCTCGAACTTTCACTCCGAGAACGGTGTGCAATTCGCCGAATGCGTGGGCGAGAAGACCGGCGGCGAGATCGAGATCACCGTGCACCCGGGCGGCGCCCTCTTTGCTGGCGCGGACATCAAGCGCGCGATCCAGACCGGGCAGGTCCAACTGGGCGAGCGCCTGCTCTCCGGCCACCAGAACGAGAACGCGGTCTTCGGCTTTGATTCCATCCCCTTCCTCGCGCCCTCTTTCGAGGCGAGCGCCCAGCTTTGGGAAGCCGCCAAGCCCAAGGTTGAATCCGTTCTGGAAGAGCAGAACCTTGTCCTGCTTTATAACGTGCCATGGCCGCCCCAAGGGCTCTACTTCAAAAAAGAAGTCGACTCGGTCGAGGACATGAAGGGCGTGAAGTTCCGCTCTTACAACAACACCACCGCGCGTCTGGCTGAATTGACCGGCATGTCGCCCGTCACCATTGAGGCCGCCGAAGTCAGCCAAGCCTTCGCCACGGGTGTGGCAGAGTCGATGATTTCTTCGGGCGCCACCGGCTATGATCAGAAGGTCTGGGAGAGCCTGACGCATTTCTACGAAGTCGACGCATGGTTGCCGCGCAACTATGTGATGATCAACGCCGATGTTTGGGCCGAGGTCTCGGACGCGAACAAAGAGGCGATCACCACCTGCGCGACCGAGGCCGAAGAGCGTGGCCTGCAAGCGTCCAAGGACTACACCCAGTTCACCTATGACGGGCTGCGCGAAGGCGGCATGAACGTGGAACCGGCCAGCGAAGAGCTGATGTCGGGCCTGCGTGAGGTGGGTGAGACCATGACGCAAGAATGGCTCGAAGCCGCGGGCGAAGACGGTCAGGCGATCGTCGACGACTACAAGGCGATGCAATAATCACGAAACCTGCGGCGGCCCGTCACCCGGGCCGCCGTTCTCATGCCCGGGCATGATTTGACGGAGGGAGAGCCGCATGAAGGCGCTGCGCAAACTATTGGACGGGCTATATACCGGGGCGGGGGCGCTTGCCGCGCTCTGTCTGGTAGCCATCCTTACCTTGATCGTGGCCCAGATGGTCGCCCGTTGGACCGGCAATGTCTTTCCGGGCGCTGCCAGCTATGCGGGCTATGCCATGGCCGGGGCCAGCTTCCTTGCCTTCGCCAATGCGCTCAACCGCGGCTCGCATATCCGCGTGTCGATCCTGCTTAACGCGCTGAGCGCGGGCGGAAAGCGGCTGCTGGATATCTGGTGTTTCGCCGTGGCGGCGGCGGTGGCGTGGTATTTCACTTACTACGCCTATTGGTTCGTCTACTGGTCGTGGAAGTTCCACGAAGTCAGCCAAGACCAAGACGCCACCGCGCTGTGGATACCCCAATCCGTCATGGTGATCGGCGGCGGCATCCTTGCCATCGCGCTGACAGACAATCTTTTGCACCTCATCTTCAAGGGCGACCACCGCGTCACCCGTGACCTAGTCGATCAAAGCTTCGGGGAATGACGCCATGACCGAGATCTATGCCATTACCCTGTTTCTGATCGTTCTCTTCTTCCTGCTCGGCACCGGTGTCTGGGTCGGCCTCGCCCTGATGGGCGTGGCCTGGGTCGGGATGGAGCTTTTCACCACCCGCCCCGTGGGCGACGCCATGATCACCACGATCTGGGCCAGTTCCTCAAGCTGGACGCTGACCGCGCTGCCGCTCTTTGTCTGGATGGGCGAAATCCTTTACCGGACGCGGCTATCGCAAGACATGTTCCGCGGACTGTCGCCTTGGCTGGCGAAACTGCCGGGCGGGCTGGTGCATACCAATATCGTCGGCTGCACGGTCTTTGCCGCCGTGTCGGGCTCTTCCGCCGCGACGCTGACCACCGTGGGCAAGATGTCGATCCCCGAACTGCGCGCGCGCAACTATCCTGAAAAGATGATCATCGGCACGCTTGCAGGTGCGGCCACGCTGGGGCTGATGATCCCGCCGTCGCTGGCGCTGATCGTCTACGGCGTAACGGTGAACGAAAGCATCACCAAACTCTTCTTCGCGGGCGTCCTGCCCGGCCTGCTGCTGGCGCTGATGTTCATGGGCTATGTCGCCGTCACCAGCATGCTGTCGAAGGATTGGAACCCCGATGCGGAGACCGGGATGAGCTTTGGCGAAAAGCTGCGCAACTCGCGTTTCTTGCTGCCGGTCTTTGCGCTGATCACGGTCGTGATCGGGTCCATGTACCTCGGCTTTGCCACGGCGACCGAGGCGGCGGCCATCGGCGTCATCGGCTCCCTCACGCTGGCGCTATTCCAAGGCTCGCTGAACTGGCACAGCTTCCGCGAGAGCCTGATGGGGGCGATGCGCACCTCTGCGATGATCGCACTGATCCTTGCGGGCGCGGCCTTCCTGAAACTGTCGATGGGCTTCACCGGTCTGCCCCGCGCGCTGGCCGACGGGATCGCGGCGATGGAGCTGTCGCGCTTCGAGCTTCTGATGGCGCTCTTGGTCTTCTACATCGTGCTGGGCATGTTCCTCGACGGCATCTCCTCGGTCGTGCTGACCATGGCGGTGGTCGAGCCAATGGTGCGCGGCGCGGGCATCGATCTGATTTGGTTCGGTATCTTCGTGGTCGTGGTCGTCGAAATGGCGCAGATCACCCCGCCGATTGGCTTCAACCTCTTCGTGCTGCAAGGCATGACCAATCACGAGATGGGCTATATCACCAAGGCCGCGCTGCCGATGTTCGCGATCATGGTCTTTATGGTCTTCGTGCTGATCTGGTTCCCCGAGGTGGCGACATGGCTGCCCGAAAACCTGCGCAGCGCACCGGTTTAGCGGTGAAGGGCCATGCGCTATATGCTGAGACTGGCCTCGCGCCATGCGCGGGCCTGCCTGATCGTCGGGCTGCTGGCGGGGCTGGCCCTGCCCAGCCTTGCGGCGGCGCTGGCCGGGTGGTTGCCGCAGATGGTGGCGGCCCTGCTGACGATCACCGCGCTCAGGATCGGGCACCGCGCGGCCCTTGGTGCAGTGCGCGATCTCATCTGGGGGCTGGCCTCGGTGCTGGCCTTGCAGACGCTGCTGCCCCTGTTGCTGCTGGCGGGCTTCGTGCTGGCCGGGCTGGGGCAGACCCCTGCGGCATTGGCCGTGACGCTTGCCGCGGCGGCCCCGGCGCTGACGGGCAGCGTGAACCTCGCGCTGCTCATGCGGCTCGACGCGGGGCGGATGATGCAGCTCATGGTGCTGGGCACCGCTGCTTTTCCGCTGACCGTCCTGCCGGTGCTGGCGGCCCTGCCGCAACTCGGCCCGGCCTCGGAAATCGCCCTCGCCGCCCTGCGGCTCTTGGCGGTGATCCTTGGCGCGACGGGGCTGGGCTTTGCCCTGCGCCATGTCTTACGGCCCCATCCCACCCCGCGCCAGACCGAGGCGCTGGATGGCGCATCGGTGCTCGCCTTCTCGGTCATCGTGGTGGGGTTGATGGCGGCGCTGGACCCGGCGCTGCGCAGCGATCCATGGGCCGTGGCGGGCTGGACGCTGCTGGCCTTCGCCCTAAGCTATCTGTTGCAGGCGGGCACATTGCTGCTGACCCGGCGCGGCCCGCTGCGCGCCGTGGCCGGACCACTGGCGATCGGTGCGGGCAACCGCAATATCGCGCTGTTTCTCGTGGCGCTGCCTGCGGAGGTCATCGCGCCGCTGATGATCTTTATCGGCTGCTGGCAACTGCCGATGTATCTGACCCCGGTGCTGCTGCCGCGCCTTTACGAAAGGATGCTTCGCAATGACTGACTGGCCCCGCATCCGCAGTGTCGGCCTCTCCGGCCTATTGGTCACCTTTGCCGAGAAGATGTCCGAACCCGCCAACCGCGCCGCCCTCGCCTTTCGCGCGGCGGTGGAGGAACAGGACTGGCCCGAGGTGAGTGAGACGAGCACCTCGCTGGTGTCGACCTTCGTGCAGTTCGAAGTCTCTCAAGAGGCCATCGCCACCATGACCGACCGCTTGCGCGACCTGCTCGAAACCCGCGACTGGTTCGCCGAAGCCCTTCCCGCCGGGCGCAGCCTGTGGCATGTGCCCACGGTCTATAGCACCGACCTCGCACCGCAGTTGGAGGAGGCCGCCGCGGCCGCGGGCCTCGACCCCGACGCGGCCATTGCGGAACTGTCACAGGCGCGGGTCCGGGTGCTGACCATCGGCTTCGCCCCCGGCCAGCCCTATATGGGCGAACTGCCCCCGCATTGGGACATTCCGCGCCAGCAGGGGCTGACCAAATCGGTGCCGCCGGGGTCGCTGGTCGCGGCGATCCGGCAGTTGATCATCTTCACCAATGCCTCCCCCACCGGCTGGCGGCACATCGGGCAAACCGCCTTTCGCACCTTCCGCCCCGGCAGCGATATGCCCTTTCCGCTGTCCCCGGGCGATGAGTTGATCTTCCCATCCATCACCCGGCAAGAGTTCGACCGCATCGCCGACGACCCCACCGGCGGCGCGGAGCGGGAGGCGCTGACATGAGCGGCACGCTGACCATCCTTCAAGCCGGTCCGGCCATGACCATCCAAGACCTTGGTCGCACCGGCTATCGCGCCGTTGGCCTAACCCATGGCGGCGCGGCGGACCCGACCTCCCTGCACGAAGGGGCCGCCCTGCTGGGGCAAGATCCCGACAGCGCCGCGCTTGAGATGGCCGGGAGCGGCGGCAGTTTCGAGGTCGATCAGGACACCCGCATCGCCCTGACCGGGGCGCAGATGCAGGTGAGCATCGACGGCGAGCCGGTCGCCTGGAACGCCAGCCACCTCCTGCCCGCCAGGGCCAAGCTGACCATCGGCGGCGCGCGGGACGGGGCCTATGGCTACCTCCATGTCGGCGGCGGGTTTGACGTGGCGCCGGTGATGAATGCCCGCGCCAGCCATCTGGCCGCTGGCATCGGCGCGCTGCTGCAAAGTGGTGAGACCCTGCCGCTAGGGGTCGATAAGGGCGGCGAGGCGAACCTCACCCTGCCCCGCGACAGCCGATTCGGGGCCGAGCGGGTGCGCATCGTGGCCTCCATGCAGACCGATGCCTTCGACGAGGCAACCCGCCAGCGGTTCACCGAAACCACCTTTCGCCGTGATCCGCGCGCCAACCGGATGGGCGCACGGATGGATCATGACGGCGAAGGTTTCGCCACCGGCGGGCAGTTGACCATCGTGTCCGAAGTCATCACCCCCGGTGACATCCAGATCACCGGCGACGGCGCCCCTTTCGTGCTGATGTGCGAATGCCAGACCACCGGCGGCTACCCCCGCATCGGCACGGTGATCCCCTGCGACCTGCCGATCGTGGCGCAGGCGCAGCCGGGTGCTGCGCTGCACTTCGCGTTCGTCGACCTCGACGAAGCGCTGGCCGCCGAGACGCGCCACCGCGCTGACCTTGCTGCCCTGCCCAAGCGCCGCCAACCGCTGTTGCGCGATCCGGCGCGCATCCGTGACCTCTTGGGCTATCAACTGATCTCCGGCGTGGTTTCGGCCACCGCCGACCCCTTCGAGAAGGAGCAGACATGACAACCGTCGATCTCAACGCCGACATGGGCGAAAGCTTTGGCCCTTGGAAAATGGGCGACGACGCGGCGCTTCTGCGCGTCGTGACCTCGGCCAATATCGCCTGTGGCGGGCATGCGGGCGACGCCGACGTCATGGCGGGGACGATGCGCATGGCCGATGAAAACGGCGTCGGCATCGGCGCGCATCCGGGGTTCATGGACCTCGCCGGTTTTGGCCGCAACCGCCTCTCGGTGCCGCGCGGCACCTTGCAGAACCAGATCCGCTATCAGGTCGCCGCGAGCGTCGGCATGGCACGCAGCGTCGGCGCTGAGGTACGCCACCTGAAACTGCACGGGGCGCTGGCGAATATGGCGTCTGAGGATGAGGAACTGGCCCGCGACCTCTATGAGGCGGCGCTGAGCGTGGCGCCCGACCTCATCGTCATGGTGCTGGCCGCCACGGCGCAGGAACGGGCGGTGAAATCACTGGGCTGCAAATGGGCCGGAGAGATTTTCGCCGACCGCGCCTATAACGACGATGCGACGCTGGTCGACCGCAGCAAGCCCGGTGCGGTGATCCATGATGCGGAAACGGCAGCGGCGCGGATGGTGGAGATGGTCAAGGCAGGCGCGATCATCACCGAGAGCGGCAAGCACATTCCCACCCGGATCGACACGATCTGCCTCCATGGCGACACCGCAGAGGCCGTTCAAATTGCAACCGCCGTCCGCAAGGGTTTGCAGGACGGCGGCGTAACTTTGGCAAAGTTCAGCGGCAGCGTTTAGCTGCGCACCAGCTTTTCATAGTCCAAGGCGATCTCACGCGTCAGCGCGCCGACCTCGAAATGCCAGTCGCCGATCTGGCCGACCGGGGTCACTTCGGCGGCGGTGCCGGTCAGCCAGCACTGCTCGAAACCTTCCAGTTCCTCGGGCATGATGTGGCGCTCGTGGACCTTGATGTTTTTCTCGCGCAGCATGTCGATCACGGTCTGCCGGGTGATGCCGTTGAGGAAGCAATCGGGCGTCGGCGTGTGCACTTCGCCATCCTTGACGAAGAAGATATTCGCGCCTGTCGCTTCGGCCACATAGCCGCGGTAGTCATACATCATCGCGTCCGAGCAGCCCTTCGCCTCGGCCGCATGTTTGGACATGGTGCAGATCATATAGAGACCCGCCGCTTTGGCATGGCTCGGGATCGTCTCGGGCGAGGGGCGCTTCCATTTGGAGATGTCGAGCTTGGCGCCCTTCATCTTGGCGTCGCCGTAATAGGCACCCCATTCCCAAGCCGCGATGGCCATGCGGACCGGGTTGCGGGCCGAGGCGACACCCATGTCTTCGCCCACACCACGCCAAGCGACCGCACGCACATAGGCGTCTTGCAGACCAGAGGCGGCGAGGACTTCGGCCTTGGCGGCTTCGATTTCATCAATCGTGTAGGGGATCTCGAAATCGATCATCTCCGCCGACCGCTTGAGACGCTCAGAGTGCTCGCGGCTTTTGAAGATCTTGCCGTTGTAGGCGCGCTCGCCCTCGAACACCGAAGACGCATAGTGCAGCGCATGGGTGAGGATATGGACATTGGCCTCGCGCCAATCCACCATTTCGCCATCCATCCAGATGTGCCCATCCCGGTTGTCATATCCGCCTGCCATGGTGTTTCCCCTCCAAATGACGCGCTATCTTTTCAAAAATTGCGCAACAATCGGCAGATGCAGACATTTAATTGCGCAAAACACGAGATTCGATAGCCTTTCACTATTGGAATGTCAACAACGCTGACGTAAACTGATCCTCAACAGGCCCGAGAGAGAATGAGACACACTATGGCTGACGGGCGCATGATGGCCCCTAGCAGCGGCGACAGCCTGCTGTTTTTGACGGACGAACAACTGCGGCAGGGGATCGAGGCGATGTTCTTTGCCTATCGCGGATTCACCGCCGATCCTGACCGGATTCTGGCCGATATGGCCTATGGCCGCGCGCATCACCGCGCCGTCCACTTCATCAACCGCGCCCCGGGTACGACGGTGAACAACCTGCTCAATATCCTTGGGGTCACGAAACAATCGCTCAACCGTGTCTTGCGCACGTTGATCGCCGATGGTCTGGTACAGAGCAAGGTTGGCCGCAATGACAAGCGCGAGCGGCATCTGTTCCTGACCGACGAGGGTCGCAAGCTGGAACAGGAGCTATCAGACGCTCAGCGCGCGCGCATGCGGCTGGCCTTTCGCACCGCCGGACCCGAAGCCGTGGCCGGTTTCAGAACGGTATTGGAGGCCATGATGGACCCCGAAATGCGCCAAAGCTTTGACCGGCTGCGCGAAAGCGCCCCATGAACGATCTCGACCCGCACCTGCTGGTCGTCGACGACGATGAGCGGATTCGCAGCCTGTTGAAGAAATTCCTGATGCGGAACGGCTTTTTGGTCAGCACGGCCCGCGATGCGGCCCATGCGCGGCGGGTGCTGGCGGGGTTGGAATTCGACCTCATCGTGCTTGACGTGATGATGCCCGGCGAAGACGGCATGGCGTTGACCCGATCTTTGCGCGAAACCCTGCAAACCCCAATCCTGTTACTGACTGCCAAGGGCGAGACCGACAACCGCATCGAAGGTCTTGAGGCCGGGGCGGATGACTACCTGCCCAAACCCTTCGAGCCGAAGGAACTGCTGCTGCGCATCAACGCCATCCTGCGGCGGATGCCCGACACCTCTGCTGCCGACACCGCGCCAAAAGTGCTGTCGCTCGGCGTGATCCGCTATGACATGGAGCGGGGTGAGATGTGGCAGGGCGACGATCTGGTGCGCCTCACCGCGACCGAAGTGCAGCTGATGAAGATTTTCGCCGCGCAGCCCGGTGTCGCGCTCAGCCGGTCCAAACTGGTCGAAGAGTTGGGCCGCGACCGGGGCCAAGCGCAGGAACGCGCGGTCGATGTTCAAATCACCCGCCTGCGCCGCAAGATCGAGAGCGACCCGAAACAGCCGCAATACCTGCAAACCGTGCGCGGCGCGGGCTATATGCTGGCCCCGGACTGACCCCGCCCCGCCTGCTCAAACGGGCCGGTAAAATTCATCACGCAAGCCCGCTGGCAATGCGCGGCGCGAAGTTCTATTGTCGCGCGAAATTCCGACAACGAGGCGCGCAATGTCCGACACACCCGTAGAAGAGATGAACTTTGAGACCGCCATGGCTGAGCTTGAGAAAGTCTTGGGCCAGCTTGAAAACGGCAATGTCGCATTGGACGAAAGCATCGCGCTTTACGAACGCGGGGCCAAGCTTAAGGCGCGCTGCGAGACCAAGCTGAAAGAGGCCGAAGAGAAGGTCGCCGCGATCACGCTTGACGGCGATGGCAACCCGAATGGGCTGAAACCCGTCGAAGGGCTTTGACCGCCCACATGCAAGAGACCACCCCCCGTCCCTTGGCAGAGGCGCTCGCCCATGCCCGCGATCTGGCGCAAGCGCAGATCGACGCCGCACTCGGCGCGCATGACGGCCCCGTGGCCGAGGCGATGCGCTATGCCTGCGGCGGCGGCAAAGGGCTGCGCGGCTTTCTGGTGATCGAATCCGCCCGGTTGCATGGCATCGCCCCCGGCATGGCCGCCCCGGCAGCGGCAGCCATCGAGGCGCTACATGCCTATTCGCTGGTGCATGACGACCTGCCCTGCATGGATGACGACGATCTGCGCCGGGGCCAGCCCACAGTGCACCGCAAATGGGATGAGGCCACTGCCGTTCTGGCCGGTGACGCGCTGCAAACGCTGGCCTTTGAACTCCTTGGCCAAGCGCCCTGCCCTGCAGAGGCGCGTCTGACCTTGATGACCAGCCTCGCCCAAGCGGCAGGCGTCGGTGGCATGGTCGGCGGACAGGCGTTGGACATTGCCGCCGAAACCGCCCCCGCGCCGCTGTCGCTGGCCGAGATCACGGCGCTTCAGGCAGGCAAGACCGGTGCCTTGATCGAATGGTCCGCCATGGCCGGGCCACGGATGGCCGGTGCTGATGCCACCGCCCTTGGGACTTACGCCAAACACCTCGGCCTCGCCTTTCAGATCGCGGATGACATCCTTGATGTCGAAGGCGACGCCGAAACGGTCGGCAAGGCGGTCGGCAAGGACGACGCGGCGGGCAAGGCCACTTTCGTGTCCCACCTCGGGCTGGCCGGAGCCAAGACCCGCGCCGCCGAATTGGTGGACATGGCCTGCGACGCCCTATCTGAATATGGACCAGAGGCGCAGAGCTTGCGAGCCGCTGCCGCCTTCGTTATTGCCCGCGACAGCTAGCCGGGCGGCACATGCGCCAATGCGGCACCAGAGAGGCCCCGATGAGTGACAAACCCGCCACACCCCTGCTTGATCAGGTCACCCGCCCTGCGGACCTGAAACACCTGTCCGATGCCGAACTGACCCAAGTCGCGCGCGAATTGCGGGCCGAGACGATCTCGGCCGTGTCGGAAACCGGCGGACATCTGGGCGCGGGGCTTGGCGTGGTCGAACTGACCGTCGCTTTGCATGCGGTCTTCGACACCCCGCGCGACAAGATCATCTGGGACGTGAGTCACCAATGCTACCCCCACAAGATCCTCACCGAACGCCGCGACCGTATCCGCAGCCTGCGCATGAAGGACGGGCTGTCGGGCTTCACCAAACGCAGCGAATCCCCCTACGACCCCTTTGGCGCGGCGCATAGCTCGACATCGATCTCAGCCGCGCTCGGCTTTGCGGTGGGCCGCGATCTGGGCGGCGTGATCCCCGAAGGGCTGGGCGACGCGATTGCCGTGATCGGCGATGGCGCGATGAGCGCGGGCATGGCCTATGAGGCGCTCAACAACGCGGGCGACCTAAAGAAACGCCTGATCGTCATCCTCAACGACAACGAGATGTCCATCGCCCCGCCCGTCGGCGCGATGTCGAGCTACCTGAGCCGCCTCTACGCCGAAGCGCCGTTTCAGGACTTCAAAGCCGCCGCCAAAGGCGCGGTGAGCCTGCTGCCCGAGCCCTTCCGCGAGGGGGCCAAACGGGCCAAGGATATGCTCAAAGGCATGGCCGTGGGCGGCACGCTCTTCGAGAACCTCGGGTTTTCCTACCTCGGGCCGATCAACGGGCATGACATGGACCAGTTGCTGCCGGTGCTGCGCACCGTCCATCAACGCGCGATCGGGCCGATCCTGGTCCACATCCAGACGCAGAAGGGCAAGGGCTATGGCCCCGCCGAAGCCGCGCGGGATCGCGGCCATGCCACGGCCAAGTTCAACGTGGTGACGGGCGAGCAAAAGAAAGCCCCCTCCAACGCGCCGAGCTACACCCGCGTTTTCGCCGACAGCCTGCTGGCCGAGGCCGCCGAGGATGACAAGATCTGCGCCGTGACCGCCGCCATGCCCGATGGCACCGGCCTCGACCTTTTTGCCGAACGCTATCCCAGCCGCTGCTTCGACGTGGGCATCGCCGAGCAGCATGGCGTGACCTTCTGCGCGGGCCTCGCCGCGGCGGGGATGAAACCTTTCTGCGCGATGTATTCCACCTTTTTGCAACGCGGCTACGACCAAGTCGTGCATGATGTCGCAATCCAGCGCCTGCCGGTGCGTTTCGCCATCGACCGCGCGGGGCTCGTGGGCGCCGACGGGCCGACCCATGCGGGCGCCTTCGACGTGGCCTTCCTCGCCAACCTGCCGGGTTTCGTGGTCATGGCCGCCGCCGATGAGGCCGAGTTGCGCCATATGGTCGCCACCGCAGCCGCCCATGACGACGGCCCCATCGCCTTCCGCTATCCGCGCGGCGAAGGGCGCGGGGTCGAGATGCCGGAGCGCGGCACGCCGTTGGAAATCGGCAAGGGCCGGATGATCCGCGAAGGCAGCAAAGTCGCGCTTTTGTCCTTTGGCACGCGGTTGGAGGAGGTCGAAAAGGCCTCCGAAGCGCTCAGCGCCAAGGGCATCACCCCCACCATCGCCGATGCGCGTTTCGCCAAACCACTCGACCGCAACATGATCCTGAAACTGGCCGCAGACCACGAAGCCCTGATCACCATCGAAGAGGGCGCAGTCGGCGGCTTCGGCAGCCATGTCGCGCAATTGCTGGCGGATGAGGCGGTGTTCGACAAGGGGCTCAAGTTCCGCTCCATGGTGCTGCCCGATACCTTCATCGATCAGGCCAGCCCGGCGGATATGTATGCCGTGGCGGGGATGAACGCCGAACAGATCACCGCCAGGGTGCTTGAGGTGTTGGGCATTGGCGACTTGGACGCGCAGCGCGCCTAACTTGCGGCGGTCAGCACCAGCAGGCCGCCCGCGACCAACGTAATCGCCACGCAGAGATAGCCCAAAAGCACGAAGAGCCCGTCGCGGGTGAATAGCCCGAAAGCCAACAACGCCACGGTGCCCGCCCCGAGCGACGACATCATCGGCAGCACCTCCATGAAGGGCCAGCCGAGCGGGATGATCGTGACCACGACAAGTGTGATGAAACGCATCGGCCCGGTTGTGAGGAACTGAAGGCGCGGCTTGCAACGTCCGTCGACAAAGGCGCAGGGCCGACGCAGAAACCTTACGCAGCCGCTCAACCGATGCCCTGCCACCTCACGCCGCAACAAGAACTGTGGCATCCAAAGCCTGCGCCGTCCGGTCACGGCCTGCACGGCCAGCAAGATGATCGTCACCGCCGCGAGGGTCGAGACGCCGGGAATGCCCGACAGGGGCGAGACCAGCAGCAAGGCGACGATCAGGATCAGGGGGGTGATCGAACGGTCCCCGATCTCATGCAGCACGTCGTTGATCGACACCGCTTCCTTCTCTGCCGCGCGCTCCATGCTATCCAGCAAATGGGCCAACGTGTGTTCGTCTTGACGCATTCAGAGCCTCTGGCGGTGCCTCGGATTCAGTCTTCCGCCTCCAGCAGCGCGGCCAGACCAGAGCGGTAATCGGGATAGATCGGTTGCCAGCCCAACGCCGCCTTGGCGTGATCGTTCCGGACCTTCTTGCTCTCCGCGTAAAAGCTGCGGGCCATGGCGGTCATCTCGGCCTTGTCGAAGTCCACCGCCGGGGGCAAGGGCAGGCCCAAAAGCGCGGCGGCATGGCCGATCACATCCTGCGGCGGGGCCGGATCATCGTCACAAAGGTTATAGATCGCCCCCGGCTGCGGCTTGGCCAGCGACAGGTCCAAGGCTTGGGCGATATCCTCCACATGAATACGCGAGAAGACCTGCCCGGGCTTGATGATGCGCCGCGCCGTGCCTTTGCGCACCTTGGCGAATGGTCCGCGCCCGGGGCCGTAAATGCCCGCGAGCCGGAAGATATGCAGCGGCAGGCCGGGGATCGCGCCCCATGCCGCCTCGGCCTGCACCCGCGCCGCGCCACGCCGGGTGGAGGGGGTGAGCGGTGTCGTCTCATCCACCCAATCGCCCCCATGGTCGCCGTAGACGCCGGTGGTCGACAGATAGCCGACCCACCGCAAATGGGGGGCCGCTGCGGTGATTTCATCCTGCAGATCCAGCAGAACCGGATCCCCTTCCGGCCCCGGCCCGGCAGAGACCAATAGGTTGGGCACCTCTTGCAAATGCGAAGACAGATCGCTGCCGGGCCAAAGCATCGGCTCCACCCCCGTCGCGGCAATCTCATCCAGTTTTTCGCGGCTGCGGGTCGTGCCGATGATGCGCCAGCCTTGCGGGAGCAACCGGGCCGCCAAGGCCCGCGCGCTATAGCCATGGCCGAGGGAAAGAAGCGTTTTATCCATACCGCCAAAGTGGCCCGCTTGGGCCGCAACCACAAGCGGCAAGCGGTGGATTTACTCTTTCAAAAGGTCGAGCCGCTGCGATCATTAGAACCTGCGCGATTAACCCCGGCGCTCCGCTGGTAGCGAGACTACCATGCACTTCGCTATGAGGACCTTCGCAACGCCTCAGGCGGGGCGAACCCCTCAACCCAACGGTAGACCACTTGACGCGCCAGCGCTTCGTCATTCGCCACCAGCGCCTCACGCAGGTCTCGCAGGGCCGAGGCGATTTCGAGTTCGTGCAGCCCGTTTTCCCGCGCGGAATAGATTTTGGGATGGGCCGTATTGATCAGCAGACCGCTCAACGTGAGCTCTTCGGTCATCTTTTCGCCGGGGCGCAGACCGGTGATCTCAATCTCGATATCGCCATCGGGGTTGTCTTCGTCCCGCACGGTGTATCCGGCGGTCTCGATCACCTGCCGGGCCAGTTTGAGGATCGGCACGGGTTTGCCCATGTCCAGAACAAAGACCTCGCCTCCCTGGGCCAGCGATCCGGCCTGTAGGACCAAGCGCACAGCCTCTTCGACCGTCATAAAGTAACGCGCCACACCCCGGTCTGTCACCGTCAACGGGCCACCGCGGCTGACCTGCTCTTGGAACAGTGGCACGACCGACCCGGAGGACCCCAGAACATTGCCAAAGCGGACCATGGAGAAGATGACACCGCCCGGGCCGCCATATTTGCGCGCCATATCCTGAATGACGAGTTCGGCAAGGCGCTTGGACCCGCCCATGATATTGGTCGGGCGCACGGCCTTGTCGGTGGATACGAGGATGAAACGCTCCACCCCCGCCCGGGCAGCCTGTTCGGCCAAAGCATGGGTGCCGATGACATTGTTCACCAGCCCCGACAGCGGGTTCGCCTCGACCAAGGGCACATGTTTATAGGCCGCGGCATGAAGAACCACATTCACCCCGTGTTGCGACAGCACTTTGCGCAGCTGCCGGGTATCCGTCACCGTCCCCAAGACCGAGACGATTTCGATATCGCTGCCCTCGGCCAACTGGCGGATCTCCATGTCGGCGTTATAGAGGGCCAGTTCGCTCAACTCGAAAAGCACCAGTTTGGTGGGCCGACAAAGCAACACTTGGCGGCACAGTTCCGACCCGATGGAGCCCCCTGCACCCGAGACGAAAACCACTTTACCCGCATAGCTCTCGCCCCCTTCGTTGATCATAGGGGTGACCTCATCCCGGTTCAAAAAGCGGCTCGGAGAGACGGGGGAGAGCTTGTCGACCAAAGCCTCTTCGCCGATCAGCTGCGCGAAGGAGGGGAGGGTCTGCACCTCAAGACCCAACTTTTCCAACCGCCGAGCGATCTGGGCCTGTTTGGGGGTGCTGAGCGAAGGCACGGCAAGCAACACGCGATCGATCTGCTTTTCGACGGTAAGTTCAGCGATGCCCCGTGGGGAATAGACCGGCAGCTTCGAGACGTTGAGCCCCTGAAGCGCGATATTGTCATCAACAAAAGCAATCGGTTCGATCGTTTCATGGCCGCGCAGGGCCGAAACCAGTTGCGTCCCCGTGGTGCCTGCGCCGTAGATCAAAACGCGGCACCGCGCGTCGCCCGTCCGGTAGATTTGCAACACGATATGCAACAAGATGACCCGCGACAGCACCACCAGCGAGAAAAAGATCGCCCCGAACATCACATGTACGCCGATTGGGAAATCCAGCCCCAGAAGGGACGCGCCCAGCAGAGATACGGCCGCAAGGGTGGTCCCGAGTATCGCGGTGCTTCCGACCGCTGCGGTTTCATAGGCATTGAGTTGCGTGGTGCAGACCCCCAAGCGGATCGAAACGATGATACCGACGATCAGGGTGAGAGGTAGCGTGAGGGCGTAGCTGAAAAAGGCATCGAGGAAGGGTTCAGGCAATCCGCGCACCGCCAGCGCGAGGATGGCAGCCAGCAGGATCAGACAGGAATCGAGCGTCAGCATGATTACGCGCTTTTGCCGCTTGGTCAGCGACTTGATAATGCTCAGCATGCGCCGCTCCCCTGTTTACGGCTGTATTCGAGAATGCACTGCGTTCCCCACCTGCGCACTACCATCTTCTGTCCTTGGCGCCGATGCACCACACTAAGGGGGAAAACGGCCAAACGCGCATAATACATCGCCATCCGAATCTACAATTGCTTAAATATGCGGCAAACAATGCCACGCTTTGGTTAACAAAACCAATTCTTAACACATTTGCTCAGCGGCGTCTCGCCCGATGACTGAAAACGTTAACCACGGCTGAAGAAGTTCTGGACGGTTTGCAACATCAGGGCAAAGTCAAAACAGATGCTTTGATGGCGCTGATAGATCAGATCAAGCTGCGCCTTGCGCGGGACGCAGGTGCGACAATAGACACGATCGGTCTCTGCCGCGGTCTCGCAGCGTGACAGCAGCCGTTCTTCATGTTTGTGAAAGCGGATCGTGGCCAGACCGGTCACCCCGGGCCGGGATTTCAGGACGTCGGCATAGACCTCGGGGAAACGCTCAACATATTCGCGCAGCGGCGGGCGGGGGCCGACAAAGCTCAGATCACCGCGCAGGATGTTCCACAGCTGAGGAAACTCATCCAAGCGCCGCGCCCTGAGCCATGCGCCCGTGGGCGTGATCCGCGCGGCCTTGTTGCCGCCCGACACGCCCTGATCCTCTTCGGCCACCGTCATCGTGCGCAGTTTCCAGAGCTTGAAACTCTCTTCCGGCGTTTTCATCCGCTCGGCCACATGGAAAAGTGGCCGCCCCTCTTTGACCAGCAGCCAGACCAGCAAGCCCAGCAGGATCGGCCCCAAGATGACAACGAGAAGGCTGGCGAAGAACAGATCGAAAATGCGCTTGCGCAAAGTCATTGATGGGTCTTCATCGTTTGTTCATATCCTGCTGCCATTCATGCACCAAACCGGCGGGCGTTTGAGTTTCTGGCGTGAAATCGACGTGGCGTTCAAGTGCATTCGTATCCAGCCGCACCTCGGGAATGGCGGCGGGAGGGGCGGGTTTGGCCTCCCACGCCAGCCCCGCCGCATCCAGCAACGCCCCCATTTCCACCGCGCCGGGGGCCGCGATGTTCAGAATGGGCGGCAGTTTGTCTGCTCGGCAGAGCGCGTGCAGCACCCGCGCCAAGGTCACCGGCCCGATGTAACTGCGGCTTGGCGTGCGACCATTGGTGAAGCGATCAATCTGCATACCCGGCCGCCAGCCCCCGAGGATCGCATCCGCCCCCGCTACGTTGCCGATCCGTAGCGCAGTGACTGCGGTCTCGCCGCTCGCCTCTTGCACCGCCTTTTCCATCGCAAGCTTCTGCCTACCGTAATCCGACAGCGGAGCGCAGGACAGTTCCTCTTGCAGCGGGCCGTCCTCTGCACCGTAGACCGCCGCCGATGAGGCGACGAGAAGCCGCGGGACCCCCGCCGTCTCTGCCAGTTTCAACGCAGCTAAGGCGAGGGTCGCATTGTCTTCCAAAGCGGCATCACAAGCACCCGCGCGGGCCGGTGTCACACCCGCCAAAGAGATGATCGCTCTTGCCCCACGCGCGGCTGCGAGGGCCGCGTCGCTTGGGCTCTCTTCTGCATCTGGCAAATCGAAATCATAAAAACCGGGGCGCGGTGCCCGCGACTGGCTGCGCAGACCCTGCGGCTCTGGCCAATGACGGCGCAGCATGCCGCCCAATCGGCCCGTCGCACCAAGTAAGAGGACTCCGTCGATTGCCAACCCCCTGCCCGAAGCCGCATTGCCCATTGAAATCATTGACGCCATAGGTTCAGCCATTATCCTGCCGAATTAGAATTGTAATCATAGGCCGCGCAGGCAGCATTCTGCGAGACCCGTTATTTTACATTAGACATTGATCAAATACCCCGGTTTGCCGGCAAAACATTCGGAAGCGATGCGCATCTTATGAAGCACCTCAGCAAGCTGTTCCTCTCGATCCTGCTGGCATCTTCTCTCGCGGCCTGCGCAAACCTTCCGCGCGGTGCCGCCATTCAGAAAGAGGTGACACGGGCGGCGGAGACTCCAGATGCGGATATCGCTGTCTATCCGGTAACCCATGCCTTTCTGCCCCATGTTGCCCATTGGCCCCGAACCGATAGTAAGCGCCATAGTTGGATCGGCGCCAGCCGGGGGTCAAATGCCCAAGTCATCCGCCCCGGTGATCGGCTGGACCTTTTGATCTGGGACAGCGGCGATAACTCCTTGCTGACCTCCCCGGCTCAACAAGTCGCCACCCTGCCCGGCATTCGCGTCTCGGAAAGCGGGACCATCTTCATGCCCTATATCGGCAAGATCAAAGTCTCTGGCCGCACGCCAGATTCGGCCCGTCAATTGCTTCAACGGCAGCTTGAGGGGATCGTGCCCTCCGCACAGGTGCAACTGGCGATGACCGAAGGACGCGGCAATTCGGTGGACCTCGTGGGCGGGGTCAACAAGCCCGGCAACATCCTGATGCCGGACAACAACTTTACCGTTCTCGCTGCAATCTCGGCTGGCGGCGGCGTGCTCTCCAGTATCGAAAACCCGCAGGTCAAACTGCTGCGCGGCGCCAATATCTATACCACCTCGATTGACCGACTTTATGAGAACCCAAGCCTTGATACCCGGCTGATCGGAGGCGACAAGCTGATCATCGAAGATGACCGCCGCTACTTCCTGTCGCTAGGTGCCGCCGGGCGGGAAGCACAGTTTCCCTTCAACCGCGACGAAGTCTCGGCGCTGGACGCATTGGCAATCATCGGCGGGGTGAACGAATCCCGCGCCGATCCCGAAGGCATCTTGATCCTGCGCGAATACCCCGCCAGCGCGGTGAGTGCGGGCGTGCGCGGCCCGCGCCGCACGCGGGTGGTGTTCACGCTGGACCTGACCACATCCGACGGGCTGTTCTCGGCGCGGAATTTTCACATTCAATCCGGCGATCTGGTGCTCGCGACGGAAAGCCCGCTGTCGGACACCCGCACCATTCTGGGTCTTGTCGGATCGGTCTTCGGACTGGTGAATACCGCCGGAAACCTCAGCAACTGACCCTAGCCTATCCGCTTGCCCTCGGGCACCAATGCATTGATCTGCGCGAGGTGTTCGGGCAAGCAGCGGGTTAGGAAATCGTAATTCTCAACCACATGAGCCCGCGCCGCCGGGCCGAGATGGGCGTGATCCTGCGGACGGGCGAGCACCTCTACCACCTGCGCTGCCAGCGCATCGGGGTCGAAGAAATCCACCAGCAGGCCGGTTTCACCATGGGTCACGGCCTCGCGCACCGGGGCCACATCCGAGGCGACGATCGTGGCCTGCATCGACATGGCCTCGAGCAGGGACCAAGACAGCACGAAGGGCATCGTCAGATAGATGTGACAGCGGCTGATCTGCACCAGCTTCTTGAAGTCGGGATAGGGCACTTTGCCCACGAAATGCACGCGGTCCCAATCGACCCGATCCTGCAACTCTGCCGCCATCTCTCCGCGCAGACCGCCGGGGTGATCGCTCTGTTTGCCGTAGGAGACCTCATTGCCGCCGACGATCACCACCCGCGCATGGGGCCGCTCGGCCAAGATACGCGGCAGCGCGCGCATCATCGTGTGAAAACCGCGGGTCTTTTCCAGATTGCGCGCGACATAGGTGATGATCTCATCCTCGCGCGACACGGGCCGCGCCAAACGCCCCAGACGCAGGCTCACATCCGGGTCGGGCAAAAGCTGATCGGTGCGGATACCGTCGTGACAGACATAGAGCTTGCGGTGAAAGCTCTCGGGGAAACGGTCGCGTTGCCAATAGGTCGGGCAATGGCCCAGATCGACGGTTTCGATATTGGCCAGCGGTACGATGTTGCGGGCATGGTTGAGGTAGGGCGCATGGGCCGAGATTTTCTCGGCAGGGTCAAAGCCCACCATGCCGCCGGTCATGTTATAGTAATACTCGAAATAACCGATGATCGGCACATCCGGCCAAAGCTGTTTGAAGAAACTCAACTCCCCCCAACCGACGTGACCGATGATGATGTCGGGGCGAAACCCCTCTCGCGTTTCGATCTGCTGGGCGGCGTTGACGGCGCCGAACCCATTGCCTGAGGCTTCCTCCCAAATGCGCGAGAGACCATAGGCCTTCTCGTCGGGTCGGTGATGGGGGCGGTAGACACGGGTTTCGACCCCCGGCAGCTGCGGCGCATTTTGACGTTGGGTCAGAAAATAAATGCGATGCCCGCCCGCCTGCGCCAGCCATTGTATCAATTCCCGGTATTGGCCGGGCATGTTCTGGTGCACAAAGAGAAAATTCATATAATCGTTCCGTAAAAGCCTTGCGCGCCAGTTAGCCGCAAGCGGCGCGCTCTGGCAACATCGCGCGCCCTTTCCGATGGCGTGATCGCTTGAACCTCCCCCGGCCCTATGTCACCTTTGGACATGACAGATAAAACGTTCCCCTCTTGGCCCGATGTGGCCGCGCAATTGGTCGAGGTCGCCGCCGGACGGCGCGCGGCCGATACGATCATCACCGGCGGCATTTGGGTCAATGTGCACACCCGCGAATGCCTGCCCGACCATGACATCGCCATCGCCGCCGGGCGCATCGCCTTTGTCGGTCCCGACGCCAGCCATTGCCGGGGCGAGAGCACGCGTATCATTGAGGCCAAAGGTCGCCACATGGCGCCCGGCCTTTGCGACGGACATATGCATATCGAGAGCACGATGCTCACCCCCGCCGAGTTCGCCCGCGCGGTGATCCCGCATGGCACGACCTCGGCCTTCACCGACCCGCATGAGATCGCCAATGTGCTGGGCCTCGACGGCGTGCGCATGATGCATGATGAGGCGCTGATGCAGCCCATCAACATCTTCACGCAGATGCCCTCCTGCGCGCCCTCCGCCCCGGGGCTGGAGACCACGGGTTTTGAGATCACCGCCGAGGATGTGGCCGAGGCGATGACATGGCCCGGCATTGTCGGTCTGGGGGAGATGATGAACTTCCCCGGCGTCAGCAATGCCGACCCGCAGATGCTGGCCGAGATCGCAGCGACGCAACGGGCGGGCAAGACCGTGGGCGGGCATTACGCCTCCCCCGACATTGGCCCCGCCTTTGCCGCCTATGTGGCGGGCGGTCCGGCGGACGATCACGAGGGCACCTGCGAGGCCGACGCCGTGGCGCGGATGCGGCAGGGGATGCGGTCGATGATCCGGCTGGGGTCGGCCTGGTACGACGTGAAGACGCAGATCACCGCGATCACCGAAAAAGGCCTCGATCCGCGCAATATGATCCTTTGCACCGATGACAGCCACTCGGGCACGATCACCAACGAAGGGCATATGAACCGCGTTCTGCGCCATGCCATCGACTGTGGCTGCGATCCGTTGATTGCTTTGCAAATGGCGACGATCAACACCGCGACGCATTTCGGGCTGGAGCGCGAAATCGGCTCGCTGACGCCGGGCCGTCGGGCGGATGTGATCCTGACCTCGGACCTTGCGAGTTTCCCGGTCGAGACAGTGATCGCGCGCGGCGAAGTGGTGGCCGAAGACGGCAAATGCCTTGTCGACTGCCCGCATTTCGATTGGCCAGACACCGCGCGCAACACGGTGAACATGGCGCGTGACCTCGCGGCGGCGGACTTCGACATCCCCGCCCCCGAAGGCGCCAATGCCGTCACCGCCAATGTCATCGGTGTGGTCGAAAACCAAGCGCCCACACGCGCGCTGAAGTTCGAACTGCCGGTGACCGAGGGCCGCGTGCAGGGCACGGGCGAGGTCTGCCAGATCGCGTTGGTGGAACGCCACCGCGCGACGGGTACGGTGACCAACGCTTTCGTCTCTGGCTTCGGCTATGAAGGGCGCATGGCCATGGCCTCAACCGTGGCGCATGACAGCCACCACATGATTGTCGTCGGCACCGATGCCGAGGAGATGGCCCGCGCCGCCAACCGTCTGCGCGAAGTGGGCGGTGGCATCACCATCTTCCGCGAAGGCGAGGAACTGGCGCTGGTGGCCCTGCCGATCGCCGGGCTGATGTCCGACCGTCCCGCCGCTGAGGTCGCCGCCGATGCCGAAGCCCTTGTTCAGGCGATGATCGACTGTGGCTGCAAGCTGAACAACGCCTATATGCAGCATTCGCTCTTGGCCCTTGTGGTGATCCCCGAACTGCGGATCTCGGACCTTGGGCTGGTCGATGTGCAGAACTTTGAAATCATACCTTTGTTAGAGCCGCAAACATGACAACGATCCTGACCCCGGACACCCCGAACCCGGAAAGCTTCCGCGATGCGACCGCTGCCGTGGACCGTCTGACCGAACTCTATCAGCAAGCCACCACCTTCCTGCGGGAGTCTTTTGCCAAGGCGATGGAGAGCTCGGCCCCCGATGCCCGCGTCCGCGCCTTTTACCCTGAGCTGCGGTTTCGCACCTCCTCCTATGCGCATGTGGATACGCGGCTGTCTTTCGGGCATGTCTCCTCTCCCGGAACCTTTGCGGCGACGATCACCCGGCCCGATCTGTTTCGGAACTACCTGATCCAGCAAATCGGCCTGTTGATCGAAAACCACGACCAGCCGGTGATTGTCGGCCCTTCGACCACGCCGATCCCGGTGCATTTCGCCATGTCCGGCGACAACGCGCTGAACGTGCCGCAGGAGGGGGCGGCGGACTTCACCCTGCGCGATGTCTTTGACGTGCCGGATCTGTCGACGACCAATGACGATATCGTTAACGGCACCTATGTGCCCGAGGATGACGTGCGCCCGCTTGCGCCCTTCACCGCGCAGCGGGTCGATTACTCCCTCGCACGGCTGGCGCATTACACGGCCACGGATCCTGAGCATTTCCAGACCCATGTGCTGTTCACCAACTACCAGTTCTATGTGACGGAGTTCGAGCAATACGCCCGCGAGATGCTGCGCGACCCGGAAAGCGGCTATACCGCCTTCGTCTCGACCGGCAATGCCGAGATCACCGATCCCGATGCGCCCTTGGCCGAAACGCTGAAGACGCCGCAGATGCCGACCTATCACCTCAAGCGGGCGGATGGGTCTGGCATCACGCTGGTCAACATCGGTGTCGGGCCTTCCAACGCCAAGACCGCAACCGACCATATCGCCGTACTGCGCCCGCATGCCTGGCTGATGGTCGGCCACTGCGCCGGTCTGCGCAACACGCAGGCCCTTGGCGATTTCGTGCTGGCGCATGGCTACCTGCGTGAGGATCACGTTCTCGACGACGACCTGCCGGTCTGGGTGCCGATCCCGGCGCTGGCCGAGATCCAGATCGCGCTGGAGCAATCGGTGGCGCAGGTCACCCAGCTAGAGGGCTATGAGCTGAAACGCATCATGCGCACCGGCACCGTCGCCACCATCGACAACCGCAATTGGGAACTGCGCGACCAGTCCGGCCCGGTGCAACGGCTGAGCCAGTCCCGCGCCGTGGCGCTGGATATGGAAAGCGCCACCATCGCCGCCAATGGCTATCGCTTCCGGGTGCCCTATGGCACGTTGCTATGCGTGTCGGACAAACCGCTGCATGGGGAGTTGAAACTGCCCGGCATGGCCTCGGACTTCTACAAAACCCAAGTCGCCCGCCATCTGATGATCGGCATCCGCGCCATGGAGTTGCTGCGCCGCATGCCGCTGGAGCGGATCCACAGCCGGAAACTTCGGTCCTTCGACGAAACGGCGTTCCTATAGGGCTAGAAACAGCGGAAAATCGCATGTTTTCGCGTTTATGGCGCCACAATTCGTTGTGTTATCCCACAACATACCGTTACATTCCGGCCATGAGGCCCTAAAAAGCGGGCAGTCTAAGGAGAATAAAATGGCAAAACCGATGACCAAGACCCAGCTCGTTGCTGCTCTGGCAGAAGAGATGGACACCGACAAGAAATCCGCAGGCGCAGCGCTCGACGCCGTTTGCAACCTGATCACCCGTGAAGTGTCCGCCGGCGGTGCCGTGACCCTGCCGGGCGTTGGCAAAATCTATTGCCGTGAGCGCCCCGAGCGGATGGTCCGCAACCCCGCCACTGGCGAACAGTTCAAGAAAGACGCCGACAAAGTGGTCAAGATGACCATCGCGAAAGCGCTGAAGGACAGCGTGAACGAGTAAGCCTTGGGCTGAGCGTTTACGAAAGGGTCGTCTTCGGGCGGCCCTTTTTTGTTGTGGGATTGATGGAGGGCCATCGCCTCCGGCTTGTTTCCGGGCCGGGTGGCACATCTTACCAAACCCACCTTGCCCTCCCCCTGCAAACCCGCCATTCCTTAGCAAGTTCAGCACAGGGGGCATTTCATGGACATCCGCGCAATTCTCATGGGGCTGGCCTTTGCCGTGATGTGGTCCTCGGCCTTCACCTCAGCCCGCATCATCGTGATGGACGCCTCTCCCCTGCTGGCCCTCTCCCTGCGCTACCTGATCTCGGGCCTGATCGGCGTCGGCATTGCGCTGGCCTTGGGGCAAAGCTGGCGGCTCACCCCTGCGCAATGGCGGGCGACGATCATCTTCGGCGTGCTGCAAAACGCGGTCTACCTCGGCCTAAACTTCATCGCCATGCAGACCATTGAGGCTTCCCTCGCCGCGATCATCGCCTCCACCATGCCGCTGCTGGTCGGTTTCGCCGCTTGGGCCTTCTTGGGTGAAAAACTGCGCCCTCTGGGCATCGCAGGACTGTTTGCCGGTGTCATCGGCGTCGCCATCATCATGGGCGCGCGCCTTGGCGGGCAAGTGGACCTCTATGGCCTCATCCTCTGCGCCATCGGCGTTGTGGCTCTCACCGCCGCCACCCTGCTGGTGCGCGGCGCGACCTCGGGCGGCAACTTCCTGATGGTCGTGGGCCTGCAAATGCTCGTCGGTTGCGTCGCTCTCTCCATCGCCACCGCGCTGTTCGAAACGCCCCGGATCGACCCCAGCCTGCGCCTGACGCTTGCCTTCGCCTATACCTGCCTCGTGCCCGGCTTGGCCGCCACTGTGGTCTGGTTCTGGCTGGTCAACCGCATCGGTGCCACAAGGGCGGCGACCTTTCACTTCCTCAACCCCTTCTTCGGCGTGGCCATCGCAGCGCTGCTGCTGGGCGAAACGCTGGGGCCGCGCGACATCCTTGGGGTCGCGATCATCGCGGGCGGCATCCTCGCCGTCCAAGTCTCGCGCCAGCGCAGGGCATAACGCCAGTGTGAGGCGCACCCCCTTTGAATTTCACCGCCACACCCCATCTAATAGGCCAAGCTCATGAACGGAGGACGCCATGCCCCAATACGAGAAAACCAACGCCGCGATTGACGCGCTGAGCCCCGAAGAATTCCACGTTACCCAACGCAGCGGCACCGAACGCCCCGGCACCGGCAAGTACCTCGACAACAAGGAACCGGGCATCTACGTCGACATCGTTTCGGGCGAGCCGCTGTTTGCGTCGTCCGACAAATACGAAAGCGGCTGCGGCTGGCCCAGTTTCACCAAGCCGATCGAGCCTGCCTATGTGGAAGAACTGGAAGACGCCTCGCTCGGCATGGTCCGCACGGAAGTGCGCAGCAAACACGGCGACAGCCACCTTGGCCACGTCTTCCCCGATGGCCCGCCCGACCGGGGCGGGCTGCGCTATTGCATCAATTCCGCCTCCCTGCGCTTCATCCACCGTGACGACATGGAAGCCGAAGGCTATGGCGAATATCTCAACCAAGTGGAGAATGTGACATGACAACCGAACGCGCAGTATTGGCCGGGGGCTGTTTCTGGGGCATGCAGGATCTGATCCGCCGCCGCCCCGGCGTGGTCTCGACCCGCGTCGGCTATACCGGCGGCGACGTGCCCAACGCGACCTACCGCAACCACGGCACCCATGCCGAAGGGATCGAGATCATCTTCGACCCCGCGAAGACCTCTTACCGCGAGTTGCTGGAATTCTTCTTTCAGATCCACGACCCGACCACGGTGAACCGTCAGGGTAACGACATCGGGATGAGCTACCGTTCGGCGATCTACTATGTGAACGACGAACAGAAAGCCGTCGCCGAAGACACCATCGCCGATGTCGAAGCCTCCGGCCTCTGGCCCGGCAAAGTGGTGACCGAGGTTGAGCCGGTGGGCGACTTCTGGGAGGCCGAGCCCGAGCATCAGGACTACCTTGAGCGTCTGCCCAACGGCTACACCTGCCACTTCCCCCGCGCCGATTGGGTCCTACCTAAACGCGACGCCGCTAAATGAACCGCTGCCCCCGGCCCCGCGCCGGGGGTTAGCCCACCGCCACCCGTGGGCGGCCCGAAGCCTCGACCGTAAGCGCGGCCTCGACGAAGACTTCCCGCCCTTCGACATCCGCCAGACGAATATCCCGCGTCACATCGCATTCAATCTCCGCCGCCCCGGCTGCCCCCGCGCGGGCACGGGCGGCTTCGGTCAAAGCGCGCTCCGCTTGGGACAAAGCGCATTCAGCGGTCGGGAAATCCTGCGGGCCATTAGCGAGGTGGAGGCGAAACACCCCCTCTTGCGGTACGGTGATGGTCGCGCTTTCGCGCATGATGACCCGGCCCACCACCGCGCCGATAGCATTGGCGACATGGGCGTATTTGGGCAAGATCATCTCATTGCCCAGCCTTTTGCCCACCGCCGGGTAGTAGGTCGCCGCCGAGGCGCCCAATCCCACGACAGGCAGGTTCAGCCCCGCATCAATCCGCAGCACGCCGCGATGTCCCGACAGGCCGCGCTGCATCAACACATGGCGGGCCAGAACCTCTGGCGGCAGGTCGAAACCGGGGGTTTCTTCGGCGAATGCAGTCTCTAACAGGGCCAAAGTCGTCTGCTCGGTCAGACGGTCGAGGATGATCTGGGCGAGGTCATCAGGATCGGGGCAGAACCGCAGCCCCGAACCACCGCGCTTGCGCCCGAACAGGGTCAGCGCCTTGCGCGCGGCATCGGCATCCCATGCACAAAGATGCCCCGCCACATGGCTCGCATCCGTGGGCGTCACCCCCGCCAGTTGCACCAGCCCGCGTGCGACCAACCGCGCCAAAGCGCTTTGATCGACCCGATTGCGCAGCACATCCCCCAAGGGCCAGACATCGCCGCCGATCCGCTCCAACAGTGCCATGTCGCGCGGGGCCAGACCTTCGGCCCCCTGCCCCTCTACGGCACGGACAAAGCGGCCATCGTGCTCTGCCACCACGCTGCGGCGCAGCTGCGCGTCCAAGGCGTTATGCACCACCTCCGGCGCGTTGACCGCGATGAGAGAGATCGGCAACAGCCGCTTCGGTCCAAGGGTCACGCCTGCGGTTAGACCCTGAGACGTGAAATGCACCTCGCTGTCACCGCCCAGCCCGTGGGTGCGCATCGCGACCGCCTCGACCATGGTTCGATAGGGACCGACCTGCGCGCCTGCCGGGTCAATCGCCGGGCGACCGTCGCGCAATAGGGCCACATCGGTCGTCGTGCCGCCGATATCAGACACCAGCGCCGTCTCTGCCCCGGTCAACCAGCGCGCGCCCACCAGCGATGCCGCAGGGCCGCTGAGGATGGTCTCGATGGGCCGTTCGCGGGCCTGCCCGCTCGACATCAGGGCGCCATCGCCGCGCACCACCATCAACGGCGCGTGGATGCCCAGATGGCGCAATTGATCCTCTGCGCGGCCAATCAGCCGGTCGATCATGCCGATCAGACGCGCATTTAACAACGCCGTAAGCGCCCGTTTCGGCCCGTTCAGCTTGGCCGAGAGACTGTGAGAGGCCGAGACGGGGCGCCCCGTGACCTCTGCCACCAGTTCTGCGACCCGCTGCTCATGCGCGGGGTTGCGCGTGGCGAATTGGCTGGCCACGGCAAAGCCGCTGACCTCAGCCTTATGCGTCTCTAAAAAAGCGATCAAAGCCGGTTCGTCCAGCGGCGCCGCCTCTGCCCCCGCGTGATCATGCCCGCCGGAGAGCAGCAGAAATGGGTCGCCCCGCAACGCCTCCGACAGCCCATGCGCTTCAAGATCCGCCGCCCGAAACCCGACATAGATCAAGGCGACGCGCCCGCCCTGCCCCTCGACCAGAGCATTGGTCGCCAGCGTGGTCGAGAGGGAGGCCATGGCGATCTCTTCCGCCGCCACGCCGGATTGGGCCAAAACCGCGCTGACCGCCTTGCCCACGCCCACGGCCAGATCGGCACGGGTTGTCAGCGCCTTGGCGGTGGCGATCACCTCGGTCTCATCGCGGATCAGCACCGCATCCGTATAGGTGCCGCCCGTGTCCACGCCCAATAACACCGCCATGGGCGTGCCTCCTATGCCAAACGCGCCGCCGCCCAACGCGCGGCCTCGGCCACGGTGGGGTCAGCGTCTTCGGTCAGTGATTGCGCCACAGGGCGCAGCCCCGCCAGCCCGGAATTGCCGATGGCATAGAGCACGTTGCGCACGAAACGATCCCGCCCGATCCGTTTGATCGGAGAGCCGGAATAGCGCGCGCGGAAAGCGGTATCGTCAAGGCCCGCGAGCTCGGCCAGATCGGCGGGTTGCACCGCCGGACCGTGATAGCGCATATCGCTGGCCGCCACGGCGAACTTGTTCCACGGGCAAGCGGCAAGGCAATCGTCGCAGCCATAGATCCGGTTGCCCATCTTCTCGCGCAGGTCCAGATCGACCGGCCCTTTATGTTCGATCGTCAGATAGGAAATGCAGCGCCGTGCGTCGAGTTGATAGGGCGCGGGGAAGGCATCCGTTGGGCAAGCGTCAAGACAGGCCCGGCAAGAGCCGCAGTGGTCCACCTCCCGGTCGTCGGGCGGCAGATCGAGGGTGGTGAAAACAGAGCCTAAAAAAGCCCAATTGCCGAACTTCCGGCTAAGTAGGTTGGTGTGTTTGCCCTGCCAGCCGAGCCCCGCGGCCTGCGCGAGCGCCTTTTCCGGCACCGGGGCGGTATCGACGAAAACCTTCACCTCCGGATCGAGCACGCGCGCCTCTTCCATCAGCCAACGCGCCAGCCGCTTCAGCCGTTTCTTGACGATATCGTGGTAATCGCGCCCCTGCGCATAAACCGAAATCCCGCCCTTGTCGGGATGCTCCAACACCGCGCGGGGGTCATGTTCGGGGGTGTAGCTTTCGGCCAGCATGATGACCGACCGCGCCTCGGGCCAGAGGGCGGCGGGATTGCCGCGCCAATGCATCCGCTCTTCCATCCAGCCCATCTGCCCGTGAAACCCGGCCTCGACAAAGCGGGCGAGCCGTTCGGGCACCTCGGGCACGTCTTGGGGGCGGCAAATGCGGCAGGCGACAAAGCCTTCCTCAAGCGCCCGGGCCACCACCCGCGCCTTCAGAGCCTCCGGCCCGATCTCGGCGCGGGGGGCGGCAGGCATCAGAAGTCGAGGTTGTTGTAATGCAGCGGAGGCGGGAAGCCCGGCAGTTGATCGGCGAGGATCGAGCGGAAAGCCGGGCGCGACTTGATCTTGGCGTACCAATCCTTGACCACGTCAGAGCGGTTCCAATCCACGTCTGAGATATAGTCGAGCGACGACAGATGCGCGGCGGCGGCGAAATCGGCCAGCGTCATCACGTCGCCCGCCAGCCAGCGGCGGTGATCCAGCAGCCACGCCATGTAATCGAGGTGATATTTGATCGCCTTGGCCCCGGCCTTGACGTTCTTGCTGTCCGGGTAGCCCTGTTTGGTGACCTTCTTGTTGACCCGCTCATACAGCAGTTTCGAGGTCACCTCGTCGTGGAACTTGTCGTCGAACCAACTGACCAAACGTCGCACTTCCAAGCGCTGCACCGGGTCACTGGGCAGCAAAGACGCCTCGGGGCGGGTCTCTTCGATATACTCACAGATCGCGGCGCTTTCCGCCATCATGATCCCGTCAAGCCGCAGCACAGGCACCTTGCCCGCAGGGTTGCGGCGCAGGAAATCGGGGTCTTGCTCCCAATAGCGCTCTTCGACCAGTTCCACCTCGATCTTCTTCTCCCCAAGGCTAAGCCGCACCTTGCGACAGAAGGGGGACAAGGGAACGTGAAACAAGCGAGCCGTCATATAAAGTCCGTGTGGTTAAAGGGATTGCACTCTTCCATGCCTGCTGGCGCGGGGATTTTCAACTCTCGAAACAGGCGGCGCGACCGTCCGCGCGGATGGTCGCCGCCCCGTCCATGATCTGCGCCGTGCGCTTGCGGGTAAAGTCACCGGGGCGCGAGGCGGAACGCTCTTTCGGGTCGGGCAGGATCGCGGCAAGGCGGGCGGCCTGCGTGGCGCTCAGGTCTGCCGCCGCGACGCCAAAGTAATGCGGCGCCGCCGCCCCGACGCCAAAGACACCTTCGTCGAACTCGGCCACATTCAGATAGACCTCGATGATCCGCCGCTTGGGCCAGAGGGTTTCGACCAGCGGGGTCATCCCGGCTTCAAGCGCTTTGCGCAGCCACGACCGGCCATGCCAGAGGTAGACGTTCTTGACCGTCTGCTGGCTGATCGTCGACGCCCCGCGGGCCGAACCGTTCTCGATCGCGGTACGAATCGCCTGCATGTCAAAACCCCAGTGGTTGCAAAAATTCGCATCCTCCGCCGCCACGGCGGCGCGGGCCATCACGGGGGCGATCTGTTCCAGCGGCACCCAGTCCCGCTGCACCCCGCCCAAACGGCGCGATTCCGAGAACATGTAGAAACCCGTGGGTGGATTGACGAAGCGGAACAGCAGCACCAACAGCACCGCCAAGAGAAAGGCCAGCGCCAGGGCGCGCAAGGCCCAACGGCGCGCGCGTTTCTTGAGCGAGGGGCTGCTCTTGCTCGATTTCTTACCCTTGGGGGCGGTCTTTTTCCGTGTCGCCATGGATCAGCTATAGGCCGTCTGCGGGATTTTGTGAACGGCTCTCACGCGCGGTGATCTCTTGCGCGAGGAAGGCCCCGATCCGGGCCGAGCCACGGGCCGAGGGGTGCACATTGTCGCGAACGAAGAGGTCGCGATCCCCCCGGTCGATCACATCTTCGGAATCGACGAAATGGATCCCGGGGCGGCGCGCGGCGAAGCGGGCGATGCGGGATTCGATTTCGACCAGATCATCACGGCAGCCCGCGAAGGCGCCCGAACCGGAGCCCGCGTAATAGCCCATCCACATGACCTGCGCGCCGGTCTGGGCGCGCAGGCGTTGCAGAAAGGCAGGGATGCTACCGCTTTGACCATCCGGCGCAATCAGCGCATCGACAGCGGCTCCGCAGGCGCCACAGCCGCAATCGGCGTTCAGGTCATTCGCGCTGCCATTGACCACCACCCAGTTCCAGCGCCCGCCGGGGAACTGTTGCTGGATGTCAAAGCCGACGGCAGAGGCCACGGTCGAGGCATTGTCGAACTGAGCGCCCGGCACAGCGCGGCTGGTGACGCTTCGGCCGGTTTGGTTTGCAATGACATCGGGGATGGCGCGGCCCCCGTTCCACGCCATGATGGAATCGCCCAAGACGAGGATGTCACCCCCGCCGCGCGGGGCAGTGTCGGTGCAGGCGGCAAGGCCGGTGACTAGGGCGAGGGCGACTAGGATTTTATGCATGGAGTCCTCCGATGCGGAGGAGGTAGCGCATCCCGTTCCGTCTACCACCCCCGGCCCGGAAGCAAGCCGCATGCGCCGGGCCATTGCTTGCCCGCGCGACCGGAGCCGCGCGGGGCAAAGGTTACTCCGCCGGAACCGCCGCCTCTTCCACGCTGAGCGGCGCGGGCAGATGCACCAACATCTCCTTCGGGCAAACCTGCAAGAAGTTGTGCTTCTCGGTCTCCCAATGCTGAAGGATATCAGCGGCCTTGCGGCTCTTGGTCTCGGCGACATGGCGCTCCAGCAGACCGTGCAACTGATCGAGCCAATGATCGACGCTGACCGGGCATGTCACGATGGTTTCGGCGTTCATCAACTTATGGGCCGAGCCTTCGGGATCATAGAGATAGGCCATCCCCCCGGTCATCCCGGCAGCGAAGTTCGCGCCGATCTCACCAAGGATCACCGCCACACCGCCGGTCATATATTCGCACCCGTTGCTGCCGCAGCCTTCGATCACCACATGCGCGCCCGAGTTGCGGACGGCGAAACGCTCGCCGGCCCGGCCCGCGGCAAAGAGGTATCCCGCCGTCGCGCCATAGAGCACCGTGTTGCCGATGATCGTGTTTTCCGACGCCACCACCGGGCTCGCCATCGAAGGCCGCACCACGATCGTGCCGCCCGACAGACCCTTGCCGACATAGTCATTGGCATCGCCCGAGACTTCGAGCTTTAGCCCCGGCGCCGCGAAGGCCCCCAGCGACTGCCCAGCCGAGCCGGTCAGCTTCACCGTCAAGTGGTCCGGTTGCAGCGAATTGCGCATCCCGAAGCGCTTGACGATATGGCTCGACACCCGCGTGCCGACGGTCCGGTGCGTGTTTTGGACGGCATAGGACAGTTGCATCTTCTCACCGTCCTCAAGGAAGCGCGCGGCATCGCGGACGATCTGCGCGTCCAGCGTGTCGAGCACAACCTGACGCGGCTTGTCGCGGTCATAGACGTTCTCATTCGCGCCATCGACGGTGATCAACAGCGGGTTCAGGTCGAGATCATCAAGGTGCGCCGAGCCTCGGCTGACCTGCGTCAGCAGGTCCGCACGGCCGATGACCTCATCAAGGCTGCGCGCCCCGATGGAGGCGAGGATCTCCCGTACCTCCTGCGCGTAGAAGGTGATGAGGTTCACGACCTTATCCGCATTGCCGGTGAACTTGCCGCGCAGCGCTTCGTCCTGCGTGCAAACGCCGACGGGGCAGGTGTTGGACTGGCACTGGCGCACCATGATGCAGCCCATGGCGATGAGTGCGGCGGTGCCGATGCCATATTCTTCGGCCCCCATCATCGCCGCCATGACGATGTCGCGCCCGGTGCGCAGCCCGCCGTCGGTGCGCAGGGTCACCCGGTCGCGCAGGTTGTTCATCGACAGAACCTGATGCGCTTCGGTGAGGCCCATCTCCCACGGCAGACCCGCATATTTGATCGAGGTCGCAGGCGATGCCCCGGTGCCGCCGTTGTGGCCCGAGATCAGGATGATGTCGGCCTTGGCCTTGGCCACGCCCGCAGCAATCGTGCCGACGCCGGAGGAGGCCACCAGCTTCACCGTCACCTTGCAGCGCGGGTTGATCTGCTTGAGGTCGTAGATCAACTGCGCGAGGTCTTCGATCGAGTAGATATCATGGTGCGGCGGGGGCGAAATCAGGGTCACCCCCTTCGTCGAATGCCGCAGCCGCGCGATCAGGTCGGTGACCTTCATGCCCGGAAGCTGGCCGCCCTCACCGGGCTTGGCGCCCTGCGCGACCTTGATCTCCAACTCTTCGCACTGGTTAAGATACTCCGCCGTCACACCGAAACGGCCCGAGGCGACCTGTTTGATCTTGGCCGAGGGGTTGTCGCCGTTGGCCTCTGGCACGAAATGCGCCGGATCTTCGCCGCCCTCACCGCTGTCGGATTTGGCACCGATACGGTTCATCGCCACGTTCAGGGTCTTGTGCGCCTCGGGCGACAGCGCCCCCAGCGACATCCCCGGCGTTACGAAACGCTTGCGGATTGAGGTGATGCTTTCCACCTCCTCCAACGGCACCGGGTTGCCGCGCGGCTTGATGTCCAAAAGGTCGCGCAGATGAATCGGCGGATTGCTCTGCATCTTTTTCGAATACTGCTGCCACATCTGGTAGGACGCTTTGTTGCAGGCCATTTGCAGCATGTGCATGCTGCTCGCCTCCCAAGCGTGTTTTTCGCCCGAGCGGCGCAGCTTGTAGAAGCCACCGATGGGCATCACGACCCCATCGCCCTGCCAGCCCTTGGCGTGAACCTCTTCGGCCTTGCGCTGGATGCCGACGACACCGATGCCCGAGATGCGGCTGGTCATGCCGGGGAAATACTCGGCACACATGGCGCGGGACAGGCCCACCGCTTCGAAGTTCAGACCGCCGCGATAGGACGAGATCACGGAAATCCCCATCTTCGCCATGATCTTGAGCAGACCTTGGTCAATCGCCTCACGGTATTTCTGCACCGCCTGCGTCAGGGTCATGTCCAGCAGCCCGCGCTCAATCCGGTCGGCGAGGGAATCCTCGGCCAGATAGGCGTTCACCACGGTCGCACCGCAGCCGACCAGCACGGCGAAGTAATGCGGATCGACGCATTCTGCCGAGCGCACGTTAAGCGAGGTAAAGGTCCGCAGCCCCTTACGCACCAGATGGCTATGCACCGCGCTGGTGGCAAGGATCATCGGCATCGCCACGTGGTCAGCACCGCTGTGCTGATCGGTCAGCACCAGATGCCCCGCGCCCGAGCGCACGGCGTCTTCCGCCTCGGCCCGGATGCGCGCCAGACCGGCGCTCAGGTTGCCGTTGCCGGGCTCGAAGGTGCAGTCGATGGTGACTGTATGCACTTTGAACTGGGCCATCAGCTCATCGAACTGCGCGTTGCCCACAAAGGGGCTGTCGAGCACGATGATCTCGGTCTGGGAGCTGTCTTCGTCGAGCACGTTCTTGAGGTTGCCGAACCGTGTCTTGAGGCTCATCACCCGGAATTCGCGCAAGGAGTCGATTGGCGGGTTGGTAACTTGGCTGAAGTTCTGGCGGAAGAAGTGGCTCAGGGGGCGGTACTGGCCGCTAAGCACCGCCGAAGGCGTGTCGTCGCCCATCGAGGCCAGCGTTTCCTTGCCGTCCTCGGCCATCGGCGCAAGGATCTGCTCCAGCTCTTCGATGGTATAGCCCGCGGCCACCTGACGGCGGCGCAACTCGGCGCCTTCGAACAGCGGTTTTTCGGTGACACCGGCAAGGACACCATCCATCTCGGTGATCTTGCCGACCCATTCGCCGAAGGGCTGATTGGCGGCCAGTTTGTCTTTAATTTCAGTATCATGGAAGAGTTTTCCCTCTGCCATATCCACCGCGATGATCTGGCCGGGGCCAAGCGCGCCCTTGGCCACGACGCGCGCCTCGTCCAGCGGCACCATCCCGGCTTCGGAACCGGCGATCAACATGCCGTCCGAGGTTTCGACATAGCGCATCGGGCGCAGCCCGTTGCGGTCAAGCCCGGCGCAGACCCAGCGGCCATCGGTCATCGCTAGGGCGGCGGGGCCGTCCCAAGGCTCCATGACAGAGTTGCAATAGGAGTACATGTCGCGCCACGCCTGCGGCAGTTCCACGGCCTGTTTAGACCAGGATTCCGGCACCAACATCGTCTTGGCCATCGGCGCGGAGCGGCCCGCGCGCACCAGCACTTCGAACACGGAATCAAGCGCCGCGGAGTCGCTGGAGCCGGAGGCCACGATCGGCTTGATGTCCTCGGCCATCTCGCCAAAGGTCGCGCTCGCCATGCGGATCTCATGGCTCTTCATCCAGTTCATATTGCCCTTGAGGGTGTTGATCTCACCGTTATGGGCCAACATGCGGAAGGGCTGCGCCAGCCACCACTGCGGGAAAGTGTTAGTGGAATAGCGCTGGTGATAGATCGCGAAGGCGCTGATGAATTTGTCGTCTTTCAGGTCGGGATAGAACTCCGCCACCTGTTCGGCCAGCATCATGCCCTTGTAGATGATCGAGCGGCAGGACATCGAAGCGATATACATCTGCGGCACCTGCGCCGCGATGGCGGCTTTCTCGATGCGGCGGCGGATCACGTAGAGCTCACGCTCAAATGTCTCTTCATCCACGCCCTTGGCGTTGGAGATCAGGATCTGCTCAATCTCGGGCCGGGTCGCATTGGCCTTTTCACCCAGCACCGAAATGTCGACCGGCACATGGCGCCAGCCATAGATGTAGTAGCCCATGCGGAGCACTTCGGTCTCCACGATGGTCCGGCATGTCTCTTGCGCGGCGAAATTGGTGCGCGGCAGGAAAACCTGACCCACGGCGATCAACTCGTCTTCGCGCGGGGTGTGGCCGGTGCGGCGGACTTGCTCATAGAAGAAGGGCACGGGGATCTGCACATGGATGCCCGCGCCATCGCCGGTCATGCCGTCGGCGTCGACCGCGCCGCGGTGCCAGATCGCCTTGAGCGCGTTGATCCCGTTGACCACGACCTCGCGGGTCTTCTCGCCGTTGATGTTGACCACGAGGCCCACGCCGCAGGAGGAATGCTCTTCCTCGAAACTATACATTCCCTTTTCGGCCATCATCGCGCGTTTGGCTTCTTCGCGGGCCACCCAGGCGTCATCATATTTGGTCATGGCTTGGTTCCTTCCACAAACGCCGCAAATCCTGCTTTGACTTGGGCCTTGGTTTTGTTCTCGTGCGCGCTGGCAATGGCAGGGCCATCGGGCGTCACGTCTATTTTACTCTTGGTCTCGGGCAGCGCCGCAGGGGGCGAGGCGGCAGGGCCGCCCCGATACCATCACTCCGCCGCGATGCGCTGCGCGCCGTTGAAATCGTCAAGGATCGCCTGCGCGCAGTCGCGCCCGTCTTTGATCGCCCAAACCACAAGGCTCGCCCCGCGCACGATGTCGCCCACGGCATAGACCCCGTCGAGCGCGGTCGCCCCGGTGACGTAATCGGCCTTGATCGTGCCCCAGCGGTTGACCGGCAGCTCCGGCTCGTTCCAAAGCGTCGGCAGGTCTTCGGGCTCAAAGCCGAGGGCCATAATCACCATGTCGGCTTCTTCGACATAGTCGGCGCCTTCGATCACCTCGGGCGACTGGCGGCCCGTGACGTCAGGCGCGCCGAGGCGCATCTTTTGCACCATCACACCGGTCACCGGATCGCCGACGAAGCCCTTGGGCGCGCTCAGCCATTCAAAGATCACGCCTTCTTCTTCGGCGTTTTGCACCTCGCGCTGGCTGCCCGGCATATTGGCCCGGTCGCGGCGGTAGAGGCATTTGACGCTTTCCGCACCCTGACGGATCGAGGTGCGCACGCAGTCCATCGCCGTGTCGCCGCCGCCGATCACGACAACCTTCTTGCCCGCGGCGTTCAGACGGCCGCTTTCGAATTCTTCGACCGTGTCGCCAAAGCTCTTGCGGTTGGAGGCGGTGAGGAAGTCGATCGCGCGCTCCACGCCGAAACCGCCAACACCGGGGGCTTCGATCTCACGGGTTTTGTAGACGCCAGTCGCGATGATCACGGCGTCATGCTTGCCCCGGATCGCGCCAAAGCTGATGTCGACACCGACATCGCAGTTCAACTCAAAGGTCACGCCGCCTTCGGCCAACTGCGCATTGCGGCGCTCAACCACGTCTTTCTCAAGCTTGAAGCCGGGAATGCCATAGGTCAGCAAGCCGCCGGCCCGGTCGTAGCGGTCATAGATGGTGACCTGCACGCCCGCGCGGCGCAGCATATCCGCCGCCGCCAGACCGCCCGGGCCTGCGCCGATGATGCCGACACTTTCGGGCCGTTCTTCGCGCGGGGCGGCGGGTTTGACCCAGCCCTGCTCCCAAGCGGTGTCGGTGATGTATTTCTCGATCGAGCCGATGGTGACGGTGCCATGACCCGACTGTTCGATCACGCAGTTGCCTTCGCAAAGCCGGTCTTGCGGACAGATGCGGCCACAGATCTCGGGGAAGGTGTTGGTGGCTTGGCTGATCTCATAGGCTTCTTGCAGACGCCCCTCGGCGGTCAGGCGCAGCCAGTCGGGGATGTTGTTGTGCAGGGGGCAATGGGTTTGGCAGTAGGGCACGCCGCATTGGCTGCACCGGCTCGATTGCTCGGCCGCTTTTGCATCCGCATATTCGGCGTAAATTTCATCGAAATCCGTCCGGCGCAAATCGGGCGGGCGTTTTTCGGGCATATCCCGCGCAACGTCTGTAAATTTTAGCATGACCTGCTTCGCCATATACCCGTTCCTTCGACAAATTCCGTCAGAAGGCTCGTATACGAGAGCGCCAAAGTAAATAAAAGACAGCAATGCTGACCTATTTACTTCTTTCCGAGCAAATGAGCGGCTCGGCCATCATTTTTATGCATCATTTAAGGTCCGATGCGGACCTACCCACTAAAACCCAGCCCAAAGCGCGAGGATAACCACCCCGCCCACAAGGATTCGCCACCACCCGAAAAGCGCATAGCCATAGCGGCTGATGTAATCGAGCACCCAACGCACCACGAAAACGGCAGAGATAAAGGCCATGGCGAAGCCCACGGCAATCTCGCCCATGGCCGAGGCATCCAGCACATCGCGGTTCTTATAGATGTCATAGGCGAAAGCGCCCGCCATCGTCGGCATCGACAGAAAGAAGGAGAATTCTGCCGCCGCCCGCTTACTGGCCCCCAACAACAAAGCCCCGACGATCGTCGCGCCCGACCGCGAAGTGCCCGGCACCATGGCGAGACATTGGATCACCCCAATCTTAAACGCCATGAAGAGCGGGAATTTGGTCGCATCGGAATGGGTCGGCGCAGGGGCAATGCGGTCCACGACCAGCAGGACCACCCCGCCCAGTACCAACATGACAGCAATCAGCAAGGGCGTTTCGAAAAGGACCGTTTTGATGAAGTCATGCGCCAAAACGCCGATCACGACCGCTGGCAGAAAGGCCAGAAGCACCGACCAGATGAACCGCCGCGCCTGTGGATCATGGGGTGCTGCCGAGAAGACCGCCCAAAGCCGCGCGGAATAGACCGTCAGGATGGCAAGCACAGCGCCCAATTGGATCACGACCTCAAAGGTCCGTCCGGCGCTTTCGAAACCCAAGAAATGACCGGCCATCAAAAGATGCCCGGTCGAAGATACGGGGATGAACTCTGTCAGCCCCTCCAGCAAACCCAGAAAGGCGGCGATCAGAGTGGTCGATTGTTCCATTATCCCTGCCGCAGATTACGTGCCGATGCTTTGATGGCGTCATATTGCCCCGAGGGCCGGAACCGCCAGAGATAGTCGGGGAGCACCGCATCCATCGCGGTTGGGGTGATGTCAAGCTCGGCAAAGCCGCGCGCGTCTTCCGCCACGACATTGTCCTTGCGCAGGTTCTTGACCTGATCGCGGGTCAGCATCTTGTTGGTGAACAGCCCAAAGGTAGCCGTCTGCACCATATCGAACCCGAAGGCGACGATTTTGGCGAGGAACCACGGCATGTTGAGCACCAACCGACGGCGGCGAATCACCTTAAGCATGCGCTGCATCAACCCGCGGAAGGTATCCACATCGGGACCGCCGAGTTCATAGACGCCCGAAGCGACCTGCCCCTCCAGTGCTTTTTCCGCCGCCTTGGCCACGTCATCGACGAACACCGGCTGGAACCGGGTCGAGGCACCGGCGACCGGCAGGATCGGGCCGGTGCGGGTCATGCCTGCAAAACGGTTAAAGAATTCGTCCTCTGGCCCGAACATGATCGAGGGGCGCAGGATCACGGCATGGGGCATATGCTTGAGAATGGCCGCCTCGCCCTCGCCTTTGGTGCGGGCATAGTCGCTCTCGGCCTCCATATCCGCGCCGATAGCAGAGACATGGACGAAATGACCGATCCCTTCGGCGGCGGCCATGCGCGCGATACGCTCGGCCCCTTCGGATTGCACGGCGTCAAAGCTGTTCTTGCCGGTCTCGACCAGAATGCCCACGCAGTTCACCACCGCATCCGCGCCGCGCAGCGCGTCGGCCACGGAGCCATCGTTGCGGATGTTGCACAAAACAGGTTCGACCTGGCCGACCACACCATAGGTCCGCACAAAGAGCGCCTCGTTGGGATGGCGCACCGCCACCCGCACCCGCCAACCAGCTCTGGCCATGCGATACGCGATATAGCGTCCGACAAACCCCGAACCGCCATAAATCGTGACCAGCTTAGACATTCTGCCGCTCCTGTAGATAAATTCTCTGACAGGATGTACCTGCGCACTGCCCCTGTCACAAGGCCAAACCCCCGGTTGCAGCACCTCGCGCGCAGGATTTTCCGATTTTCGCACAAATTGCGATTGACAGTCACCCGGCTGAGCCTTAGAGCACCCCACACGATACGTGCCCAGGTGGCGGAATGGTAGACGCGCTAGCTTCAGGTGCTAGTACTGGCAACGGTGTGGAGGTTCGAGTCCTCTCCTGGGCACCATAATTCCGCGATAAATAGTTGATAAGTATGCGCTTTTACTGAACAGCGGCTTTTCAATCCACCCCTGTGTCCACCCGCTTCACCCGGAAAGGGCTGAAGGATGCAGAAAGGCGGCTCTTCGCTACTGGAACACCCGGAACAAACATTGACTCAAATGCGTTAGTTGACTAACCGAGCGCGGAGAATCGGGACTATCTAAGTCGTTTTTTCTTGGATATGACAGATTTTCAGTGTTCACTCATTTTGCGTAAAGCGAAAACTAGCAGAAAATGCACGCTTCCGCATCGAAGGGAGACAGACATGAACTTTCCACAAACAGACAAAACCCTGATTCAAACTCTCACTGAAGCTACTCGTAAGAAAATGACAGCTAAAGAGGTCCATAACCAGAGAGTGTCGTTCATCTTGGCTACACTCGACGATGGGAAGACTTCCATTACTCAGGAGAAAGTCGAGAAAGAACTCTCCAAACTTGAAGGTGCGGCTGCCTAACTTGGGGGTTTTTTTTGATCTTATTTGACATTGCGGAGTCGGAATCGAATTCCATCTATCAATCAATGGCGATTTCCAACGGGGATCGCCAGTTTAGCTTCTTAAAATCAATAGTCGGAGCCGCACTGGAAAGCGGAAAGCCCTATCTTTCACAGAATGTTATCAAGGCTTTGAATTTTCATGCGATTGCCTGCCTTCACGTGAATGCAGGTGAGTACCGCCCTTGCGAAGTTGTTGTAGGTGAGCACCAACCACCTCAGATGTTCCGCGTGAACGCTCTGATGGATGACTTTGTGAACGACGTTAACCGCAACTGGGCGGACGTCGATGCAGTAGCGCTCGCGTCATTCGTGCTATGGCGACTGAATTATATACACCCATTCATCAACGGGAACGGCCGAACAGCGAGAGCCGCATGCTACTTCGTCCTGTGCGTCAAATTGGGCGGATGGCTGCCGGGAACCCCCATTCTGCCAGCCCGCCTCACGGCGGTGCGAGGAGCCTATGTTGAGGCGTTAATGAAAGTTGACAAGTCCTTGCTTGGTGGGCAGTTGGACCTGAGTCCACTGTCCGAGATGATCGGCGAACTTACCCAAGAGCAAGTGAAGAGCGCGGAGGACAACTCTTAACGGCTATTGGAGCTATAATAACGCGCTAATTCCTTGCAGAGCATGCCACCACCAACGGTGGATCAGCCGGAAACGACCGAAGATCAAACCACTTAAACCGCGTCCCGTCTGCATTGCGTTGATCACCCATGATAATCTGCGGGGCGTTCACCCGGTTGCGGATGAGTGCAGCACGGAACGCCCGTAGGTCGATGAGCCACCACGCCTCTAAGCCCGTCTGGTCGGCGTTGGAATGTCCGTAGAACATCCAGTCGCCATTGCCGTTCACAATCTTGGAAAGCTCTGTCTGAGCGCCAGATGCCACTGCTGAGCGTATGGTGAACTGGTAAGGGTAGCGCTGAGCGTAGCCAGGACGCCTGACCCGTGCTGCAACCCGCATGTCGCGGGCATCAAGCATCATCAGGTCGGTGGCTTGGATATGGTCGAAAGGATCGGCAGCGGTTTCCAACAGGTAGCCACCGATCAGTTGCTTTATCTCAGGCAAGAACCTGTCGGACCAGTTCCGGTTGTTGGTGTAGCAGTTCATTTCTGACAGCCTCCAATGCGGCCCCCACCGCGTTGCCCACGCCCCGGTAGAGAGGCGCAGGCGGGTTTGCTAGGCCTTGGCCCGCAGGTATTCGATCACGGCCTTCTGGGCGCGCGGGTACTGCTCACAGAGCAACTGGCCAGCGCAATCTTCTACGCACCATTCGAGCATGGCGGCAGCATCCGCATCCGTTTTCGGCTCAAAGCAGGAAATGCGCTCTGCAAGCCACTCGATGTTCTCATCAAGCTCGCTCAACTCAGCCGGTTCAGCCCCATGCTCATCAGGCAGTTCCTGCAATAATGCACTTCTACTGCGTCTGGCTGCATTCCATTTATCCAGCAGTTGAACAGCACCTGTCCTTTGGCTGGCATCCTCGTCTGGGCGTTCGCCTCTTAGTTCAACCAGTTCAAGGGTGCTGATCAGGTCGCCCACCATATTCCCCGCCAGCTTGACAGTGTGCGCTGTAGCCTCCCCGTCTCCCGGTTGCTCGGGCGCGTCCCCTTCAAGGGAGCGGACACAGACGCGGAGAATGCTGCTCAGGTCGTATGCATTGGAAATTGCGGTTGCGAGGTTCGTGTTCATTGTGCTTCCTCCCCTGCCAGACGCCGCGCGCCGGTGCGCAGATTTAGCATTGCGAGGTAGGTAGGATTCTTCATTGAAGCCTGCCATTCGGGCGACCCGATATGAGAGACTGGACCTTCGGTCTCCCAAAGAAGGTTAGCCAATGCGGCAAGCCCATCGGCGGTGGTCGGCACATGCTTCAGCATTTCATCTTCGACGCGGTGCAGCTCTTCCATCATGTCATCAAGCAACGGATCGCGGCTGTCCACGCTGTTGATGAGCTTCCGCAGTGGACGGCACCGGGCGTCCAGATCAACCAGCGGATCGGGTTCATCTTCGGTCAGGCGTTCAGCATCGGCGCGAAGGGCGTCAATGGCTTCATCGAGCATGCCATCGCAGATGAGGGCCTTCACCTTCCGCAAGGCATCCATCGGGGTTTGCGGCTCAATGGCCATAAGGGCGCGTTCGGCCTTGCCTACAGCCTCTGCGGCGTCCCCGACTGCATCTTCTTTCACAGGTGACATCTTGCCCCCGTTCGCGGCCTGATGAGCGTCACTGGCTGCGATAGCAACCTCATGGGCTTGGCGGGCATCGTAAACAGCCTGTAGGGCGTTCGTGAAATTTGACATGTAGATTTCCTCCGTTCGTATGGTGTTCGGTCACGGTTGTTAGATGGCAGGCAGTTCAGGCGCGGTATTCGTGGACAACCCCATCAACGGCGATGCGTGAGATGGTCGCCAGATTCACAGAGCGGGGCGCTCGGGCCTTTGCGTCCCAGACAGGCAGCAGATGAGGGTGGCGAGCTTTGCGCGTCTCTACGGCCCGCTTTCCGGCCCCTGTGGCAGCATCGCCTTTCACATGGCGCTGCAAGGTCGCGGGCTGCACCTGCATGGTGCGCTCAGTGCCATCAGCCTTCGTGAAGGTGACAGCGCAGAAACGGCCACCAGCAGAAGCGATCAGGTCGCGCTTGGCGGCATAGTCCTGGGCTGCGCCGTCGTGCTCCTGTGCTGCTCTCAGTGCGGCTCGCAGGACACCGATGCGGGCATAGTCGGGCTGCTCCCAATGGGTTTTGCTTTCAAGGACAGCAATTTCGCTCTGGATGCGGGCCACCTCGGGCGATGCCTTAGCCTGCTGGTCATCCCGCGCTTTCATCGCACGTTCGTGCTTCGCGTTCGCCCATGCGGCTTTGAGGGCGCGGCGCATAATCACCCGAAACCCGTACAGGGCCACGTTGGCGTTGCGGACGATTTCCCAAGCTGCGGTCATAATGGCTTTGCGGTTGTAAGTAGCGGAGTTCGTCATGGCGATTGCCTCTCATGTGCTGATAGCATACAATTAATACTGACAGCACATGCTGTCAACACATTAAATATGCTGGTAGCACATATTAGGATTCTCATGACCCCGGAACAGTTCAAAATGGCCAAGTCCGCATTGGGCTTAAGCAATCCTGACCTCGCTGAAATCGCGGGTTTGCACCGGAACACCTTAAACAAGGTCGATAAAGGGGAAGGTAAGGCCTCGACGGTACAGCACCTGCGTCTCGCCTTAGAAGCTCAAGGCGTTCAGTTCTTGGATAGCGGAGAAGTCGCCACAGGTCCCGGTGTCGCAATTAGCAGAGACGAGTAGATAGCCGCTAGCCATATTGAGCCGCCTCCCCCCGTTACTCCCAAGGTTGAGTACGACAAGACCGGAGGAATGTAACACAACATTGGAAGCGGGATTTCTCAGATGTTGCGATACTTATCTCCGGTCTTCTTCTAACTAGATTGCGGAAAAGCGTTACAACAACCGCGTGAAGGAGCACAGAAGGCCGCCGCAGTTGGCCGCGATTGCATCTCTGTAGGTTGCTAGATTGGGTAAAGTTTGGTCCTCTGGAGAAATTGGTTTGGATGGATTGAGGTGGGACAATGGCAACTAGGAAGCTGCATAGGAATGCGCGACGCTTTTCGAGAAACGTGAGAGCCTTTGTATCAGCTAGCATTGTCTTGGCAGCACCAACGGCTTTCGCTGGGCCAGATGCCACGACAAACTATCTTATGAACACCCCTGCCACATTGTTGGATTTCGGATTGTACAAACTCTCGCTGCGAATTCAGGCAGTCAATGGCAATGGATATGCTGCGTACGATTGGGACAACGATGAGATTAAAATTGTCCTCTTCAGGTCTCTGGAACCCAAAACAAAGTCCAAAGTAGCCTGCGTAAAGGCAATTGCAGATACCAGACAAGCCGCAGGCGTTGTTGACGGAAAATCACTAGAGGAATTTAGCAGCTTCGCTCGCATGTTCGGCCACAACGGTTTCATCGCAGGCGACCTCGACGCACACAATAAGCGCATGCAGGATTTAGATAAGAAGTTCCAAATTCTCTGCATAACTCCTCAAGCCACGTATGAAGCAGCCGTAGTTGGAAGTGGGTATAGTTTGCGGGTTAATGAATGAGCGCCTATCTTTAGCTCATGAAGCGGAGGAATTGCGCAATGCGAAGCAAGATAGCCCAATGGTTGCAAAGTAAGGCCGCCCTAGACGTTGCTACGAATTCCTACTGGATAGGGGCATTCTACGTCGTTTGGATCGGGGCGGTTTGGTACTTCGACTGGGGCGTAACCCTCTGGTAAGCTACGCGCTGGGCGTAGAGGCATTAAACTCTGCCCTGCACACGTCTCCCGCCTCAGCCATGCCAAACTGCACTTCTGCCACCATTGTATCTGGCCCAAGTTCGCCCAGCGCATCGTAGATGTTCCAGGTGAGGCATATGAAATACTCCTCGAACGTTCTGCATTCCTTCGCAATTGCTCGCCCCACAGGATCAGCAGCAAGTGCCTCTGCGGCCTGTCGAATGGCATCCACCCGATCAGGCCGCATTGGTCGCTCAAACGGTTCTCTCCCTGAGTGCTTCACTGCGCCACCGCACCAGACAGGGCGCGAACCACTGCGCTTTGGTCACCTTCCGCGCCAACGCTAGGCATGAGGGCTTTCTGTGCCAACAGAGCGGCTATAACGCGGCTCTCAAGGGCGCTGGCGGTTTTCTTGGGTAGAGGCTTGCCATTGCGGATTAACTCACCCAGCGCCGCGATTTTCTTGCGGGTGTTACGTTCGCCCAGATATTTCGCGGTCTGACCCGCTATACCGGGTGCGATGAACAGCGGGTTTCCGGTTGCTCCTGCTGCACCTGCTGCACCAGTGAAACCCCCAAGCGATAGAGCACCGGAAGTTGGCGCTAGGCGACCAATGAGGCGCAAGGCATTCTGCGTGGGCGTCCCGTCTGCAATGTCACGCATGGCTTGCAATTCAGTTTCGCTGAACCCCCTACGCAGCTTTGGGTTCTCCAGCACCCTGCGCACGTTCTGACGGATTGCGTTTATCTCGTTCCCTCCGGTCCCTGTAGTCGCAGCACGGCGCAGTCCTTTTGCTACCAAGCCGGTATCCTCGGCTTCGAACAGTTGCGACTTGTATACCCGCCGCGCCTTCTCGCGGGCACCAGTCAGCGCCTCCACCACTTCGCTCGCTCTGTTGGTCCCGGTAACATCACCGGGCTGCAACTGATCTAGGTGGCTATCAATCGCATCTTTCATCATCACGCCAAGGCGACGTTCGCCTGCCTCGTTCGATCCTGCCACGTTATCGCCGATCCACTGGCGCGCCTCATCCACCTCAGCAATTGTTGGCGGACGCTGGCGCATATCTCCGGCCAATTCCTCTGCCGCAATCGCCGCCTTGGGGTTCATGCGTCGAGTTGCCGGTCGGGTGCCGAACGTGCCTTCAATGCTTCCGGCCAAAGCATCGGCAGATTGTGGGCTGAGCGTTGCACCGGATTCTCGCACAGCGTCATAGCCAGCACTACTCTGTGCCTGTAGTTCTTCAAGCGTTGGAGCCTTGGGGCTTGGACGCATTGCCCGACTTGCGGCCACCGGAGACAACCCGCCAGCAAGGGAGGCGATGAAATCGGCAGTATCGTTCTCAGGCGCAATCTCACGTGACGTCTGGCCAGCAATGCCCGATCCCACCGCACTCGCTGCCTCCCCACCCGCTACGGCCAGAGGGGCTTTGGCACCGCGAAGCATGATACCACCCGGCACCGCCATCGCGCCGACTTCCATGCCGACCCTCCTCCCGAACCGTTCTGCTGCGTTTTGTGGTTCAACCTCTGAAATTGTGGGGGCGAGCAGGTCTCGGAATGTACCGCTACCGCCGACCGGGCTTTCGATGGGTTTGAAGTCCGTGCCCGCCAAGGCATTCACACCCTGCTTGCCCATGTTGATCGCGCCGGTCATCAGGTCCACTGGTGCGCCAAGAATGCCAGCAATGCCTTCATTAACGCCGCTCATGGTTTGCCCAACCATACCGGTCTGCTGTCCGCTATCATCCGCGTATCGCGTCCAAGGACCATCAGGGACAGGAGATAGCGACCTGCCTTCAATCGCAGCCATGGCCTCGGCCTCAAGCAAAGCAGTCAAAGCCGCATTGCTCATCCCTGACATTTCAGCGGCACGGCGTCGTTGCTCAGCCTTCGCGATTGCCATCCGGCGTTGCGCGGCTTTAATCGCAGCCTGCTTTTCCGGTGAAATCTCTGTCTGCGCCTGACCCTGTGCGCCTTCTTTCAACGCCTTTTGCCTACGGGCTTCCGCCGCTTGTCGTGCCAGCTTTTCGTAATCTTGGTCACTCATTTTCTCGCCCCTTTTCCATGGCATATTCTACCCTATTTTCATTGTTTTCCAAAGCCATAACGTCCTTTTCTTGGGTCGTAAGCGGCTTCTCATTTGGATCAATCTCTCCCCGAGAAATTGCTTGGCAACGTGCCTGAAAATCCTCCAACGCTTCTGCGCTATCGCGTTCAACGAAAGCGCCTGCATGAGGGCCTGTAACAATCGAGGCTTTCCAAATTTCTCCCTCGATACCACCGCCTTTGGCCTCAAAGACCGTTCGAAAATACACGATGAGGTAGTCTAAGCCTCCCGACTTCCGCTCCATCGCTTCTAGGCGTCGTTTGATATTCATTTTTCTGCCTCCAATGCCGTGATCCGGCGCTCAATCTCTGTGGTTTCCAAGGTGCGGCGGAACTGCTCGACCACTGCCATGACAGTCGCTGCCTCCAATGGCGTCACGTCGCCCTCTGCGATTGCTTTGAGAATGGCCCTTGCGGCCTTGGCTGCGTCCTCTGCCGTTTCAATCTCTGGCAGGGCAAAGGAAACCGGTGAATCCTTGCGGGCAGGCGCGATACGGTCGAGACACAGACGGAGAGCCGTGACATCGCCTTCCAGCGCCTTATCGATGGCTCTCTGCGTCAATGCTTCCTGCTGACCTTCCAGCATTGCTTCGATGGCCTGTGTGGCCCTGTGTCGTGATCCTTTGGGCTTTCCGGGGTTGCCGGGGGCGAAGGTGCCGTCAGCGTTCCGGCCTTCCGTTTTCGCGCCGCTGTTTCGGTCGTTCTTTTTGCTCATGCCGAATGCCTTTCGTGAGAATGTTTTTGCTGCTGAGACAGGTCGGTTTGCGTCACCACCTCGTGAGAACCAACTGAGCGCGTGACCACCCCCTCCCCCCCTTTAGGGGGAGGGGTGGTGACGCAGTGGTTTTGGGGGGTGTTTGCGTCACCTTGCGTCACCTGCTTTTCGGGGGTGGTGACGCACATCATTCGTTTGCCCATTCGCCAACCTCAATCGTCGGCACTGGCTTTCTGATGGGGCCGGTCTTGGTGCCTTTCACAAGCGCGCCGGAATGGAGCCAAGCCTCGATCATTTTCTTGATCCGGCGCTTGTCCTTCGCAGCATCCAACCCCAGAACCTCTGCAACGACCACCCCGGCCCAATCTTTCCCCGACTGATCCGAGTATCGCGGTTGCTTGCCCTCAATGGCATGCTGTACAGCCAAGAGGTCCTTGCTGGTGAAGCCGTCGAAGGTATCCGGCCATTCCCAAGCTTCAGCCACTCCGACGCTTTCACCGTTCGCCAACTCGACGGAAGCCATACGCCGCCATGTGCGCTTTCCTACGGGCGCAAGATTGGACTTATCGCGGGTCACAGTGAAATAGGTGGTCAGGTCATCGGGCTGAATGCCCGCCTGCTCTCTCTCGTCCGCTGTCATGCGGTTGAGGACCCGGCCAGACCGTGCAGCCGCCAGAAGGGCTGAACCGCCTCTGCTGTCCTCTGTTGTGGCCTCTACGCCGTTGGTCTTGCGGGTATGGTGAACCAACTCAATCGCGCAGTTGCACCGATCCGCCAGACGCGCCCATTCCTTGGCGATGAGGTCAATGGCGACGTTGTCGTTCTCACCCGCCTGATGCGACGACACGAACGGGTCAACAATCATTACGTCAATCTGCCGCTCAGCGATTTCCCGCGCCAGTTCCTCAATCTCAGGCCTAACGATCACGACGCCCTCGCGGGTCTGTACCGCAGTGCAAAGCTCGCGTTCGCGCCCGGTGTCTACGAACAACCGTCCTTCGACCTCATCGGGCTGCACATCATGGTGCTGCATGGCCGCTGTGATGCGCAGGTTCATCTCGTCGCGCGGGTCTTCAAGGTTGTAGAGCCAGACGTTCAAGCCTTTGGCCGTCCACTCCCCCAGCAGTTCCCGCTCAGAAACCATCGCAAGCCCTTCCACGATGGTCAGAGAGGACTTGCCTACGCCACCGGGGGCAACGGTCACGGCAACCTGCTTGCGCAGAAGGTGCCTCCCATAGACCCACGGGCGGCGGGGCAAGCTGTTGGGGTCCTGCCAGATAAAAGGCGTGGGCAAGCGATGAGTGTCGGTCGGATGCTCTGCCCGGTGATGATCCAGTTGCACTGCCATAGCTGTGAAATCGCGCATCAAGCTGCCTGCCTCCCTTGTACGAAGTCGAGGAAGGCCGCTTGGCGCTCGTAGGGCATCGCCTTAAAGCTGGCGAGGCAATAGGCCTCCCGCTCGTCAGGGACCGCCATATCGGCCCAGAATGCTGCCTCGTCCATGTGGTTGAACAGGGGCGCGATGGGTTGCCCTGCTGCCGAGGGCATAACGCCGCCCAGCGCCGCCTCTGCGACAGCCTCCGCATCCTGTGGCAGCAAAGCTTTCAGCGAAACATAGGCCAGCGCGGCCCGCTCTGTCGTGCTGAGACGGGCGCGCAGGATGGCGGGAAGGCTAAGCCACGCGTCAAGGTTATCCAGCAGCAAGCAGTAACCCAGCGACCGGGATACGCTATCGATACGGTGGGCGGTGCGGTTGACCGAGGCGCTATGGCCCCGGTCGTTCGCGGGCATGTGCAACCCGTCCATCAAACGCCCTCCCCGTAGTGCAGGCCAGCGACAAGGCGGGCTTGGGTTGCGGTCAGGCCATAGAGGCGTTGCAAGCGGGCAATCTGTATTTTGAGGGCCATCAGCATGCGCCCCCATTTCCGTTGATCAACTCAACTTTGCTCTTAAGGGTGTAGACCCCAAATTTGGCGCGGTCGGTGTCGCTGTCATTGGCGTAGAGGTCCATTGCGATGTCTACGCCGTAGTCACGCTTGAGGATGTGAACCAAGTCCGAGATGCGAACGGGGCTGGCACAGTACATGGGCGCTTGCATCAGCCCTTCCAGCACCCGACGCTTGTTCTTGGACACTGTGACAGTACGGGTCTCGCCATCTTCATCAGTGACCCGATACTGGGCCGGACTGATGGTGTTCGGGAAGTCGCGCCACCGGTTGTTCCGGCGGGCGTTTGCCGGGGGATTGCCGTTAATCGTTGTGTTGCTGCTCATTTAATCGGTCCTTGAGTTTTGGACCAAGCGCGGCTAAAATTCGGATAGTCCGCCAAGACTGTCGAATGATTAGCGCCCCTGCTTGATCCGTTGGATTCGGCGGGGGTTTGCATTAAGCGGCTTGCGGTTGGGAGGCGGCAATCGCGTCGTCAACTTCGCTTTCCACCCAATACAGGCGGCTCCCGATTTTGATGGGTGCCGGAATGCGGTTTTCGTCGACATCGCGATAGATGGAGGACCGCGAGCGGCCTCCCATTTTGTCAGACAATTGGTTCAGGTTGAGGTATTTCATGCTTCACCTTTTGTTGTCGTGGTGAAGCAAACTTGCGCTTTAGCTAGAGATGCTTGTAGTCAGTTCAGTCATCCGCGCTCAAGGGATGCCCCAGCATGGAAAAAGCATTTTTTATTGGTTCATCAAATTTTGAACTGTCTGCGTCAGCGGTCCAACCCAATAATGCATTCACCACCGGACTGGACGACGTGGGCACCCCCAGAACGTCGGAATGAGCTTCGGAATGAATCCTTAAGCGCTTACTTTCTCTAAGTATTTTTGAAATCTGTGACTTCGTAACGGGAACGCCAAACACTGTACCCGCAGCCCACAAGGCTTCGGCTGCGGAAAATTTTGCATCACTTACCTTGGGAAGACCGCATTTTTCTTTCATCCACTCTGCCATCATCACAAAAAGGATGTTTCGCTCAGCTACGTTCCTCATGCCGCCGTCTGACGGACTAGCGGCTTCTCCGCTCAGTTTCTCAATGACTAGTTGCCTTAGCACATCCGGGAGTGGATATCCGAGACCAATATTAATTTTGGCAATATGCAAAAGAAACTCATGGGCGCGTAGGTTACCAAAGAAGGAGGATACAATCCTTTCACTATCCACTCCAACGATGTCGTATCCTAGAAGGGTTCTGTCCGATGCACCCCGCTGCTGGTACACAGGTTCAAATGCGGTGACGACTTCTCTGAGGGTGGGGTCAAGCGCCGGAACGCTGATCCTATTGTCACCCGCCCAAGTCCCAACGACACGTACAGAAAACTTCACAGCACTGACTTCGTTCTTCGATAGAATACGCGTCATCTTTGAGCACTCCTCACGTTAGTGGCCACCCGGCATGAGGTGACGTGATTTCGCCCCTGCGTCCTGCCAACAAACGCCTCTAATTGAACCTTTCCGCTTTGAAGCCGCCGCTTGCACTTACTGCTCATGGCACCGCCCCTCAATCCAGTCGGCAACCACGCTCTGACGCCAGCCAATGGCGCGAACTCCCAGCTTCGTAGCCTTTGGGAAGTCGTCCCGATCCATCATCCGGTAAATTGTTGACCTGCTGAGACCAGTCACCTCCTGTACGTCCCGGCAGCGTAGAATTTTATCAGTCATCGTTATCTCTTTGTTAAATGAATGATCCCATTCGTAGCAGAGAGCGATTAAGGGAAAATTTACGAATCTGGGACTACGCAATCTTGATCACCTTGCTGGCGTTCTTGCCAGTTACGTGGTTCGCCCAGCGCGCCATTAGCGGACGGCGGCGCTCTAGCAGGTCAGTACGGCGGTAAGACCGCTTGACCTTGTTGCCATCGACATGCGCCAATGACGTTTCAACAACCACTTCGGGTACGTCGGTAGTTTCTTCGCACCAGGTCTTGAAGCTTGATCGGAACCCATGCGGACGAGCCTCCAACCCCTGCCGCTCCATATGGCGGCTCATCGCAGCATCCGAAATTACAGCCCTCCGAACACCTGGGAACAGGTATCCATCCCGCGCCAGCGGCTTCGCCAGTTCTATGACAGCGAGAGCCTCTTTCGATAGCGGCACTCGGAAGTCGGTTACAGCACCCACCTGCCCCTTCATGTTATCTTCGGGTACGGTCCATACGTCCCCTTCGATTTGATCCAAATGACAGAAACGAATTCCATATGACCGAACCGTGGTGAGGATCAGCAGGCGCAATGCAAGATGGGTCGGCGTCTGCTCAGCAAGGCTTTTGTAGAAGGCTGGCACCTCAGGCCAAGGCATGTAGGGAATGTTCTTTGCCTTGTGACGCGACTTTCCCAGAAGCGCTTTCGCTTTCATGATTGCCTGAAGATCCACATTGAGACCCATCGCTGCTGCATGCTCAAGCGTGATGTTCAGGCGGTTCATTGCTTTGCGGGCCGTGTCCGCCTTCTCGTGCCAGATGGGTTCTAATGCGTTCTTGATATCCTGCTGGTCGATTTCCTCGACAGGAACCTTGCCGATTTTCGGAAGCACATGCAGTTCGAGCGGGGAGAACCAGCGCCCGGCCTTACCGTCACCCTTAAGCTGAGCCTTGCGAGCCTCGAATGCCTCCAGCGCCACTGATGAGAGTGTGTGCTCATCCTTAGCGGCCAATCGCTTTAGCCGGTCACGCTCTTTGATGGGGTCTTTGCCCTCTCGAACCACCGCCCGCCACTTCTCTGCCGCCGCTCTCGCTTCTTTCAAGGAAACAGCCTGAAGGTTGCCGATACCCATCTCACGCCGTCGCCCATGAACAGTAACACGCAGCACCCACTGAGCGCCGCCATCTTCGCGCTTTACCAGCCAAAGCCCTCCCCCGTCTGAGTACTTGCCGGGAGAGGCGGTTCTGACCTTGGCCGAAGAAAGCTTGTTCAATGCCGCCAAATTCCTATCCCCCTCTCAATCCACCCCTATATGTAGCATAGCATGGGACCGGATGAAACAGAATGATACAACCAAACGCATTAAAAACAAAGGTTTGGATGTTTGATGAAGCAGGCTGACACTAGATGATACGTTAGTTCAATGCCTCTCCTGGGCACCATATTCCCCGACAAATGATTGACTGTAGATCAGGCCTTAAACGGCCCCGACGCTACCCCCTCGGGGGCGCTGCGACCGCCGGTCACGCACGGCCCTATTGGACGCGGACACCCGCATTTTGCAGGCAAAGCTGTAGCCGCGCAGCAAGCTCGGCCAAGCTGAAAGGCTTTTTCAAACAATCGCTTGCCCCCGCCGCCAAAGCGCGGCGCAGCAGATTGGCGTCTTTCCGGGTGGAGATCATGACGACCGGGATGCCCCGATAGAACGGCAGGCCCCTGACATGGCTACAGAACTCAAGCCCATCCATCGCGGGCATCATGAAATCGGTGATGATCACATCCGTCGCGATCCGCTTCTGCGCCAGCGCGACCAGAGCTTGGGCGGGGCAGCCATAGTCCGCCACGCAGGAAAACCCGACCTCGGCGAGGGACGCCTGAATGAACTGTCGCGCGATTTCAGAATCGTCGATAACGATAGCATTCCAGTTCATCACGCCCCGCCTTACACTTTAATCACGCCCCAAGGGTCACCCTAGTGGTGCGAGACTTAATATGACGTGAATGCTTAAATGCGTTTACCGACGAACATCGCCGAGTCGGAACGCACGCAGGCGATCTCACCCCTTTGCCAGATAAGCTCCCCCTGTGCGGTCGCGTATTTGCCCATGCTGACGCAGGCGGTGATCGGGGTGATTTCGCTAACGGCTTGGGCGGCGTCGAAACTGTTGCTGAACTGAATGGACATGGCTTGTGCTCCTGAGTTGACTTGTCTCAACCTTCACACATCTTGCCGCGCAATGCCTGCTGGCGTCGGGATAAGCGCCCTATTCTAAGGTATAGAGCGCCCCACCCTCGGGCTGCGGTTAATGCCTGTTCAGCAGCTTTTGGTACTTCGATACAAAGAGATGCGCGCCCTTCATCTTTTGCGTCACCCAATCGCCCGCGGTGAAGAGCATCAAAAAGCTATTGCCGCGCACCGGCCCCAAAGGCAGCAGAATCGGTGCCTCCGCGCCCCAAGGGCGATAGGTTTTCATATCCGCCAGCTTGCGGCCCGTGATCAGCCCGGTGAGGGTCTTTCTCAGCCAAGGCAACTGCCGGCTGACCGCGACGATGGTCATATTGTCGCCGGGGTCCGCCACATCCCCCGCGGCAAAGACATTGGGCAGGGATGAGGGGCGCAGATAGCCGTCGGTCTTCATCCGCTCCGCGGCGGTGACCTCGGCCCCCGGCAGGTTCTTCAACAACTCAGAGGCGGCGCGCGCGCCCAGCACGGGGAAGATCAGATCGAAACTCCGCGCCGCCCCGCCATCGAGGGTGAGGCTGCCCGCATGCGGCTCTGTCATGGAGGCGAGCCCTTCGGCCTTCTTGCCGAGGATCAGCTCCACCCCGGCGCGTTTCAGCTTCCTGCTCAGCGAGGCGCCGAGGCTGTCGGGCTTTCCGGCAAAAAGCTTGTCGTCTTTGGTGATCAGGGTGATCTCTTTGTCGGGCATGGCATGGGCGATCTCACCGGCAAGCTCGACCCCGACAGCGCCCGCGCCGATGATGCCCACGGTCTTGGCCGCCAGCAGTTTTTCACGCGTCTCTTGGTTCGCGGCCCTCAGCCCGTCGATATCTGCACCCTTCGGCTTGAACGGCGTCGCGTAGTCCGAGCCGGTGGCGACGACGATATACTCCGCCTCGACCCGCGTGCCGTCCTCCAGCGTGACACCCTCGCCATCGACACCAGTCGCCCGCGCCGCTACGACGCGGCCCCGCTTCAGCAACCGGTCATAGGGGATCAGCGATTCCTCGACCAAACTGGGCTGCACCACGGCGCGGATCATCGCGGAGGCATGTACGAAATGACTGCGCGGCTCGATCAAGGTCACCTCGGCGATCTGGTCCATCGCCTTGGCCAGTTCGGCCCCCAGATAGCCGCCCCCTACGATTGCGATACGCTTGCCCATCGGTGCCTCTCCTTTTGATCGGTTTCGCCTGCCGGACAGTCTGCCCGCGTGGTCAGCTTTCTACATAGGTGCTCTACCACCGATTTCTCGCAGAACGTGGCGAAAGCCGCCGATCCTGCCGCCACAGGAGGCTAGATGCTCACGCGATAAGCGCGGGGAAGGGCGCGATTCTCTTAAATGGTGCAACATATTGTTTAGAATCATCGCACCTGCTTAACTCCCCCCAGCGACAGGGAGAGCCGCGACACAATGAAAGACACCAAAGCAGAGACTTTTCTGCGTTTTGATAACGTCAAGAAGAGCTACGATCAGGAAAATCTCGTCGTCAAAGGCTTCGACATGGATGTGCAGGAGGGGGAGTTCATCACCCTTCTTGGCCCCTCGGGCTCGGGCAAAACCACCGTATTGATGATGCTGGCGGGGTTTGAAAGCGTCACCTCGGGCGATATCGCGATCAATGGCCGGTCGATCAACAAGACCGCGCCGAACAAGCGCAACATCGGCATGGTGTTCCAGAACTACGCGCTGTTCCCGCATATGACCGTGGCCGAAAACCTCGCCTATCCGCTGAGCGTGCGGAAAATGTCCAAGGCGGATATCAAAGAGCGTGTGGCCGAGTATCTGTCGCTGGTCGAGCTTTCGGCCTTTGGCGACCGTCGCCCCGGGCAGCTTTCGGGCGGGCAACGGCAGCGCGTGGCGCTGGCCCGCGCGATGATCTTCCAGCCGACGCTCATCCTGATGGACGAACCTCTTGGCGCGCTCGACAAGAACCTGCGCGAGCAGATGCAGTTTGAGATCACCCGCCTGCACAAGCAGATCGGCTTTACCGTCATCTACGTCACCCACGACCAGACCGAGGCGCTGTCGATGTCCGACCGGATTGCCGTCTTCAACGACGGTGTGGTGCAGCAATGTGCCCCGCCCGCGGAATTGTACGAGCGGCCGGTGAATGCCTTCGTGGCCGAGTTCATCGGCGAGAACAACTTCGTGCAGGGCCGCGTCACCCGGATCGAAGGCGAGATCGCCAAGGTCGAGACCGATACCGGCACGATCACCACGCAAACCTCCGAAGGGCTGACCGAAGGCGCGCAATGCCGCGTCTCCATCCGGCCCGAGAAACTGTTCATCCATCCCACGACCCACGCCCATGACAACGCGCTGACGGCAACCTTCGTCACCCGCATCTATGTGGGCGATTTCATCCGCTATTATTTCCGCCTGCCGGACGGCACCGACATTATCGTCAAAGTGCTCAACGACCTGTCCGCGCCCGAGTTCGAAGAGGGCGCGACGGCGCAGCTGTTGTCCCTGACGAAAGACTGCATCGCCTTTGCCAATTAAGGGCGACCGGGGGCAAACCGGGGCCCCGCATAAAACCTGGACATGACAAGGAGAGACCGATGAAGAAGCATCTGAGTTATCTGGCCACCGCGGCGCTGATCGCCAGCCCCGCCTTGGCCGAGGATCTGACGGTGACGTCCTTTGGCGGGGCCTATGGCGCCGCGCAGATGGAGCATATGATCCAGCCCTATATGGATAAATCCGGCACCAACATCCTGTTCGAAGACTACGGCGGCGGCGTGGCCGAGATGAAGGCGCAGGTCGAGGCGGGCAACATCCTGTGGGATGTCGTCGACATCGAGGTGATCGACCTCGAACGCGCCTGTGCCGAGGGCTATCTGGAAGTGATCGACCAATCCGTTCTGCCCGATGGCGACGATGGCACCCCAGCGGCGGATGACTTCATCGATGACGCGCTGGCCAATGAATGCGGCGTGGGCAATATCGTCTGGTCCGTCGTCTTTGCCGTAAACACCGAGAACGGCGAAGGCCCCAAAACCATCGAAGACTTCTTTGATATCGAGGCGTTCCCCGGCAAACGCGGTCTGCGCAAGCGGCCTCAGGTCAACATGGAATGGGCGCTGCTGGCCGATGGCGTCGCCCCGGAAGAAGTTTATGAGGTGTTGGCCACCGAAGAGGGGCAGAAGCGCGCATTTGCCAAACTCGACACCATCAAGGACGACATCACTTGGTACGACAGCTGGTCGCAGGCCCCCGTGCTGCTGAACGACGGCGGGGCGACCATGGTGCAATCGGCCAATGGCCGCATCTTCGCCGCGATCAAGGATGATGGCGCCCCCTTCGAGATCGTCTGGGACAGCCACATCTATGACCTCGACGTCTGGGCGATCATGAAAGGCACCGAGAAGAAAGAAGAGGCGATGGAGTTCATCAAGTTCGCCACAGGCACCGTGCCGCTCTCGGGCATGCAGGACGTGGCCTATGGCCCGACCCGCGCCTCTGCCCAAGCGCTGCTGCCCGAGGACGTGAAACAAGACCTGCCCACCGCGCATCTTGACGAAGGCGTCAAAGCCGATGGCATCTTCTGGGCCGACTATGGCGAGACGTTGGGCGAGAAGTTCAACGAATGGCTGCTGCAATAAGCCCCCTGCCCCGCGCCTGACCGGGCGCGGGGCACCCAACCCCTATAGAAGAGTAACCGCGTGTCCAGCCTCACTTCCCAAGACGCCGCCAACGCCCGTCGCCAAATGCGCAGACGCCGCCTGCAGGCGTTTCTTTTCGTGGTGCCGCTGCTGCTCTTCATCCTTTTCGCCTTTGTCGCACCGATCACCACGATGCTGTTCCGCAGCGTCTACAACCCCACCGTGGCCGAACTGGTGCCCGAAACGCTGGAGATGCTCGAAGACTGGGAGGGCGAAAGCCTGCCCGACACGGCGGTCATCACCCAGATGGCCATCGACATGAAGCGCATGGCAAACAACCGCACCTCCGGCAGGTTCGCCGATGAGATCAACCGCGCCCTGCCGGGCATGTCGAGCGTCATCAAATCCACCGCCCGGGGCCTGCGCCGCGCCGAGGATGCCGAGCTTGCCGCCAATGGCGCCGAGATGCTGCTGGAAAAGAACGACCGTTGGGCCAAGCCCGCCACTTGGCGCGCGATCCGCAGCGCCGGGCAGGTCTATACGTCGAGCTACTACCTCACCGCTGTCGATATGGAATACGACTCCGAAGGGGACATCGTCCAACGCGACACGCAGATTTACAAACAGCTCTATACCAAAACGCTGAAGATGGCTCTGATCATCACCGGGCTGACGATGCTGCTGGGCTATCCGCTGGCTTTCTACATGTCGCAGGCCAGCCCCGCGACGGCGAACTTCCTGATGGTCTTCGTCCTGCTGCCCTTCTGGACCTCGCTCTTGGTGCGCACCACCGCCTGGATCGCGCTCTTGCAAGCGGGCGGCGTTGTGAACTCCTCCCTGCTCTGGGCCGGGCTGATCAACGAGCCGATCGAGCTTCTCTACAACGAGTTCTCCACCATCCTCGCCATGACCCACATCCTGCTGCCCTTCATGGTGCTGCCGCTCTATGCGGTGATGCGCGGGATCGACGCGAGCTTCATGCGCGCCGCGATTTCCATGGGGTCTAATCCGATCGGCGCGTGGTACAAAATTTACCTGCCGATGAGCCTGCCGGGCCTGTCTGCCGGGGCGCTCTTGGTCTTCATCATCTCGGTCGGCTACTACATCACGCCTGCACTTGTGGGCGGCACCGATGGGCAGATGATCTCGAACATCATCGCCTTCCACATGCAGGTATCGAACAACTGGGAACTGGCAGCGGCGCTTGGTTCGCTCCTGCTGATCCTGATCCTCGTTCTCTACTGGCTGTTCGACCGTTTCGTCGGCACCGACAACCTTAAGCTGGGATGATGTCATGAGCCAACTGCCCGACTATTACACGATCTGGCACAAGGCGGGGCACTACGGCCTGCGCATCATGGCCGCCTTGGTGCTGGTGTTCTTGATGCTGCCGATCCTCGTGATCATGCCGCTATCGTTCAATGCCGAGCCGTTCTTTACCTTTACCCAAGGCATGCTGTCGCTCGACCCGGACGCCTATTCGACGCGCTGGTATCAGGAGATCGTCGATGATCAGAAATGGCGCATCGCGATCCGCAATTCCTTCGTCATCGGCATCGCGGCGGCCAGCATCGCCACGGTGCTGGGCACGCTGGCGGCGGTGGGCCTCGCCTCGCCTTGGATGCCGTTCAAACGGGTGATCACGGCGCTGCTGCTCTCGCCCATGATCGTGCCGCTGATTATCATCGCGGCGGGCATGTTCTTTTTCTACACGCAGTTCAACCTCGTGGGCACCTTCACCGGGCTGATCATCGCCCATGCCGCCCTTGGCGTGCCCTTTGTCATCATCACCGTCACCGCCACGCTCAGCGGCTTCGACCGCTCGCTCTTCGTGGCGGGGCTGAGCCTCGGCGCCTCGCCGATCAAGGTGTTCTGGGACGTGGTGATTCCGCTCATCCGCCCCGGCGTGATCTCGGGCGGGCTCTTTGCCTTTGTCACATCCTTTGACGAGGTGGTGCTGGTGCTCTTCCTCGCCGGTCCCGAACAGCGCACGATTCCACGGCAGATGTTCTCGGGCCTGCGCGAACAGATCAACCCGACGATTCTGGCGGTGGCGACGCTGCTGGTGGTGCTCTCCGCGACGATGCTTTTTGTGCTGGAAGCCCTGCGCCGACGCTCGGCCCGGCTGCGCGGTCAGGAATAAGCAAAACCGCCCGAGGGCGGCACCAAACACCTGATCCATGACCATTTAAGGAGGGGGGTGAGTGGTGAGCCGTGATGGGTTCGAACCATCGACCTACTGATTAAAAGTCAGTTGCTCTACCAACTGAGCTAACGGCCCACTAGGCGGGTAACTAGAAATTACGGGCGGCAGGGTCAAGCCCTTAATTACGAAAATAATGCGAGATGCTGGATTAGTTTTCATGCCGGGGTTATATGCCCCGAATGTACAGCGATCAGACCCCCGGATTGCCCTTCATGAAAATGCATGGGCTAGGCAATGACTTCGTCGTGTTTGATGCACGCGCGGAGGCAATCGACGTGACCCCGGCGATGGCGCAGGCCATCGGGCACCGGCAATTTGGCGTGGGATTCGATCAGCTTGCGGTGATTACGCGCGGGACGGGCGACGCGCATCTGACCTTTTACAATTCCGACGGCTCCCTCTCTGCCGCCTGTGGCAATGCCACGCGCTGCATCGCACGCTACCTGATGGACGACACAGGCCGCGATTCGCTGCATTTGACCACCGCGCGGGGCGATCTGGCGGCGAAGGACGCCGGGGGCGGCCTGACCTCCGTCAACATGGGCCACCCGCAGTTGAATTGGGACGAGGTGCCATTGGCGCGCGAAATGGACACGCTGCACCTGCCGATCGACGGCGCCCCCGTCGCCACCGGCATGGGCAACCCGCATTGCACCTTCTTCGTCGATGATGCCGAGGCGATGGACCTCTCCGATCTCGGCCCTCGTGCCGAGCATGATCCGCTTTACCCTGAACGCACCAATGTGCAGGTCGCGCAGATCGTTGGGCCGGATCACATCCGCATGCGCGTTTGGGAACGCGGCGTGGGCGTCACGCTGGCCTCGGGCTCGTCCTCCTGCGCCACCGCCGTGGCCGCCGCGCGCCGGGGTCTGACAGGCCGTGCCGTGCGCATCGACCTCGACGGCGGCACACTGCACATCGATTGGCGCGAGGATGGCGTCTGGATGACGGGGCCGACCGCCCATGTATTCTCCGGCACCTTCACCCCCGAGTTTCTGGAGAGCCTGACATGAGCGCCCCGATCTTCAGCACCATGGGCTGTCGCCTCAACGCCTATGAGACCGAGGCGATGAAGGAACTGGCCGAACAGGCGGGCCTCGAGAACGCCGTGGTGGTCAATACCTGCGCGGTCACGGCCGAGGCGGTCCGCAAGGCACGGCAGGACATCCGCAAGCTGCGCAAGGCGCATCCCGGGGCGCGGTTGATCGTGACCGGCTGCGCCGCCCAGACCGAACCCGAAACCTTTAACGCCATGCCTGAGGTCGATGCCGTGATCGGCAACACCGAGAAGATGCAGGGTGCGACGTGGCAGGGCATGGCCGCCGATTTCATCGGCGAGACCGAGACCGTGCAGGTCGACGACATCATGTCGGTGACCGAGACCGCGGGCCACCTGATCGACGGTTTTGGCACCCGCAGCCGCGCCTATGTGCAAGTCCAAAACGGCTGCGATCACCGCTGCACCTTCTGCATCATCCCCTATGGCCGCGGCAATTCGCGCTCAGTGCCCGCGGGCGTGGTCGTGGACCAGATCAAGCGGCTGGTGGACAAGGGCTTCAACGAGGTGGTGCTGACCGGGGTCGACCTGACCTCTTGGGGCGCCGATCTGCCGGCGACGCCGAAGCTTGGCGACTTGGTGATGCGCATCCTGAAGCTGGTACCCGACCTGCCGCGGTTGCGGATCTCTTCAATCGATTCGATCGAGGTGGACGAGAACCTGATGCAGGCCATCGCCACCGAGCCGCGCCTGATGCCGCATCTCCATCTGTCGCTGCAGCATGGCGACGACATGATCCTCAAGCGCATGAAGCGCCGTCACCTGCGCGACGATGCGATCCGCTTTGCCCAAGAGGCCCGCGCGCTGCGCCCCGACATGACCTTCGGCGCGGACATCATCGCAGGTTTCCCGACCGAGACCGAGGCGATGTTCGAGAACTCGCTGAAACTGGTCGAGGAATGCGACCTGACATGGCTGCATGTCTTCCCCTACTCCGCCCGCCCCGGCACCCCCGCGGCGCGGATGCCCGCCGTGAATGGCGCGGCGATCAAGGAACGCGCGGCCCGGCTTCGCGCGGCTGGCGAACGGCAGGTGCAACGGCATCTGGAGGCGCAGGTCGGGCGCACGCATGACGTGTTGATGGAGAACCCCCACATGGGCCGCACGGCGCAGTTCACCGAGGTGAGCTTTGCTGCGCCGCAGCTTGAAGGTGAGATCGTGCAGGCTGAGATCACCGGAATTTCAGGAACGCAGCTGACCGCCTAACGCGAAGGGCATCCCCTCCGGGGAGCGATGGAACGAGACTGCGGTCGGAATGGCTTCCGTACTCGAGACGACTCCGCATCATGACACCTAGCCAAATCGCCCTCCGGGGGGAGGGAGGGCGATGCCCGCTGTGCCACCGGGCGGAACCTGTTGAGAGGTTCTAGGTCCAATGGCCGCCATCATAACGCATGGCCACAAAAAAGGGCGCCGGTTTCCCGGCGCCCTTCTCATTTCCAAAAGCCGTGGCCCGATCAGCCGTCCTTACGGCGGTTCTTGACCGGCGCCCAGAGCTTCTTGTTGGTCAGATAGAGCAGGACCGAGAGCAGACCCAGCAGAACAACCCCGGCAAAGCCAGCTTGTTTGCGTGCGCCCAGCTTCGGCTCGGCGGTCCACATCAGGAAGGCAGAGACGTCCTCGGCCATGTGCTGCACGTCGTTGGCATGCTCATCCGCGAACTCGACCAGCTCATCCGAAAGCGGGGGCGCCATGGCGATCCAGCCGCCCGGGAAAACGGTGTTCTCATAGAGAACCGTGCCCGCTTGCTCTTTCTCTTCGCCGGTGTAGCTGGTCAGAAGCGCTGTGATATACTCCGGCCCGCCGATCCCTTTGAGGAACTGGTTGATGCCCAAACCGTAGGGGCCGTGGAACGCGGCGCGTTTCTTGGCCATCAGCGAGAGGTCAGGTGCGTTCGGCAGGTTGGAGCCGGGGAAGTGGTCAACCGGGGTGCCGGGGCGGGTGTCGTCCAGCTCGGCGTCATAGACGTCATAGCCTTTGGCGTATTCGATCACCTGCTCTTCGGGCATGTTCGGACCGGTTTCGTCCGACAATGTCCGCATCGCGACATACTCCAGACCGTGGCAGGCCGCGCAAACCTCGGTGTAGATCTGCAGACCGCGCTGGAGCTGGTTTACGTCGTAACCGCCGAACGGACCATCGAAAGAGAAATCGATGTTGTCGATATGCGGTGTGGCGTGGGAATCGTCACCCTGATCGTCGTCACCGGCGTGATCTTCAGCGGCAGTTTCCTCGCCGTGGTCTTCCGCTTCCATGACACCCACGTTGGGGTCATCACTATGCGCCTGACCGGCAACATCGTCTTCGGCGATCACTTCGTTTTCAGCGTTTTCCTCGGCTGTCGATTGCGCTTCGTCCGTGGCTTCGACTTCCTCGGCAGGCGCTTCTTCGGCGTCTTCGGCAGAAACCTCTTCGGGCGCTTCCTCGGTGGCAGCATCCTCAGTGGCGGTTTCTTCGGCCGGGGCCTCTTCCGCTACTGGTGCTTCCTCGGCAGGCGCCGTTTCAGCCGGAGCTTCTTCGGTTGTCGCCTCTTCAGTTGGTGCGTCATCAACCGGAGCCTCGGCAGCAGGTGCCTCTTCGGTTGCGGTGTCCTCAGCAGGGGCTGCCTCAACCGCGGGTTCGTCAGCCGGGGCCGCGTCGACCTCGGGTTCGGCTGCGGGCGCGTCAGTTTCAGCAGGTGCCTCTTCCGCCGCTGGCGCTTCAGCAGGCGCGGTTTCGGCTTCGGCCTCCGGCGTTTCCGCCGGAGTTGTTAGCAGTTCTTCTTCTGTCGCTGTGTCCTGCGCCAGCACCGCCGTCCCCGGCAGGGCAAGGCCCAGAGTTACCACGGCAGAAAGGAGGTTGGTCTTCATCATGGTCATGATCCTTATTCCGCCGGGTTCACAAGCGTCTTGGTGCCGCCTGCCTTCGGCGCGTAATGCGCGTCAAAGTCGGCTTCGATGGTTTCAGGCTGCGCCAGCGGCTTCTCGATCACGCCCAAGAGGGGCAGGATCACGAGGAAGTAGGCGAACCAATAGGCCGAAGCGATCAGTGAGAAGCTCGCATAGGGCTCTTCTGCGGGCATCGCACCCAGCCACATCAGGGCGAAGAAGTCGATCACCAAGAGGGCGAACCACCATTTGAACATCGGACGATACCGGCCCGAACGTACAGAGGATGTGTCCAGCCATGGCACCAGCGCCATCACGGCAATCGCACCGAACATCGCCAGCACGCCGAAGAACTTGGCGTCGATGATGCCACCGGTCACGAAGGACGCGATCTGCACAACCCAAACCTCAGAGGTGAAGGCCCGCAGGATCGCGTAGAAAGGCAGGAAGTACCATTCCGGCACGATGTGTGCAGGCGTCGCCAGAGCGTTGGCTTCGATGTAGTTGTCCGGGTGGCCCAGATAGTTCGGCATGAAGCCAACAACCGCGAAGAACAGCGTCAGGATCACGGCCAGCGCGAACAAGTCCTTGATCACGAAGTAGGGCCAGAACGGCAGCGTGTCTTTCTTGGCGTCTTCCTTCGAGGTGCGGCGCACTTCGACCCCGGTGGGGTTGTTATTGCCGGTCGTGTGGAAGGCCCAGATGTGGAGAACCACAAGGCCCGCAATCACGAAGGGCAGCAGGTAGTGCAGCGAGAAGAAGCGGTTCAGCGTCGCGTTATCAACGGCAGGTCCGCCGAGTAGGAAGGTCTGCAGACCTTCGCCCACGAAGGGGATCGCACCGAAGAGGCCGGTAATAACCGTAGCGCCCCAGAAGGACATCTGACCCCAAGGCAGAACGTAGCCCATAAAGCCGGTGGCCATCATCAGCAGATAGATCAACATGCCGATGATCCATGTGATCTCACGCGGGGCTTTGTAGGACCCGTAGTAGAGACCACGGAAAATATGCGCATAGACCGCGATAAAGAACAGCGACGCGCCGTTCATATGCAGATAGCGGATCATATAGCCGCCGTTCACGTTGCGCATGATGTGCTCAACCGACGAGAAGGCCAGATCGACATGCGGCGTGTAGTGCATCACCAGAACGATGCCGGTGATGATCTGCAGTGCCAGACAGAAAGTCAGCACGATGCCCCAGATCCACATCCAGTTCAGGTTCTTGGGCGTGGGGATCATCAATGTGTCGTACAACAGGCCAACGATGGGAAGGCGGCGGTGCAGCCACTTTTCGCCGTTCGAATTCGGCTCGTAATGGTCGTGAGGAATTCCAGACATCTCTCTTCCGCTCCCTTAACCCAGTTTGATCGTGGACTCGTCCACGAATTCGGCGACAGGCACCGGCAAGTTGCGCGGAGCCGGCCCTTTACGGATGCGGCCCGCGGTATCGTAGTGCGACCCGTGGCAGGGGCAGAACCAGCCGCCAAAGTCGCCAGCATCACCCAAGGGCACGCAGCCGAGGTGTGTGCAAACGCCCATCTGAACCAGCCACTCGCCGCTTTCGTCCAAGGCGCGGTTGGCATCCGTGGCGGGCACGTCGCCGCCCAGGTTGGCGTTCTGCGCGATGGGGTCAGGCAGGCTGGACACGTCAACAGCGCTTGCCTCTTCGATCTCGGCCTCGGTGCGGCGGCGAATGAACACCGGCTTGCCCAGCCATTTCACGGTCAGCTGCGTCCCGACTTCGACGCCGGACACATCCACACGAATGGACGACAGCGCCTTTACGTCGGCAGAGGGGTTCATCTGGTTGACCAGCGGCCAGACGGCGGCACCAACGGCGACGGCACCTGTACCGGCTGTCGCGTAATACAGGAAATCCCTCCGGGTGCCTGCGTGTTCTTCTGCTTGGGACACGGGTTTACTCCAATTCTTGGCCAACTTTGGCCGACAGACATAGGGGTGGCGTCACCTTGCCACCTGACTTCTCGCCGCTATCTACCGGGATGGACCGCGCCCGTCCAGATGTCAAAGCCGCGCATCTTGGATCAACCGCGCCACAACGCGGCAAAAATACCGCGATTGTGGCAATATCATTACGGCACGCTTACTGCGGCGGCGCGGTATGGGTCATCGCGGGACGCGAATCAAAGGCATCGAACCATGCCGCCAGATCAGGGTTTCCGGCCCGCCAATCCCGCGCGCCATGGCGAAAATCGATATACCCCAAGGCACAACCAACCGCGATTTGCCCCATGTCCAACGGCCCGGCCAAATGTGCAGCCCATTGATTGTTCAGTGTTTTACAGGCCCGCTCAACCTTGCCCCATTGGGCTTCAACCCATTCGGACATACGTTTGTCTTCGGGGCGCAGCTTGCCCTCATAGACCATGGCAAGCGCGGCATCGAGCATCCCATCCGCCGTGGCCTCCAGCGTCAAAGTGTCCCACCTGCTTGTGCCTTGGGGGTAAAGCCCCGCCCCGGCGCGGTCATCCAAATAGGCGCAGATCACCCGGCTGTCATAAAGTGTGCAGCCGTCCGGCCGCTCCAGCGCGGGGACTTTGGTCAGCGGGTTGCGCGCGGCAAAGCCTTCGGCCGGGGCCAGCGGCGTGCCCGAAGTCGGCTCCAGCGCGACATCGTCTAGCTGGCTGGTCTCATGCAGCAGTACCATGACCTTGCGGACATAGGGCGAGGTTGGAGAATAAAATAGTTTCACGTGAAGTCCCCCCTTGGTTGCCCGCACTATTCAACGGCGCCGCGCCGGACGCAACGGCGATCACACCCCGCGCATCAGGGCCGCCATCACTGCCGGATCCGTGCCGACCCCATGCGCCGCCATCTGCTCCGCCGCCGCGAGACGCACGGCCGCATCCTTGTTCTGGCCCAGCTTCCATGTGCCGTCGATCCCGGTGACGCGGAACTGGCAAGGCACGATCATCCGCAGCATCTTGTCCCGCGCCTCGGGGGTCATCTTGTCCATCTTCCACGGGGTCTTTGGGGCCAGCCGCGCCTCGTAGATCGCCGATTGCCGTGCCAGCAGATCGGGCAGTTCCTCTGCCGGGCGCAGCGCGAGCGTGCCGGTCAGATGCACGGCTACATAGTTCCATGTCGGCACCTGATCCTCGATCCCGTACCAGTCGGGCGAGACATAGCTGTCGGCCCCCGTTACCGCCAAACGCACCGGCTGCGGGGTTTTCAGCGCCCGCGCGATGGGGTTTGAGCGCACCAGATGCAACGCAGCCAAATCCCCGGCTTCGTTCAAGATAAACGGCACATGCGCCATCAACGGCCCCTCGTCGGCGTTTATCGCCAACACGCCAAAGCCGGTGTCACGGGCAAAGGCAAGGTTCCGGTCGCGGCCCTCTTTGCGGTAGATCGGATTGGGGTGCATGGTGCCTCCTATGCGTTTCTTTTGGTATTGCAGAGCCTTGCGCAACTTGGCAACCTGACATCATTCTCAGGGCGGGGCGAAATTCCCCACCGGCGGTAAGCGGTCTCCGCAAGCCCGCGAGCGGCCTTTTCGAAGGTGTCAGCAGATCTGGTGCAACTCCAGAGCCGACGGTCACAGTCCGGATGAAAGAGAATGCGAACAAGGACGGGGGCGAAGCCTCGGTCTTTGCGCGTGATCGCCTTGGGTGGACGTGTCTGAACCTAAAGGAGATCACCATGACACAAGAACGTTCCGCCCGTTTCGCCTTTGTGCGTGCAAGCTGGCATGCGGATATCGTCGACCGCGCCTATGACGGGTTTACCGAAGTTATCGACGCCGCGCAGGTGGACAGCTTTGCCGTTCCCGGTGCCTTTGAACTGCCGCTCATGGCGCAGCGTCTGGCCAAGACCGGGCGCTACGACGCCGTGATCTGCGCGGCCTTCGTGGTGGATGGCGGCATTTACCGGCATGACTTCGTGGCGCAGGCGGTGGTCGATGGGCTGATGCGCGTGGGGCTCGACTGCGATCTGCCGGTGCTGTCGGTCTCGCTCACGCCGCACCACTATCAGGAAACGGATCATCACAACGCGATCTACCGCGATCATTTCGTCACCAAGGGCCGCGAGGCCGCGCAGGCCGCCCTTGGCATGACCCAAGCGCTGGAGACGTTTTCTTCAAAAGAAATCGGCGCGAAAATTTCAAAAATTTCCGCCGCCTAGCCGAGATAGGCGCGCAAGGCCGGGGGCGGGTTGTCGAGCAATTCCGCCGCCGGTCCCGGCGCATGTGCGCGCCCGCCTTCGACAAAGATGACCTCATCCGCGATGCGGCGCACGTCATCGGGGGCATGGGTCACCATGATCAGCCCCGCGCCGGTCTCACGGGCGAGGTCTTGGACCAAATCCAGCATCTCGACCCGAAGCGCCGGGCCGAGCGCGGCAAAGGGCTCATCCAACAGCACCCAAGGCCGCGCCTGCACCAGCACCCGCGCCAGCGCCACGCGGCTTTGCTGCCCGCCCGACAGCGCGCCGGGGCGTTTGGCGGCGTGATCGCTGAGCCCCACCCGCGCGAGGGCGGCATCGACCGCCTCTCGATCCGCCGCTTTCAGCCGCAGGTCGGGGCGCAGGCCAAGGCCGACGTTCTGCCGCACGGTGAGATGCGGGAATAGGTTGTTGTCCTGAAACAGCATCGTCATGCCGCGCTGGCCGGGATGTTGATCCGTGATCTCCTCCCCCTCCCGCAACAACCGCCCCGCCGCCACCGGCACGAACCCACAGATTGCCGCCAGCAGGGTCGACTTGCCCGACCCGGAGGGGCCGATCACCGCGTAGTTGCGCCCCTGCGCCAGTGTCATATCGGCCACGAGGGAGAACTCGCCCCGCTCAATGCGCATGTCTTCAAGCGTCAGCATGCCAGCGCCCCCATTTGTCGCAGATGAAAAACACCGCCAGCGCCAAGACCAGCAAAAGCAGCGCTGCGCCCGCCGCGGCCTCCATCCGGTAGGCGCCCATCAGACGATACATCTGCAAGGGCAGCGTCGCACGTTCCTGATCGGCGAAAAGCGCGATCACGCCGAGATCCCCCACCGACAGCGCCCCCGTCAGCCCGGCGGCAAAGCCCAATTGCGGGCGCAGACGCGGCAGGACCAGCAGCCGCCACAGCGCCCAACCTGTCATGCCGAGGGTTTGGGTCAGGGGGCCATAATCCTGCAAGGTCTCGCGCAGGCGCGGCACCAGAATGCGCAGCACGAAGGGCAGCGCCATCAGCGCGTTGACCAAGGCGGTGACCGGCAGGCTCAGCCGTGCCGGGTCGAGCACAGGGTTGATCAGGATGAACCACCCCGTGCCAATCATCAGCGGAGAGGCCGCAAGCCCCATCAGGCCAATCGCCTCCACCCCGCCGCGCCGCCGGGTGGCGATCCAGCCTGCCATCGGCAGCGCCAGCAGGGCCAGCACCGCCACACTCAACCCCGCCACCAGAATGCTATTCCCGGTGGCCTGCCAGACCGAGGCAGGCAGTTCCGCGATCCCCGCCAGCCCGCGCAGCACCACGGCGCCCAGCGGCAGCAGCAAAAACAGCGCGGCGAGCGCGATCACCAACCCGTCCAACGCCCGCTGCACGCCCCCCCGCGCATCCCAGCGGCGCAGGGGGCGGTCCAACCCGCCGCCCAAGCTGATCGGCGGGATCAGCCAAAGCGCCGCCACCGCCGCTGCGCCAGCCAGAACAAGCTGCACCACGGACAGAAGCGCGGCACGCCCCAGATCAAAGTCAAACCGAAAGGCCTGATAGATCGCCAATTCAATCGTCGTCGCCCGCGGCCCACCGCCCAGCGTCAGCGCCACGGCGAAACTGGTCAGGCAAATCACGAAAATCAGCGCCGCCACGCCGGGCAGCACCTGCCGCAGCATCGGCCATTCCAGCGCCAGAAACAACGCACGCGGCGTCATCTGCAGCTGCCCAGCAAGCCGAAACCGCTCAGAAGGGATGCTCTGCCAGCCTTGCAGCAAAAGCCGCGTCGCCAGCGGCAGGTTAAAGAAGACATGCGCCAGTACCACACCATGCAGCCCGTAGATCGACACCGGCGGCAGGCCAAGAGCCGCGCCAAATTGGTTGAGCACGCCCGAGCGGCCAAAGACCGTCAGCAGCCCCAGCACCGCCACGATCACCGGCAGAATGAAGGGCGCGCCCAGCAGCGTGATCAGCGCGCCGCGCCCCCAAAACCGCCGCCGCGCCAGCGCCCGCGCCACCGGCACGGCCAGCAGCACAGACAGCACTGCCGACCAGACCGCCTGTGTCGCGGTAAACCGCACCGCCGCCCAATCCGCCGGGCCAAGCCCTGCGCCCACATCGGCCGCCGCGAAGACGGCGACCAAAGCGGCAAGGATCAGCCCTGCGACCAGCGCGGCGGCGAAAAGCCCCGTCTTGCCGCTTAACGCGACAGCGCGGTCAGCCATTCGTCCAAAGCCTCCTCACGGAGCGCGGGGACCTCGTCGTTCGGCACCAACAGCGCCTTGCCGGGCTGGATCATGCCCTCGAACCCTGCGGGCAGACCGCCTTCGGGCGTCACGGCGGGATACATCCAGTTGGTCGTCGGCAGCACCGATTGCGCGGCATCAGAGACGAGGTATTGCAAGAACCGATCCCCCAGTTCCGGCTGATCCGACCCGGCAAGCTTCCCCGCCACTTCGATCTGCATGTAGTGGCCTTCGTCGAACAGCGCTGCGGTCTTGCTGTCGTCCTCCTCCGCGATCAGGTGATAAGCGGGGGAAGTGGTGTAGCTCAGCACCATGTCAGCCTCGCCTTCAAGGAAGAGGCCATAGGCTTCGGACCAACCCTTTGTCACGGTCACGACATTGTCGGCCAGTCCCGTCCAAACCTCGGGCGCCTCATCGCCATAGGCCGCTTTGACCCACATCAGCAGCCCCAAACCGGGCGTCGAAGAGCGCGGGTCTTGGATCACGATTTTCAGATCGCTCTCGGCCAGCGCTTTGAAACTACCGGGCGCGTCCAGATCGGTGCCGTGAACAAAGGCGAAATAGCCCCAGTCATAGGGCACGAAAACTTCGTCTTCCCAAGTGATCGGCAGGTCATAGTCGGCCTGCAACCCGCTCGGCCCAAACAGATCGGTCTCTTTCGCGGCGGCGACGAGGCTGGTGTCCAGCCCCAGCACGATATCCGCGTCCGACCGTGCGCCTTCAAGCTTGAGCCGCGCCAGCAAGGCCGCGCCATCGCCCATGCCAACGAATTTCAGATCGCAGCCGCATTCGGCCTCGAACCCCTCTTCGATGGCCGGGCCCGGCCCCCATTCGGTGACGAAACTGTCGTAGGTATAGACCGTCAGTTCAGGCGTCTCGGCCCATGCGGCCGATGCGCCCATGACGCCCGCAGCAAGTGTAAGATACTTCATCGCATCCTCCTTTTGCGGCGAAAGGTAAAAGGTGGATGTTTGTCCTGACCTTCCCTCCGCCGGTGTTAACCGGTTCAGGTTCAACGGGTCCGCACAGCATGCACATCTCAGCCCAAAGGCCCCCCGAGGTAGCGTCAGGGGTAGATGCCCCCCACACAATTGGCAAGGCAAATCCCCTTGAGGCAGGGCGCTGCCCCGGCTAAGGGTTTGACAACAGGAGGTCCGCCCATGTCGATCAACAGCTTTGGCCATCTTTACCGGGTCACCACATGGGGCGAGAGCCACGGGCCCGCCCTTGGGGCGACCATCGACGGCTGCCCTCCCGGCGTGCCGATTGACGAGGGCATGATCCAGCAGTGGCTCGACAAGCGCAAACCGGGCCAGAACAAATACACCACTCAGCGGCGCGAAGCGGATGAGGTGCGGATCCTGTCGGGCACCTTTGAAGGGGTCACCACCGGCACGCCGATCCAGTTGATGATCGAGAACACCGATCAACGCTCGAAAGACTACGGCGACATCAAGGACAAGTTTCGCCCCGGTCACGCCGACATCACCTATTTCCAAAAATACGGCATCCGCGACTATCGCGGGGGTGGCCGTTCCTCGGCCCGGGAGACCGCCGCGCGGGTGGCGGCGGGCGGTCTGGCACGGGAGGCGATCAAGGCGCTGGCCCCAAAGCTTCAGATCACCGGCTATATGGTGCAGATGGGGCCGCATAAGATCGACCGCAAGGCGTTCGATTGGGACCAGATCGACCAAAACCCCTTTTGGGTGCCGGATGCCAAGGCGGCGGCGGACTGGGCCGACTACCTCGACGGGCTGCGCAAATCGGGCAGCAGCGTCGGCGCGATCATCGAAGTCACGGCGCGCGGCGTGCCTGCGGGCCTCGGCGCGCCGGTCTATGGCAAGCTCGACACCGATCTGGCCGCCGCGATGATGAGCATCAATGCCGTCAAGGGCGTGGAGATCGGCGAGGGCATGTCGGCTGCGATGCTGACCGGCGAATTGAATGCCGATGAGATCACCATGGGACCCGATGGGCCGGAATATTCCTCGAACCACGCGGGCGGCATCTTGGGCGGGATCAGCACCGGGCAGGATGTGGTGCTGCGCTTCGCGGTGAAGCCGACCTCCAGCATCCTGACCACGCGGCGCACGATCACGAAACAGGGCGAAGAGACTGAGATCATCACCAAGGGCCGCCACGATCCCTGCGTCGGCATCCGCGCGGTGCCGGTGGGCGAGGCGATGATGGCCTGCGTGCTGCTGGATCACCTGCTGCTGCATCGCGGACAGATTGGCCAGAACCGCGGCATAATTGGCCCCGAGGCGTGAGGATCAAAGCATGAAAGTCGATGATTTCTCCGCCCGCCCCGCCCTTGGTGTCGGACTGAAAATCACGGCGATCCTGCTTTTCACCTGCATGTCCGCGATCATCAAATCGCTGGCCGACGAGGTTCCCGCGGGAGAGTCGGTCTTCTTCCGCTCCTTCTTTGCCATTCCAGTGATCCTGATCTGGCTGGCGCAGCGCGGCAAATTGAAAAGCGGGCTGAAGACGCAAAACCCGATGGGCCATGTCTGGCGCGGGCTGTTCGGCACCACGGCGATGGGGCTGACCTTCACCGGCCTCGGCCTGCTGCCCCTGCCCGAGGTCACGGCCATTGGCTTTGCCACACCGATTTTCACCGTCATCCTCGCCGCCGTGTTGCTGGGCGAAAAAATCCGACTGATCCGCGTGAGTGCTGTGGCGATCGGGTTGGTGGGGGTGATGATCATCCTCTGGCCGCGTTTCACCAGCATCGGCACGATGGAGCAGACAGCCACCATCGGCGCGTTGCTGATCCTGATGGCGACAATGGTGCGCAGCCTCGTGCAGATCCACATTCGTCAATTGGTGCAGAACGAAGACACCGCCGCGATCGTCTTCTACTTCTCTTGCACCGCCTCCCTGCTGGCGCTTTGCACTTTGCCCTTCGGCTGGGTCATCCCCGATCTGCAAACCTTTGTCCTGCTGGTCCTCGCCGGGTTGATCGGCGGGGTGGCGCAGATCCTGATCACCTCGGCCTATCGCTTTGGCTCGGCCTCGATGCTGGCACCCTATGACTACACCTCAATGCTTTTCGCCATTTTGCTGGGCTATGTCTTCTTTGCCGAACTGCCCACGGTGATGATGCTGGCCGGCGCGGCGTTGGTGATCAGCGCGGGCGCGCTGGTGATCTGGCGCGAGCGGCAGTTGGGAATGGAACGGGGCAAGGCGCGGTCTGTCACCGATCCCAAAGCGTGATCGAATGCGGGCTTTCGCCCGGCCCGGCCTCTCCCTATGGTGCCCCAAAACCGGATAGAGGAGATGACCGATGAGCGACGCGGATCCGAAAGATCACAAGGAAAAGATGCAGCAGCGTCAGGCCGAACAGCGCGCCAAGGTGGCCGAGTTGCAAGACCCGGACAAGGGTCTGGTGCTGGTCCATACCGGCCCGGGCAAGGGCAAATCCTCTTCCGCCTTCGGCGTCGTGGTGCGTGCGCTTGGCTGGAAGCAGCGCGTCGGCGTGGTGCAGTTCATCAAGGGCAAATGGAAAACCGGCGAACGATTGTTCTTTGAACGGCTGGACGAGGTGATATGGCACACGATGGGCGAAGGCTTCACTTGGGACACCCAAGACCGCAACCGCGACATCGCCGCCGCCGAGGCCGCATTCGGCAAGGCGCGCGAGATGATGGAGAGCGGGGACTATGACCTTGTGGTGATGGATGAGATCAACATCGCCATCCGCTATGAATACCTCAAGATCGAAGATGTGATCGCCGGGCTGGATGCCCGCGACAAGCGCACAGCCGTGGTGCTGACAGGCCGCGACGCCCGGCCCGAGCTTTGCGACTATGCCGATCTGGTGACCGAAATGTCCGAGGTTAAACACCCGTTCAAAGCGGGCATCAAAGCACAGCGCGGCGTCGACTACTGAAACGAAAAGGATCGCCCGCATCCGGGCGATCCTCTCACTGTGCCAAGCGGAGGGCGCTTAGATCGCCGCCCCTTTAGGGTCGAGCGTCACCGAATAAAGCTCCGTATCGGCACGGTCCATCAGGCGCACTTTCATCTGCTGGGTCTTGGCGTCGATATCGACCAACCCAAAGAATTGCAGACCAGCAGAAGGCGGCAGGTTCACCTGACCCTCTTCCGGTGCTTTGACGTATTTCAACTCGGGGCCAAAGGTACCGTCCAACTCGTTCGGACCAAAGGTGCCCGCGTGCAGCGGGCCCGAGACGAACTCCCAAAACGGGTCAAAGTCCTGAAACTGCGCCTTGTCGGGATTGTAGTAATGCGCGGCGGTGTAATGCACATCCGCCGTGAACCAGACCACGTTGTCGACCTGCGCGGTCTTGATGAAACGCAGCAGCCCTGCAATCTCTTGCTCGCGGCCCTTGGTGGCACCATTGTCGCCATTGGCAACCGCCTCGGCCCCGCCGCCGACGACCAGACCGATGGGCATGTCGCAGGCGATGACCTTCCACGTGGCCGCCGAATTGGTCAGCTCCCGCTTGAGCCATGCCATCTGCTCGGCCCCGAGGATATCGGTGGCCTGCGACATCTCGGTCTGCATGTTCTCGCTGTTCGGCCCCCGGTAGCTGCGCAGGTCGAGGAAGAAGACATCCAGCATCGGACCGTAGTTGATCTTGCGATAGACCCGGCCCGGCTCGGCAGGAGTGATGCGCAGCGGGGTCATCTCATGGAAGGCCTGCGAAGCGCGCGCGGCGAGGACATGGATCGACTTCTCGCTATAGCGGTCGTCTTCCATCAGGCTGCGCGAGGAGGACCAGTTGTTCACGACTTCATGGTCGTCCCATTGCATGAAGGTCGGCACATGGGCGTTCATCTCACGCACATGGGCGTCCATCAGGTTGTATTTCCACTGGCCGCGGTATTCGTCCAGCGTCTCGGCCACCTTGCGCTTCTCGTCGATGATGGTGGTGTTCTTCCACATCGCGCCATCGTCAAGCTGCACCTCATCCTCAAGCGGGCCATCGGCATAGATGGTGTCACCGGAATGCAGGAAGAAGTCGGGGCGGTGTTTGGCCATGGTCGCATAGGTGCGCATGCCCTCATCGTCGATGCCCCAGCCCTGACCGGCGGTGTCACCGGACCAAGCAAAGCGCACGTCGCGGCGCGCGGTGGGCGCGGTGCGGAACTGGCCGATGATCGGCTCGGAGGTGGCGTTGATGTCGCTCAGATCGGCGGCGGTGAAGCGGTAAAAGATATCCTGATCCGAGGGCAGCCCTTCGACCAGACGTTTCACCGCCAGATCGTGGTTCGGCAACGCATTCATCGGCGCAAGCTGGCGCGCGTTGGCAAAGCTTTCGGTGGTGGAGATTTCGACCTGCACCCGTGCCGGGCGGTCGGTACGGGTCCAGATCATGCCGGACTGCGTGTCGACATCGCCCGATTGCACCCCATGGGTAAACACCGGGCGCGAGGCCGCACGGCTGAGGCTGGGCATGGCAAGGCTTGCGGCAAAGGCGGTGGAGCCCGCCAGCACAGCACGGCGGGTCGGGCGGATCAGTTTGGTCATCTTGAGCTTCCTCTGAGGGTGGCGATGGCAGCACAGAACCCCCGGCGCGTGACAGATGGCCGACGAATGCGTGACTCTTTGGCAAAGCTTTGGTGACAGGGCGGTGACGTGTTACCAAAATCGACCCTCTAATTTCATTCCGTAACATTTTTATTGAACCGAATCGCCCCGATGTGTAGATTGCGGTGCAACAACAGGAGACCCCCATGCAGGCATTCATCTGCGACGCGCAGCGCACCCCCATTGGCCGTTACGGCGGCGCCCTCTCTTCGGTTCGCGCCGATGATCTGGCCGCCGTACCGTTGAAGGCGCTGATGGAGCGGAACCCTTCCGTCGATTGGGCGCGGGTCGATGACGTGATCATGGGCTGCGCCAATCAGGCGGGCGAGGACAACCGCAACGTGGCACGCATGGCGTCGCTATTGGCCGGTCTGCCGGTCGATGTGCCGGGTGCCACGATCAACCGTCTCTGCGCCAGCGGCATGGACGCCGTCGGCGCCGCCGCCCGGGCGATCCGCGCGGGCGACATGGACCTCGCCATCGCCGGCGGGATCGAGAGCATGTCGCGCGCGCCCTTCGTCATGCCCAAGGCCGAGACCGCCTTTTCGCGCAACAATGCCGTCTATGACACGACCATCGGCTGGCGCTTCGTGAACCCGAAGATGAAGGCGCAGTTCGGCGTGGATTCCATGCCGGAAACCGCCGACAACGTCGCCGCAGACTACGACGTTTCGCGCGAAGATCAGGACGCCTTCGCGGCACGCAGCCAGGAACGCTATGCCGCCGCCGCCGAGAGAGGCATCTTTGCCGAGGAGATCGCCCCGGTCACCATTCCGCAGCGCAAGGGCGAGGATATCGTCGTCGACAGCGACGAACACCCCCGCCCTGGCACCACGTTGGAAAAACTCGGCAAGCTGCGCGGCATCAACGGCGCGGATCTCACTGTTACTGCCGGCAATGCCTCGGGCGTGAACGACGGCGCGGCAGCGATGCTGTTGGCTTCGGAAGCGGGCGTGAAGGACCACGGCCTGACCCCCATCGCCCGCTTCGTGGCGATGTCTGCTGCAGGCGTTGAACCGCGCGTCATGGGCATCGGCCCGATCCCTGCCGTGCGCAAGGTACTGGACCGCGCGGGTCTCACGATCGAGCAGATGGACGTGATCGAACTCAACGAAGCCTTCGCGAGCCAGGGCCTCGCCACCCTGCGCGCTCTTGGCGTGCCGGATGACGCGCCCCATGTGAACGCCAACGGCGGCGCCATCGCAATCGGCCACCCGCTTGGCATGTCCGGCGCGCGTCTGGTGATGACCGCGGCGCTGCAGCTCAAGCGGACAGGCGGCAAATACGCGCTATGTACCATGTGTGTGGGCGTGGGTCAGGGCGTCGCCCTGATCCTCGAAAACGCTGGCTGACACTTCTTTCCTCGAAAGGAACGGACCGATGTATGCACAGATGATCAAATCCACCGGCAAGGGCGTCAAATCCCTTGACGAGATGGACCCCGAAGAGCGCGCCTTTCAGGAACGCATCGACGCGGGCGGCAAGATCGAGCCGAAGGACTGGATGCCCGAGGGCTATCGCAAGAACCTGATCCGCCAGATCGGACAGCATGCGCATTCCGAGATCGTCGGCCAGCTGCCCGAGGGCAACTGGATCACCCGCGCGCCCACATTGGAGCGCAAGGCGATCCTTCTCGCAAAAGTGCAGGACGAGGCCGGCCACGGCCTCTACCTCTACTGCGCGGCGGAAACGCTGGGCGTGACCCGCGACCAGATGACCCGCGATCTGCTGTCCGGGAAGATGAAGTATTCCTCGATCTTCAACTATCCGACCCTGACATGGGCAGACATGGGCGCCGTGGGCTGGTTGGTCGACGGTGCCGCGATCATGAACCAGGTGCCGCTGCAGCGGACCTCTTACGGCCCCTACGCCCGCGCCATGGTGCGTATCTGTAAGGAGGAATCCTTCCACCAGCGTCAGGGCTTCGACATCATGATGAAGATGGCCAACGGCACCCCCGCGCAGCGCAAGATGGCGCAAGACGCGCTTAACCGCTTCTGGTTCCCGGCGCTGATGATGTTCGGCCCTTCGGACAAGGATTCGGTCCATTCCGCGCAATCGATGGCGTGGAAGATCAAGATGAACACCAATGACGAGCTGCGTCAGAAGTTCGTCGATGAGACGGTGCCGCAGGCGGAATACCTCGGCCTCACGATCCCCGACGAGACCCTCAAGTTCAACGAGGAGACCGGCCACTACGATTTCGCCGAACCGGACTGGGAAGAGTTCTATCAGGTGCTCAAGGGCAATGGCCCCTGCAACACCGAACGGCTGGCGGCGCGCAACAAGGCCTGGGAGGAAGGCCGTTGGGTGCGCGAGGGGCTTCTGGCCCACGCCGAGAAAAAGCGCAGCAGACAAATGGCAGCGGAGTAAGCGACATGAGCAGCCCTGAATCCAGCGAATACGACGGCACCGAGGCCGCGCCCCACGGCAAGGCGCGCGCCACCGAATGGCCCCTGTGGGAGATCTTCATCCGGGGCCAGCACGGTTTGAGCCACCGCCATGTCGGCAGCCTGCATGCGGCCGATGCGGAAATGGCGATCAAGAACGCCCGCGACGTCTATACCCGCCGCAACGAAGGCGTGAGCATCTGGGCGGTCGAAGCCAGCGCCATCGCCGCCTCCTCGCCCGAGGAGAAGGGCGCGCTCTATGAGCCCGCGAACGACAAGGTCTACCGCCACCCGACCTTCTACGACATTCCCGACGAAGTGGGGGCGATGTGAGCACCGATCCCAAGTTCGAATTCCTCTGTCGCATGGGTGACAACGCGCTGGTGCTCGGGCACCGCGTTTCGGAATGGTGCGGCGTGGCCCCGGTGTTGGAGGAAGACATCGCGCTGGCGAACGTGGCGCTCGACCTGATCGGCCAGACCCAGCTTTGGCTGGGTCTGGCGGGCGAGGTCGAGGGCGAAGGCCGCGATGCCGACAAGCTCGCCTTTCACCGCGATGTCTGGGATTTCCGCAATGTCCTGCTCGTCGAACAGCCCAACGGCGATTTCGGCCAGACCATGATGCGGCAGTTCCTGTTCGACGCCTGGCATTTGGCGCAACTGACCGCGCTGATCGATTCCAGCGACAAGGAAATCGCCGCCATCGCTGAGAAATCGGCGAAAGAGGTCACCTACCACCTCGAACGCTCTTCAGACACGGTGATCGGCCTTGGCGACGGAACCGAGGAAAGCCACCGGCGCATGCAGGCGGCCCTCGATCTGCTCTGGCCCTACGTGGGCGAGATGTTCATCGGCGACGACGTCGATGCGGCGATGGCCGAGGCGGGCATCGCGCCCGAGCCTGAGAGCCTGCGAGCAGGCTATGACCAGTTGGTGGGCGACACGTTGGCGGCGGCAACCCTGCGTAAGCCCGAGGACGACTTTGCCCATCGAGGCGGGAAGACCGGCGCGCGGCACAGTGAACATCTGGGCCATATGCTGACCCAGATGCAATGGCTGCAACGCGCCTACCCGGACGCCACATGGTGAAACCGGCCCCCCACAGCCGGCCGGCCCCCCACAGCCGGCCGGCCCCTGCGCCGGTGCCGGGGGTGGTGCGCCCGCCCGCCCGGCGCAACCATGTGGGGGGCGGGCAAAAACCCTCGTTAGAGACTGTTTGGGCTTGGCTGTCGGCCATTCCGGACCCCGAGATCCCGGCGATCTCGCTCACCGATCTCGGCATTATCCGCGATGTCGCTTGGGAGGGCGAAACCTTGATCGTGACCATCACGCCGACCTATTCGGGCTGCCCCGCGACCAGCATCATCAACCTCGATATCGAGACGGCGCTGCGCGACCACGGCATCGAGAATCTAAAGCTTAAACGCCAACTTTCCCCGCCCTGGACCACCGAGTGGATGTGCGACACCGGCCGCGCCAAGCTCGAAGCCTATGGCATCGCGCCGCCCCGCCCCGCAGGCGGGCCGCAGCATTGCCCGCATTGCAAATCGAAAGCGGTGGAGCGGATCAGCCAGTTCGGCTCGACCCCCTGCAAGGCGCAATGGCGATGCTGCGACTGCCGCGAACCCTTTGACTATTTCAAATGTATCTGAGGCCCCGATGAGCCAGTTCCACCCTCTCACCGTCACCGACATTCACCACACCATCCGCGACGCGGTGGTACTGACGCTAAAGCCGGAAGACCCCGAGGCCTTTGCCTTTACCCAAGGCCAGTACCTGACCTTCAAGCAGGATTTCGACGGCACTGAGCTGCGCCGCAACTACTCGATCTGCGCGGGGCTCGACGACGGCGAGCTGAAGGTCGGCATCAAACGCGTCGATGGCGGGGCCTTCTCGACCTATGCCAATACAGAGCTCAAGGTCGGCGACGTGCTGCACGCCATGCCGCCGCAGGGCAAGTTCTTCACCCCGATCGAACCGGAGGTGGCCAAGAACTACCTCGGCTTTGCGGGCGGTTCGGGCATCACCCCGGTGCTGTCGATCCTGAAGACGGTGCTGAAGCGCGAGCCGCAGTCGACCTTCACACTGGTCTATGCCAACCGCGCGGTGAACACGATCATGTTCCGCGAGGAACTCGAAGACCTCAAGAACCGCTACATGGGCCGCCTGACGGTGATCCATATCCTCGAATCCGGTCAGGACATGAAGCTTTTCGAGGGCCGCGTCGATCAGGACAAATGCAACGCGCTGTTCAAGCATTGGATTCAGATCGACAACATCGACACCGCCTTCATCTGCGGGCCGGAGCCGATGATGCTGGCCATCGCTGAGGCGCTGAAGACCAATGGGCTGACCGACGAGCAGATCAAGTTCGAATTGTTCAGCGAAAGCCAGCAGGGCCGTCTGGCGAAACAGGAAATGGCCAAGCGCAGCGAGGGCCAGAAGGGCACCGAGATCACCGTCATCATCGACGGCGCGCGGCGCAGCTTCACTATGCAGAAGGGGCAGTCGGTCCTCGAAGCGGCGCTGGAGAACGGGCAGGAGGCGCCGTTCTCCTGCAAGGCCGGGGTCTGTTCGACCTGCATGGGCAAGGTGCTGGAAGGCGAAGTCGAGATGATCTCGAACCACGCGCTGGAGGATTACGAAGTCGAACGCGGCTATGTGCTGACCTGCCAGAGCTACCCGCTGAGCGACAAACTCACCATCGACTACGACACCCACTGAAGGAGCCGACATGCGCGATATCCACAGTTACGCCGCCGGCGAATGGCTGGCCCCCGGGGCCGGCGCCCGCAACATTGCCAGCGCCATTACCGGCGAGGTGATCGCGCAGGCGGGCAACGACGCGCTGGACGCGGCCGCCATGCTGGGCTTTGCCCGCGAGCATGGCGGCCCTGCCCTGCGCGCCATGACCTTCCACGACCGCGCGCGCATGCTGAAGGCGCTGGCGCTGCATTTGATGGAGCACAAACAGGCGCTTTATGATCTGAGCTACGACACCGGGGCCACGCTCTCGGACCACAAGATCGACGTGGATGGCGGAATCGGCACGATGCTGGTCTTCGCCTCCAAGGGCCGGCGCGAGATGCCGGACGCCCATGTCTACCTCGATGGCGCGCCCGAGCAACTGGGCCGCGAGGGGCAGTTCATGGGGCGGCACATCTGCACCCCGCTGCAGGGCGTCGCGGTGCATATCAACGCCTTCAACTTCCCGGTCTGGGGCATGCTCGAAAAACTCGCGCCGACCCTGCTGGCCGGCGTTCCCGCGATCGTGAAACCGGCCACCGCCACCTGCTATGTCACCGAGCATTGCGTGCGGCTGATGCTGGACAGCGGGCTGCTGCCGAAGGGTGCTTTGCAATTCGTGAGCGGTGGCTTGGGCGACATGCTCGACCTGCTTGGTTGTCAGGATGCCGTGGCCTTCACCGGCTCCGCCGACACGGCGCTGAAGCTCCGTGGCAATCCGAAGCTCATGGAAAATTCTGTGCGCTTCACCTCTGAACAAGACAGCCTGAATGCTTCCGTCCTCGGCCCCGATGCCGTGCCGGGCACGCCGGAGTTCGACCTTTTCGTGAAGGAAGTGCAGCGCGAGATGACGGCCAAGGCGGGGCAGAAATGCACCGCCATTCGCCGCATCATGGTGCCGCAAGCGCAGATCGACGCGGTGATCTCGGCGCTGTCCGAACGCCTCGCCAAGACCACCATCGGCGATCCGCGGGCCGAGGACACGCGCATGGGCGCGCTGGTCTCGGGCAGCCAGAAACGCGACGTATTGGAAAAAGTCGGGCTGCTGAGCGCCGAAGCCGAGCGCGTTTTCGGCGACCCCGACAACTTCACCGTGAAGGGCGCCGACCGCGACAAGGGCGCCTTTCTGCCGCCGATGCTGTTCCACTGCGCCGATCCCGATGCCGCCGAGCGCGTCCATGACACCGAGGCTTTCGGCCCCGTCTCCACCCTCATGCCCTACCGCGATCTGGCCCATGCGACGCGGCTTCTCAATCGCGGCCAAGGCTCGCTGGTGGCGTCGATCATCACCAACGACGGCGAGGTCGCGCGCGAGTTGACGATGGGCTCCGCGGCCTTCCACGGACGGCTTTATTTCAACAACCGCAAGTCGATGGGCGAGGCGACGGGTCATGGCTCTCCGCTGCCGCATATGGTGCACGGCGGACCGGGCCGCGCGGGCGGCGGTGAAGAGCTGGGCGGCGTGCGCGGCGTGATGCATTACATGCAGCGCACCGCTGTGCAGGGCAGCCCCGACATCCTGACGGCCATCGGCAAACAATGGGTGCCGGGAGCCGAGGAAGTCACCGACCGCGCCCATCCTTTCACCCGCCGCTTCACCGAGTTGGATCTGGGCGAGACCTTCCATTCCCCCAGCCGCGAAGTGACGCTGGAAGATATCGAGACCTTCGCCCATTTCACTGGCGACACCTTCTATGCGCACATGGACGACCAAGCCGCCGCCGCAAATCCGTTCTTCCCGGGGCGCGTGGCGCATGGCTACCTTCTGCTAAGCTTCGCTGCCGGGCTCTTCGTGCAGCCCGATCCCGGCCCGGTTCTGGCCAACACCGGCCTAGACAACCTGCGGTTTCTCGAACCGGTTTCGGCTGGCGACAGCATCAAGGTGCGGCTTTCGGTCAAGCACAAGACCCCGCGCAACGAGGAATATGGCGAGGTGCGCTGGCATGTGACCCTCACCAACCAGCGCGAGGAGGCGGTCGCAGAATACGACCTGCTGACGATGAATGCCGTCTGACCACGCCCCCTCGGTCGTCGCGGCGCTCGCTGGCCTTGGCGGTCAGCGGGTCTGGTCGCTGATGGTCAGCCTCTTCGGCGATCTGGCACAGGGACAGGGCGACGCGATCGACGGGCCGGTGCTGTCGCAGATCATGGCCGCGCTCGACGTGCGGCCCGAGGCAAGCCGCGTGGCGCTGCACCGGCTGCGCAATGACGGCTGGCTACAGTCGCAAAAGGTGGGGCGGATTAGCCAGCACAGCCTGACCGCCCAAGGCCGCGCGGAAAGCGCTGCTGCCAGTCCGCGCATCTACGCCGCGCCCCCGGACCTGACGGAGCCTTGGCAGATGGTCGTGACCGAGGAGAACGGGCGCGAGACCGACAGCGCCTTGCGAGAGGCGGGGTTCATCGCCGCCCTGCCCCGCGCCTATGTCGGGCGCGCCGAGAGCGCAGCCCCGAAGGGTTGCCTTGCCCTGCCCGGCACGCCACCGCCCGAGTGGCTGCGCCGCGCAGTGGAACCCGCCGAGCTTGAGGATGACTATGAAGCACTCTTGGCCGCGCTTACGGCCTTGGATGCCGAGCTTCCCGCGCCAGAGCAACTCACCCCCTTGGACGTCGCGGTCTTGCGCTGCCTGATCGTGCACAATTGGCGGCGATTGGTGCTAAAGCATCCCGCCCTGCCCGGCGGGCTGATCCGCCCCGAATGGCCCGGCTACCGCTGCCATCTGCTGGTCGACCGCCTTCTGCGCCGCTACCCGCGCCCCGCACTGCAGGATCTGGCCACCGCCTGACGCGGCGCAAAGCCCTGCTTTCCCATGCCGGACAAGCAGGATATAGACGTGCTCATGACAAATTTCCTCTATCAGAACGACCTGCCGGATGACCTCGACCTTGGGCCGATGGTCGCGATTGATTGCGAAACGATGGGGCTGCATCCGCATCGCGACCGGCTCTGTGTCGTGCAGCTTTCGGGCGGCGATGGTCACGCGCATCTGGTGCAGGTCGCCAAGGGCCAGACCGAGGCGCCGAACCTCTGCGCACTGCTGGAGAACCCTCATGTGCTGAAGCTGTTCCACTATGGCCGCTTCGACATTGCCGCGATGCTCAACACCTTTGGCGCCACCGCGACGCCGGTCTATTGCACCAAGATCGCCAGCCGATTGGTGCGCACCTATACCGACCGGCACGGGCTGGCGAAGCTTTGCCAAGAACTTCTGAGCGTCGATATCTCGAAACAGCAGCAATCCAGCGATTGGGGGGCCGAAGAGCTGACCCAAGCGCAGATCGACTATGCCGCCTCTGACGTGCTTTACCTGCACCGGCTGCGCGATGAACTTAACAAACGCCTGATACGCGAAGGCCGGATGGACATGGCGCAGGCCTGTTTCGATTTCCTGCCCATGCGCGCCCGGCTGGATCTGGAGGGATGGCCGGACACGGACATCTTCGCACACGCATGAACACACCTTTCCTCGACACCGCCCGCCGGGTGATCCGCTGCGAAGCCGACGCGCTGACGCTGCTGGCCGACAGCCTTGATGACCGCTTTCGCGCCGCGGTTGACCTGATGCGCACCTGCAAGGGCCGCGTGATCGTCACCGGCATCGGCAAGTCGGGCCATATCGGCAATAAAATCGCGGCGACGCTGGCCTCCACCGGCACGCCCGCGCAATTCGTCCACCCGGCCGAAGCGAGCCACGGCGATCTGGGCATGATCACAGCCGCCGATGTGGTGCTGGCGATTTCCAACTCGGGCGAAGCGCCGGAGCTGGCCAACCTCATCGCCTATTCGCGTCGCTATGCCATTCCGCTCATCGGCATCACCAGCCGCCCCGAAAGCAGCCTTGGCCGCCATAGCGACGTGGTGCTCGAACTGCCCCGCAGGGCAGAGGCTTGCGGCACCGGCGTGGTGCCCACCACCTCGACCACGCTGACGCTGGCGATGGGCGATGCCGTGGCCGTGGCGCTGATGGAGAACCGCGCCTTCACCGCCGAGCATTTCCGCGACTTTCACCCCGGCGGCAAGCTGGGTGCAAGGCTGAGCCGCGTGGCCGATCTGATGCATGTGGGCGATAAGCTGCCGCTCGTCACCGCCGACGCCCCGATGCCCGAGGCGCTGAGCGAGATCAGCCGCAAGGGCTTTGGCGTGGTCTGCGTGACTGATGCGGAAGGCGCGCTGGCCGGGATCATCACCATGGGTGACCTCGCCCGGCATCTGGATGGCTTGATGACCATGACCGCCCGCGACGTCATGACCCCCGGGCCCGTGACCATTACCCCCGACGAATTGGCCGAAAAGGCCGTGGGCGTGATGAACAGCCGCAAGATCACCTGCCTTATCGTGACCGACCCCGCGCAGAACGACGGCAAATCGCCCATCGGGCTGCTGCATATCCACGACTGCCTGCGCGTCGGGCTGGGGTGACGCGGGATGAAGGGGGATCGCCACTCTCGCGTCGTGTCGTGGCTGAAAGTGCTCTTTCCGCTGATCGCGCTGGCGCTGCTATCGACCCTGTTCCTGCTGTCGCGGGCGATTGAACCGCAGGCCGTGATCCCTTTCGCGGATAAAGAGGTTCAGGAACGGCTGCGCGACCAACAGATCACCGGCCCTTTCTATTCCGGCACCACGGCGGATGGCGATCTGATCTCTTTCTCTGCCGAAAAGCTGACCACCCCAGGCGGGGAGACCGGCACAAATGAGGCCGAAGAGATCGAGGCGACGCTGGACCTAGAAGGCGGCTCCAAAATCACGCTGCACTCCAACAGCGGGCGGTTCGACACTGGGGCAGAGGAGGCGGAACTGGCGGGCGATGTGCGGGTTAGCACCTCAACCGGCTACGAAATCCTGTCCGAGCGCATGATCTCGAACCTCACCACGCTGGACCTGCAATCGCCCGGTCCGGTGCGCGCCACCAGCCCCGCGGGCGAGATCACCGCCGGCAGCATGGCCATCACCAACCGGCAGAACAGCGCCGGATCGCAATTGCTTTTCACAAAGGGTGTGAAACTGATATACACGCCGCAAGCAACGAAAGAGTAACTGCCTTGAGACATTTGTTTATTTTGATGCTGCCGCTGTTTTTCGCGCTGCAGGCCGCCCCTGTCTCTGCACAATCTGCCAATGTCGCCTTCGGCGCGCTTGAGCAAGACACCAGCCAACCCGTCGAAGTGACCGCCGATAACCTGTCGGTCGACAATGCCACGGGCACCGCCGTCTTCACGGGCAATGTATTGATTTCTCAGGGTGAAATGACCCTTTCCGCCGGTAAGGTCGAGGTCGTCTATCGCGCCTCGGATCAGGGCATTGCCAAGCTGGAGGCGACCGGCGGCGTGGTCTTGGTCGCGGGGGAGGACGCCGCTGAATCGCAGCGCGCCGACTACGACATCGACGCTGGCACCTTGGTGATGCGCGGCGATGTGCTGATGACCCAAGGCCCCAGTGCGCTGAGCGCGCAGGAAATGACGGTGAACCTGAACGACGGCACGGCGCAGATGTCGGGTGGCGTGAAGACCATTTTGCAGCCCGGCAGCGACAACTGATGCCGCCCGAGCTGAAAGTCGCCGGGGGCGATTCCGGCCTGCGCATTCAGCATCTGCGCAAGTCTTACCGCAAGAAAGCGGTGATCCGCGACTTTTCGATGGCGCTCGACCGGGGGGAGGTCGTGGCGCTTTTGGGGCCGAACGGCTCGGGCAAGACGACCACTTTCTACGCGGTGGCCGGTCTGGTCACGCCCGAAGGCGGGCGCGTCACCGTGGATGGTAAAGATGTGACCACCCTGCCCATGTACCGCCGCGCGCAGCTTGGCATCGGCTATCTGCCGCAGGAGATGAGCATTTTTCGCGGGCTGTCGGTGCAAGACAACATCAGCGCGATCCTCGATATCCGGGTCAAACACCGCCACCAGCGCCGCGAACGGCTGGAAGAGTTGCTGACCGAATTTTCCATCGAACACCTGCGCCGCGCACCTGCCCTGGCGCTATCAGGCGGGGAGCGGCGCCGGGTGGAAATCGCCCGCTGTCTGGCCGCCAACCCGAACTATCTGCTGCTTGATGAACCCTTTGCCGGGGTCGATCCGATCTCGGTCGGGGACATTCGGCAACTGGTCGCTGACCTCAAGAAACGCGGCATCGGGGTGCTGATCACTGACCACAATGTGCGCGAAACGCTAGAGATCGTAGACCGCGCCTATATCCTGCATGAGGGCAAAGTTCTGATGTCCGGAACGCCCGAAGAAGTTGTGCAAAACGAGAATGTCCGCCGCGTCTACCTTGGCGATAATTTCCGTATTTCCTAGGACTTAGCGCGTTTTCCCGGGCCTTCCAGCCCTCGGCGAAGCCTTGCTCGCATGATGCGGAAAACCGCTCTGATTGTAGCGATAAAAGGATGGCGCGCGCATCGGCGCCATTGACTTTCAAACCGAAACGCGGCCTCATTGAGCTATGGTGACATCGCGTTCCTGTTTGATCCTGCATCGCCCTTCCCGCGAAGGAACGGTCAAAATCATCCTGGTCGCAGCGCCATTCCTCCATACCTGAAAGTTGTCGCGCTCCACGCATGTGGACCGTTTGGCAATGTTCGGAACAAGAAAGACAAGGAGACGATATGCGGTATCAGATCAGTGGCAAACAGATCGACATTGGCGACGCGCTTCGGACACATGTCCGGACCGAACTGGACGAGGCGGTCAGCAAATATGCCGAACGCCCGACAGATGCGATGGTGGTGTTTTCCAAAACGGGCCACGAATTTGCCTGCGAGGCGACCGTGCATCTTTCCACCGGTCTCAATGCGTCGGCCAAGGCCAAGGCGACAGAGATCTACGCCGCCTTCGACAGCTGCTGCGAAAAGATGGAGAAGCAGCTGCGCCGCTACAAGCGCCGCCTGAAGGACCATCACAAAGAACGCGCCGAACCGGTTGAACTTCTGGGGGCGTCCTCCTATATCCTCGCGTCAGACAGCGATTCAGATGCCCAGGAACCTGATACCCTCCAACCCATGATCATTGCAGAGATGCAGACGAAGGTGCCAACTTTGTCTGTCGGCGAAGCGGTGATGCAGATGGAATTGTCGGGCGATCCGGTGCTATTGTTTCGCAAGGAAGGCCAGGAAGGGATGAATGTCGTGTACCGCCGCGAAGACGGCAACATCGGCTGGATCGACCCTTCGTAACCCACGGCGGTAACTTCCGCCACAGAGCAGGGCGAGCGGAATGGATTTCGGCAAACTCCTCAAGCCAGAGGCCGTGAAGGTTTTGACTTCGGCTTCGAGCAAGAAGCGTCTGATGCAGGATATCGGCGAACTCGCCCAGCAAGCCTATGGGCTGCCGGCCGGCCAAGTGGTGGACGCGCTGATGACGCGCGAAACCCTCGGGCCGACCGGTGTCGGCCATGGCGTTGCCCTGCCCCACGCGCGGATGGACGGGATCGATAAGGTTGTCGGTGCCTTCGTCTTGCTGGACAAGCCGATTGATTTCTCCTCGGTCGACCGGCAACCGGTCGACGTGGCCTTTGCCCTCTTCGCCCCCGAAGATGCGGGGGTGGAGCATCTCAAGGCGCTGGCACTGGTGGCCCGCACGCTGCGCGACACCAGCATCTGCACCAAGTTGCGGTCGAACCCCGACCCGGCCACGCTTTACACGATCCTGACCGAAGACAAGGCCGATAAGGCGGCTTGATTTTGGGCCGCTTGATCTTGGGCCGCCTAACCTTACGCTAGACGGCGACCGGTTCCGGCTCTGGCGGGGTCGGCTTTGCGCGTTTCGCTTTCTTCTCTCCCAGCATCAACATCGCCGGGGTCACCACCAGCGTCAGCACCGTGGCAACCACCAGACCGCCCGCGATGGCCGAGCTCAGCTCGGTCCACCATTGGGTGGAAGGCGCGCCATAGACGATTTCGCGCGTGAAGAAGTTGATGTTGAGGCCGATCACCATGGGCATCAGGCCAAGCGCCGTGGTGACCGAGGTCAGCACCACGGGCCGCAAACGCTGCGCCCCGGTGCGCAAGGCGGCCTCTAGCGGCGACAGCCCCAGTTTCTTGAGATCGTTATAGGTGTCAATCAGAACGATATTGTTGTTCACCACGATCCCCGCCAGCGCGATCACCCCGATGCCGCCCATGACCACCCCGAAGGGCCGTCCGGTAATCAGCAGGCCAAAGAGCACCCCGGCAATCGAAAAGACGATGGCCGACATGACGACGAAGGCTTGGTAAAAGCTGTTGAATTGGATCACGAGGATCACGAACATCAGGAAAATTGCGGTAATGAAGGCACCGACGAGGAAGATCATCGATTCCTGCTGGTCCTCCGCCTCCCCGGCGAAGGAGGCTTCGACACCCGGCGGCAAGTCCATCGCGTCGATCGCGCTGCGCAGCGCGACGGTCTGGTCGTTCACCAAGACACCGGGCGCGACATTGGCCTCGATCGTGACCACCCGCTCTTGATCCACCCGCGTGATCGTGCCGGTCCGCGGACTCGGCTCGAAAGTCACGAAGTTCGAGATCGGCACCAACCCTGCGGAGGTCGGCACACGCAGCGATTGCAACTCTTCCAGCGTGCGCTCATCGGAGGGGAAGCGCACGTTGATGTCGATGGAGCCTTCGGCATCGTCAGGCCGGTAATCCGCGACCGTGATGCCCCGCGTCAGCAGTTGCACCGCCTGCCCCAGGGTCGAGATATCGGCCCCGAACCGCGCGGCCTCGGACCTGTTCACCGCGATGCGCCATTCCACCCCCGGCAGGGGGCGCGAGTCGGTCACATCGGTGAAACCGCCGATATCGGCCATCTTCTCGCGAATCTGATCCACCACCTGCTGCTGCACCTGCGGGTCATGCGCCTCGATCCGCAGATTGACGGGCTTGCCCGCCGAGGGGCCGTTCGATGCCGTCTGCACCTGCACGTCGATCCCCGGAATGGCCGCCATCTCGGTCCGGATTTCCTCGCCGATGATGGCGGCGGGGCGGCGTTCGTCCCACTCGGTGAACTCAACCTGAATGGTGCCGATCAGATCGGCGCTGTCGCGGTTGCTGCTGCCGGTGCGGGCATAGACGCTGGCGATCTCGTCATAGGCAAAGAGGCGCTGTTCGACCTGCCGCACCAGCGCGTCTTGTTCGTAGATCGAGAAATTGTCCCTCGCGCGCACCTGCACCTGCGCAAAATCAGGCTCTACATCGGGGAAAAAGGTGATGCCGTTGCCGAATTGCGCATAGGCCGTAAAGCCGCCCATCAGCATGGAAATAGCGAGGATCAGGGTCATCCACGGGCGTAGAATCGCGAATTGCAGCAGTTTGACATAGCCACCGGTAAAGCCCTTCAGGTCACGCGGATCGCCCTGTTCGGCGGCATAGAGCGTGGCCTTATCCTTGGCCGATTGCGGGGGCCGCTTGCCGATGATGCCACCGACCACGGGGATAAAGACCAGCGCCATGAAAAGCGAGGCTGTCAGGGTCAGGATCACCGTGATGGGCAGGAATTTCATGAACTCCCCCACCGTGCCGGTCCAGAACAGCAGCGGAAAGAACACGCTGAGCGTCGTCGCCGTTGAGGCGATGATCGGCCATGCCATACGCTTGGCGGCATGGGCATAGGCGGCGCGGGGCGAATGCCCCTCTTGTAGGCGTCGGTCGGCCAGTTCGGTGGTCACGATGGCCCCGTCCACCAGCATCCCCACCACAAGGATCAGCGAAAACAGCACCACAAGGTTCATCGTATAGCCCATGACCCAAAGCGCCGTGACCCCGGCCAAGAAGGCCCCCGGAATGGCCAAGCCCACCAGCAGGGCCGAGCGGACGCCCAAGGCCCAGACAATCACGATCATCACAAGGATCACCGCCGCAATAACATTGGCCTCAAGATCGCTGAGCATGTCTTGGACCTGCTCGGATTCGTCTTGGGTGTATTTGACGGTGATGCTGTCGGGCCATTCCGCGCGCATCTCGTCAATCAATTCGCGCACCGCCGCGACCGTCTCGATAATATTCGCGCCCGAGCGTTTCTTGATCTCAAGCGCCAGCGCGGGCTGGCCGTCGATCCGGGCGAAGCCAGTCGGGTCTTTGAAGGTTCGGCGGATCGTGGCGACATCGGCAAAAGTCACCACCGTATCGCCGCGCACCTTGATCGGCAGAGACATAACGTCTTCGACATTCTCGATCAGCCCCGGCACCTTGAGCACCAGCCGCCCCGCGCCGCTTTCAATCGCCCCCGCCGCGATCAGGCGGTTGTTGCGGTTGATCTGGCTGATCAGCTCTTCGAAAGAGATGTTGTAGGTCTCAAAGACCGTGGGATCGATCAGCACCTCCAAAAGCTCGGTCCGCTCCCCCCCGACATCGACTTCAAGCACGCCGGACAGCCCTTCGATCGCGTCCTTCAACTCTTCGGAAATGGAGTTGAGCGTCCGTTCCGGCACCGGGCCGGAAAGGATCGCGGTCAGAATCGGGAAAAGCGCCGTGTTGATCTCGGTCACGACCGGATCGGTGGCGTCTTCGGGCAGGTCCGACTTGGCCCGGTCCACGCCCTCGCGCACCTTGTCGAGCGCCTCATCTGAATCGAACCCCGGCTCGAATTCCAATTGCACCGAGGCATGGCCCTCGGCCCCGTTCGAGGTGATTTGTTTCAACCCGGTTATCGCGCTGAGTTCGGTCTCAAGCGGCTCTACGAGCAGCCGCTCGCTGTCCTCGGGCGAGATGCCTTCGAGAGAGGTGGAGACATAGAGCGTCGGGATCGGAATCTCGGGCGAGCTTTCCTTGGGGATACCGACATAGGCATAGGCCCCGACCGCCAAGATCATCACCAAGCTCAGGATCACCACGCGGGCGCGGCTGAAAGCGGCGTCGATCAGCGTGTTCATTCCACTTGCTCCGGCTGGGCGGCTTCGGCGCTGCCGGTGATCTGGCCGTCGCCGGTTGGCTGGTCTTCCAACTCGTCAATCTCGGGCACACCCGTCATGGGCTGCGCTTCACCCTCACTTTCGCCACCGGTTTCGGGCTGCGGGTTGACCGTTTCCCCGTCGTTGACGAAACCCTGTCCGATGGTGATGATCTGCGCCTCATCCGGCAGGCCAGCGATCCAGATACCATCGGTCTGGGCGCGCACGATGGCGATCTTGTTAAAGACAACCTTATCCTCATCGTTCACCGTTTTGACGCCCAAGGTGCCATTGGTGTCCAAGGACAGGATCGCCGGAGAGACGAAATGCGCGCGTGTCTCGCCCGTGGGGATGCGCACGCGGGCCGAAATGCCCGCGGGGATCGCACCATCGGCGTTTTCGACCCTGACTTCGGCGGTAAAGGTCCGGGTTTCGGCGCTCGCACTGCTTGAGACGAATTGCACCTCGCCCTGCGCCTCTGTCCCGGTGATGAAGACAACCTCGGCGTTTTGCCCCTCTTTGATGTCTTTAAGCGACTGCTGGGGCACCTGCACTTGGATCGTCAGCGGCGTGTTGTCGACCAGCCGCGCGATTTCCTCACCGGTGGAGACGAACTCTCCCGCTGAGATATCGAGCATCTCTAACCGGCCGGGAAAGGGGGCGCGGATTTCGGTGTTGTTCAGCGCCTCTTCGGCGGCGGTGACCGAGGCCTGAGCGGCGGCCAAGGTCGCGCGGGCTTGGCTCACGCGGTCCACGGTCGAGACACCGCGGTCCAGCAGCGCTTGGGCATTGTCGTATTCGCGCTGTGCGCGGCTCAATTCCTCACGCGCGCGGGCCAGATCGGAATCGCGCGCCGTGGTGCTGAGACGCGCGATCAGCGCGCCCGCTTCGACGACATCGCCTTTGTCCACCAGCACCTCGGCGATCTCACCGCCCGCTTCGGCGCGGACCATCGTATCGCGGTCCGGCAAGGCCTGCCCTTCAGCTACGAAGACCTGCGTCACGCTGTCCGCCTGAGAGCCGCGCACGGCCACTGTCACCGCTTCGGGAGCAATGGGCGCAGGCGCGGCTTCTTCGATCTCTTCGGAGGGGATGATATAGCCGCTGCCCATCCAAAGAGCGATCAACAGCGCGATCCCACCGGCGATGAACTTCGACCGTTTCGAGCCGGCATCGCTGTCGAATGAAAGCGTCTGGCGCTCTTGAGATGTGTCACTCATTGATCGAACTCCATCACCGCGGCCCTATGATCAGGCGCGCGTTAATACTTGGGTTTGCTCACCCGGGTTGCTACGTCATCAAGCGCGGCGCTGATCGTGTCATAGAAGGCGGCGAAAGTATCGAGCCTTTGGCGCACGCCTTCGGCCTCCTCGGGCAGCTTGCGGATCGTATCGTTAATCTCGGATTTGGCGTGGCGGGCCCCTGCCAGCGCATATTTCGTCATCGCGGCATAGGCGTCATCGGCGAGTTGGAAGTAATCATGCCGGTCGCCCGTCTTGTTCACACGCCGGATCAAGCCCCGCTCTTCGAGCAGGCGAATGGAGGTGCTGATCGTGGCGCGGCTGACGGAAAGGCGGCGCGACAGCGCGCCAAAGGCGATCGGCTCGCCCTCGAAAACCAACATCGCAAAGACCTGCCCTGCCATGCGCGGCAACCCCTCGCCCATGGCAACGACGCCCATGCGGGTGATGAAGTCATCGCGGACTTGGTCGATTTGGTCGGTGCTATCCATCATTCCCCGTCCACGGCAGGCGCGTTGACGGTAGATAGACAAGGCGAGGCACAAATCAAGACTATTCAGAATTTTCCGAACAGACGGAACAAAGCGCGTCGCCGGTAGACTTCCGGCGCTCGACCCTACTTCAACCCGTTCCGCGCGATATAGCGGGCCAGATCAAGGACGAGTTGCCCCCGCGCCGCGGCGATGGCGTTTGCGCCACCTTCGGGATTGAACGGCACGCTGAGGTCAAACAGGCCCGACCGCTCCCGACGCTCATCCCGGACGGCCACAAAATACTGACCGAAGGCGCGGAATTCTCCGGCTTCGGTGGCCACCAGTTCGGCAAAGCGCACTTCGAGGCTGGCATCGGGGAAAGCCTCGAACGGCCAAGGCTCGGATGCGATGCGCCGCCCCGTCATCCGCGCAAGGTTCTGACTAAGCTCCAGCGCCACGGCCCGTTCGGGCGCATCGGCCCAAAGCACATCGGTCGAACTGACCAGACGGCCATCGGCCAATTGCACCGAAATCTCTTCGGCGGCGGCGTAGGTCGGCAAAGACACGTCGCGCACTTCGACAGAGCTGAAGGCGATGGAGGTCTTCTCTGTCACCGCCGGGGCGCGGACGGGGAAACGTTCAGCTGTGCCGCCACAGGCTGCCAAGGCAGCCAGCAGGCCGAGGGTGATCAAGGGTCTTGCAAATGTCATGCGTTACCGTCCCAGCAATAGAGAATTGGGGTTACGTTCGATGGTCCGCGCCAAAGATGCAAGGGCATCGGCAGCTTTCTGAATGTCGCGCAGGGTGCGTTCGGCGCTGCGGCTCAGCTGTTCACCTTGGTTATAGCCTTCGATGGTGCGGCTGGCTTGGGCAAATAGCGCGGTCAAACGCTCGACCACCTGCGGCAGGTCTTGGGCCGAGAGGGCGATATTGTCCGCCGCGTTGCGGGCCGAGGCCAAAGTGCGGTTCACATTCTCGACCGCGCCGCCTTCGCGCAGCTCTTCCAATGTGGCGTTCAATTCGTCCAAGGCGCGTTTCAATGCGCCCGGCAGGGCCACCGCATCTTCGGTGCCGATCACCGCATCGGCGGATTCGGTGAGGTCGGTGAGTGCGACGACCAGTTCTTCGACCTCAAGCGTTTCGGCCTTGGCCGCCACCGCTTGAATGCGCTCCACCAACTCCGGCACGCCCTCAACCGACGACGACACCGCATTCGCCGCATCCGACGCCCCTTCGAGCGCGGTGGAAAGCCGTTCGGCAATCCGCTCTTCTTCAAGCTGGGCCACCAGTTCTTCGATCCGTACCAGCGTGCCGTTCAGGGCCACCGGCACGTTCTTGACCTCTTCGGAGGAGACCAGCCCGGTCAGTTCGCCCAGCAAGGTCCGCACATCCTGCGGGGTTTCGCGCAGATCCTCGTCCGAAACGAAAGCTTCTGCCGAGTTAAGGAAGGTAATCGCGCTGTTGAGCAATTCTTCAATCGGCAGGCTGTTGATGCGGGTAAAGACCCCTTCGACCGTGGCCGCGGCATCGGAAACATCGCTTTCCGTGGTCGGCATCAGGGCAAGGCCATTCTCCGTCTCGGCCAACGACGCTTCGGGTGCGTCTTCCACCCTCACGAATTCAACCTTCAGACCACCCGTCAGAAGGCTGGCCGAGGCAAGCCGCGCGCGCAGGCCGTTTTCCACACGTTCTTTCAAGAACGCCAGCGCGGCTTCGGCGGTGACGTCATCCTGCATCCCCAGATGCGCGGGCTGGATCGACAGGATGGCGTTCAGCCGGACGCGGCTGTCGCCGAAACGTTCGAAGTCTACCAGCCCCGAGAGGGTCTCGACCTCGCCGATCTCCAGCCCGCTCATCTCAACCGGGGCGCCGACGATCAGACCCGAGATATTGTCGTCGAACACGACACTCAGCTTCAGCGGATCGACCTCGGAGGCGTTAAAGACAGAGTTCCGCGCGGTTTCCTTGTCGGGGTAAATCTCAAACACCGTGCCGTCAGACACCTGCGCCCCGCCCGAGACGAAAGTGTCAAAGGTGATGCCGCCGCCGACGAGGGTCGCCAACGAAGAAAAGTCGATCTCGGCCCCCGCGGGGCCAATGTTGACGCTAAAGCCCGATGCGTCCCAAAAGCGGGTGGATTCATTGATCAACTGGCGGTGCTCTTCGAAAATCAGTGCCTCGACAATGGCGTAGTTGCCGCGCGGGGCGATCTTGGCATAGCCGACGCGGCCCACTTCGATGCCCTTGTAAAGGATCGGCGCATTGTCGGTCAGATGCCCGTTCGCGGTGGAGCGGAAGGCGATCTCAAGCCCGCCTTGGCCGCCGCGGATCAACGGCTCAGTCGACGATCCCTGAAAGCGCTCCGCCGCCGGGCCGACCTGTTGGTCCCACGACCCTTCGATATAGACACCGCTCAGCACCGTGCTGAGACCGGTAATGCCCTGCGCGGTGACTTCGGGCTGCACGACCCAGAAGACCGCGCCATTGTCGATATAAGGCGCCACGTCCTTGTCGACGCGGATATGCGCCGTCACCCGGTCCAAACCCGAGGTAAAGCCGACCTTCTCGACCACCCCGACCGTCACATCGCGAAAGCGCAACTCGGTCTCGCCAGCAGAGATACCCGCGCCCTCTTCGAATTCCACGACGATCACCGGGCCGCGCTCGCTATAAGACCGATAGGCCACGAAAAGCGCCACGATCAAGGCGAGGATCGGGATGATCCAGATCACCGAGGCCCCGCTGAGAAACATTTTGCGGGTCGGGGAAATCGGTACGTCGGGAGGCGTCTTAGTCATTGGTTTTCGGGCCCTCGTCCTTGGTCTGAGCGTCCCAGATCATGCGGGTGTCGAACGCTTGTGCCGCCAGCATGGTAAAGATCACGGAGAGGGCAAAAAAGATGCTCGCGGTACCGGGATTGATGGCGGCCAATGTCTTGAGTTGCACCAGAGACGACAAAATCGCAACCACAAAGATATCGATCATCGACCAGCGCCCGATGTACTCAACCACTTCGTAAAGGTAATACCGCTGGCGCTGCGAGGTGACCGAGCGCCGTTTGACGCTGATCGCAAGAAAGGCCACGGCCATGAATTTGGCCAACGGAATGGCGACAGAGGCGAAGAGGATGATCAGGGCGATCCCCCAGTTGCCATATTGCGCCAGTTCCACCGCGCCGCCGATGATCGTGCTTTCCTCGACCTGAAACAGCGTGCGGGTTTTAAGCATTGGATAGGTATTCGCGGGGATGTAGCACATCAGCCCCACCGTCCAGAACGCCCAGACACGCTGAAGGCTCATCCGATCGCGCGAGACCAGCTTGCTGCCACAGCGGCTGCAAAGCTTTGTGCCCATCGGCGCGGGCTTGTTACAGCGGGTGCAGGCCACGATGCCCAACTCCCGTGCGCTCACGATGTCTTGGGATGTTCCAGAGAGTTCCATACGGACCATTTGCATAAGAATCTGTCCTGCGCGATGACGAGGATCACCAACGCGCCGAACATGTAAAACGCGGGGCCAAAGCCCACATCGGCCAGATCGGCCACTTTGACCAGCGCCACGGCACAGCCGATGGCAAAAACCTCGGCCATCGACCAAGGGCGCAGTTCCTCCGACAAGCGAAAGGCGGCGACGGCATGGCGCGCGGGCGGGCGATCCAGCACCACGGGGATCAGCACATAGAGCGTCAGCAGCACCCGCAAGAGCGGGATGAAAAAGATCAGCGCCGCCGTGGCCAGCGACAAGAGGATCATCGGCCCGCCGGAAAAGGCAAGTGCTGCATCCAGCACCGATACCGCGTTGCTGGCCCCCGCCGCGTCGATCGTCAGGAAGGGAAAGACCGCCGCCCCGATGATCAAGACCATGACCGCCACCGCCACGGCGATGATCTGCAACCCGGCGTTCCTGCGGGGCGTGATCAGGGCGGTATGGCACCGCTCACAACTCGCCCGCTCCCCATGGGCGGGGCGGCGCAGCCGATAGACGGCGTCGCATTGCGGACAGACGATCAATTCGTCCATGGGCAATTCGGCAAGGGGGGTGTCGGGGCGATCCATTCTGAACGCATATATGATGCCGCCCTTTGACGTATCAACAAATATTCACCGCCCTGTGGCGCATCTGCACCGGCGGATCATCGCCCTCGCGCGAATGTGAGGGGAACAGGCGGCCATGCAGACCGTTGGTCTAGCAGAAATGACAAAGGAGAAAGCAATGACTGATATCACCAATGCAAAGATCCTGATCCTCGCCACCAATGGCTTTGAGCAGTCCGAACTGGAAAAACCCCTGAACGACCTGCGCGACCGCGGCGCCACCGTCCATGTAGCCACGCCCGACGGCAATGAGATCAAGGGTTGGGATGAAGATGACTGGAGCAACACCGTGCCCGCAGACCTCGCCCTTCGGGACGTGAATGTCGACGACTACCAAGGCATCGTGCTGCCCGGTGGCCAAATCAACCCCGACCTGCTGCGCGCCAACGAAGACGCGGTGGCTCTGATCCGCAAGTTCCACGACAGCGGCAAAACCGTCGCCGCCATCTGCCACGCCCCGTGGCTGCTGATCGAGGCGGGCATCATCAAGGGCCGCAAGGCGACCTCCTTCCCCTCCATCGCGACGGATGTGAAGAATGCCGGCGCGCATTACGAAGACAGCGAAGTGGTGGCCGACCAAGGCATCGTGACCAGCCGCTCGCCCGAGGATCTCGACGCTTTCGTCGCCAAGATCGTCGAGGAAATCGAAGAGGGCAAACACGACCGCAAAGCGGCCTGAGCCTTGCCTCTGTAACGAGATTTACCCCCGGTCCTTTGGCCGGGGGTTTTTCATGCGCGGTCTCGCGGGAGGCCAAGCTCCGCCAACACCGCATCGGTATCCGCGCCGATGGCCCGTGGGGGGCTGGGCATCTGCGGTGCGGCACCGTCAAACCGCGGCGCTTGGCCCGATTGAAGCACGCCATCGACCCTCACCACATTGCCCCGCGCCGCCATCTGTGGATGATCCGGCGCTTCGGAAAAGCTGAGCACCGGGGCCACGCAGGCATCCGAGCCGTCAAAATGCGCCGCCCAGTCGTCCCGGGCGCGGGTAACAAAGATCGCGGAGAACTCAGCGATACGCGCCTCCCATGTCGTCCTGTCATTCTGGCTCTCGACAAGCTCCGCAGGCAGGCCCAACCTCTCTAACAGGACCGCGTAGAACTGCGGCTCCAAAGCCCCGACCGAGATGAATTTCCCATCCGCACAGGTGTAGCAACGGTAAAACGGCGCGGCCCCGTCAAGCCAATTGGCGGCACGTTCTTCGGTCCACGCGCCTTGGGCCAGCATGCCATGGATCAGCCCCATCATCGCAGGCACCCCATCGACCATCGCGGCATCGACGACTTGGCCCTTGCCGGTCACCCCGCGTTCGATCACGGCTGCAAGGATGCCGAACAGCAAGAACATCGTCCCGCCGCCGTAATCCGCCACCATGTTCAAGGGCGGCACCGGGGGCGTATCGGCGCGGCCCATGGCATGAAGTGCCCCTGTTAGAGCCAGATAATTGATGTCATGCCCCGCCGTCTGTGCCCATGGGCCGGTCTGGCCCCAGCCGGTCATGCGGCCATAGATCAGGGCCTCAGGGCAGTCGTCGGGGCCAAGGCCCAAACGTTCCATCACGCCGGGGCGGAACCCTTCGACAAGCACATCGGCAGAGGCAATCAGCGCCTTCGCCGCGGCGATCCCTTCGGCGGTTTTCAGGTTCAACACCACCGACCGCTTGCCGCGCCGGTTGATGTCCGACGGGTCCGCCGGGGCGGCTTTGCGGTCAACCGTGATGACATCCGCGCCTAGATCGGCCAGCAGTTGCCCCGCCAGCGGCGCAGGGCCAAGGCCGGAAAACTCCACCACCCTAAGCGAGGACAGCGGCCCTTTGCGCGCCGCCCCGCTCATGCCGCCCCCGGCACCAAGACCTGCCGCGCCCCTTCGGTGAAATCCGTCAGCGACAGCGCCCATGTCGTGCCGGGCCAGCGCAACTCCATCTCGCGTTTGCGCGGACGGTAGACGGCAGTGTAAAGCGTGCCAAAACCGGCGTTGAAGGCTGTGGAATAAAGCGGCGGCTTGAGGAAGGCGCCGATGAACTTCTCCTCCGGGTCGCGGTGCAGACGCAGACGTTGCAACAGGTAGCGCTCCCGCTCGACCGTGGCGGTAAAGCGGGCGTGGCTGATCCACTCCACATTCTCTTGATGATTGGTCGCCACCGCGGCGCGGGTGATGACAGCGGGGCGATCGGGGGCCATCATGGCGGTCAGGTAACTGCGTTTTCGGTCGAGTACGGTGACGTTGTAGCTCATATGCGTGGGCACCCGCGCCAGCACCTCGCCCGCCTCCTGCGCGGTTTCGCAGGTCTGCAACACATAACGCAGGATCAGCGGCACGCCGAAGCCTTCGCCCACCACACGTCGCCCGCCAAAGGTGAGCGAGATCGACAGCCCTGCATCATTCACCCCGTCGACCAGCCCCCAAAGCCCGTCGGAGGTGCCCATGACCTGCCGCCCCTGCCAGCCGGTGCGCAGCACCATCGCGTCAAAGGCATTGGGGTTATAGTCATAGTTGCGCACCATGACCGGCTCTTTCCCCGCCCAGATCGCCTGCGAACAGGCCGAGAGATAGGGCGGCGGGCAATAGAAACTAAGGAAGCGCGCCGCGTGATCGCCGCCGCCTGCTAGACTGCAAAGCTGGTCATAAAGCGGCAGCATCTCGGGCATATGCTGGGCCAGCGCACGGCGGCATTGGGCATAGGTCGGGCGCGCGGCCTCCCCCTCCTTCAACCACCATGCGTGATAATCAGGCCAATAGGCCGCGAAGAGACCGGCCCATTTCTGGCCGGGCTGGTCTTCGGACAATGCGCGCCAGTACATCGCGGCCTTTCATCTCGTTACAGGATTTTGAACGCCGGATCAGAAAGCTCTGGACCGGCCGAGGCGGTGGGCAAGGGTTTGCCATCCACGCTGCGTTTGATCCCATGAATCCACTTTTTCGCGCGTTCGTTCAACTGGAAAGACTTGGTCATCGACCGACCCCGCGTCACGAGGATGCCAATATCCGCGCCCTCGTAGCGATAGTCACCCGGTTGCAAGATGCGCAGGAAGAAGGCTTCGTTCTCGCTCTCGACCGCGCGGCGGTGATAGTCGAAACGGTCAAAGACCACGCTGCCGTCTTCCTTCATCTTGTAAATCCCGGTCTCGGGCGCTTCGGTGCAGATGTCGACACTGTCTTCGGTGTGTTTGATGACCATCTGGCTCCAACCGTCGATATTGTCCGGGTCAGCCCAGCGGGCGTTCAGCTCATCCACGTCGAGGGTGAACTTCTTGCGGCTGAACTCCAGCAGGTGGAACAGGAACAGCGGCGCGTCGGCATGGGCGAAGGCCGCGTGGTTGGTCATGGAACTTGCGCCGGTGATCCGCGGGTTCAACTCCCCCAACCACAGGTCGCCGGTTTTCTTGTCGATCAAGAAATCGAGCTCGAAATAGCCGCGATAGCCCTCTTTCCGCAGTTGCTCCCCGAACTTGAAGGTCAGATCGCGGGCCTTCTCGCGAACCTTGGGCGGGAAGGCGGTGGCGAGGATCTCGTTGCCGCACCAGCCGCCGCGATAGGGGGTCAACTCCTTGAAGCCGACCAGTTCGGTCATCAGCGGCCCAACGATGGTGCCTTCCTTGGTGGCGCAGGCCTCGATCGCGGCGCCGCGACAGTCGATCCGCTTCATGATCTTGATCTCGCCCTCGCCGACGATCTCGCTCTCGTGGCGGCGGAAATCGGCCTCGGACTTGATGAAGAAAGTCGTATGTCCGCTGTCGCCATAGGCCGATTGCAGCACGAGGTCATGGCCCAGATCGGCCTTCTCGCAGATCTCGCGGAGGTGGTCGTAGCTTTTCACCTCGCTCAGCGTGTTGGGCACCGAAGGCACGCCGGCCTTGTTGCCGATGCGCACCGTCTCGATCTTGTTGTCCATCGACTGGCGCAGCTTGGCTTTCGGGAACCAGACCTCGGCGCCCAACTCCTTGCTCAGGCGCTCGGTTTCCTCGTCGAACATCAGGAAGACGAATTTGGGCTTGCCGCCGCGGCGCTTGATGAAGTCGATGACCTCCTTGTGCTGCAGCAGGTAGTTGTTGATGTCCTCGATGCTCTGGAACTCCGCATGGGGCTGTTCCGAGGGGCAGAAGACGTTGGGATGCTTGCCGCCGTAGCAGTCGATGTAGCAGATGTACTTGAAATTCTTCACCCATTCATCGAGGCCCAGCAGATTGAAGTTGGTGGCCGAGATGAAATAGACCGGGTCCTCGTTTCGGTGAAAGAACCGGCGGATTTCGGAGATATTCTTGAGAATTTTTGCCATGTCGTAGGTCCTTTTGGTCAAACGGGTGAAGAAGAAAGGTCTTTGCGGCGCACGCGTTTCAATGCCTCCGCGGTAAAGACGCGCAGGCCCAGATCGGGCCGGTATCCGTGGATCTCGCTGACATCGAGCGCGCGCATGAAGTCGAGAATTTCCTGACTGACGACCTGTCCGGGTACGAGGATCGGAAAGCCGGGCGGATAGGGGATGATGAAGCTGGCCGAGACCACCGTGTCGCCCGCGTCCATCACCTCTTGCAAGGATCCGTTCAGGTCGAGGTAGTCACAGTTTTTCTCATCATAGGCGAGGAAGAAGGGCGTGCGAATGTCGCCTTCGGGCGTGTCTGCGGCGCGGAAGGCTTCGTGGAAGCAACTGAAATCCGGCAGCGGCGGGTAGTTCTCCATCAGATTGGTGACGCGCCGGTCGAATGACAGCCGCTCCATCCGGCTGGCATCGTCCAAAAGATCGTCGAGCGATTTGGCAATCTCCACCAGCACTTCGATCAGATAGGCCACGGACGAGCGCGTGGTGCCGATGTTGGTCATGAACAGCACGGTATTGCGCGAGGTCTTGTTGATCTGGATGCCGTATTTATCCATCAGGATCTGGGTCTTGAAGGTATCGCCATCCCAGCCCGTGCCGCCCACGGCGAGGGTCACGCGGGTCGCGTCGAGCACGAATTCATCCTGCTCCCAGCAATCCCACATGTCGGTCCAGCCCTGCTCAACGTCATAATAGCTGGTGACGCCGCTTTCGCGGTGCTGTTCGGGGATCATGTCCCCGGCGGAGAGCACTTTGAAATACTTGCGTAAGAGGGGGTGTTCGCTGATCGCACGGCGCATCGACATCGCCGCTTCGACCTGTCGTTGGACAAACTCGAACCCTTCGAGTTCGACCTGACGCCGCCCCACGTCGAGCGAGGCGATGATCTGGTAGTTCGGTGAGGTCGAAGTGTGGGTCATATAGGCTTCGTGAAAGCTCTGCTCGACCTCGCCTTTGAAGTCCTGATCGTTGACGTGGATCATCGAGCCCTGCCGCAGTGAGGTCAGCGTCTTATGGGTCGATTGCGTGGCATAGGCCCGCACCCGCGCCTGCGGCGGGGGGATCAGCCGGGTGTTGAGCAGGGTCTCATCATCCGCGTCCTTCAGGGTCTTTTGCTGGGCCTCATAGGCGGCGGCATGGACCTCGGACTTGAACTTCGCCCGCAGGGTATTGGCCGCGTTCATCGCGGTGCGCTGGCGATATGTGGGACTAAACCGGGCGAAAGCGAACCATGCCTCGTCCCAGAGGAAGATGAGGTCGGGCTTGATCGCCAGACATTCCTCCATCACCCGCTCGACGTTATAGACCAGCCCGTCGAAGGTGCAGTTGGTCAGCAGCAGCATCCGCACCCGGTCGAGCTTGCCTGCCGCCTTCAGCTCCAAGAGCCGCTCCTTGATCTCGCGCAGCGGCACCGCGCCGTACATCGAGTATTCGTTAAGCGGATAGCTGTCGAGGTAGCTGACCTGTGCGCCCGCGAGCACCATGCCGTAGTGGTGGCTCTTGTGGCAGTCGCGGTCGACCAACACGATGTCGCCGGGCCGCACCAACGCCTGCACCACGATCTTGTTGCAGGTCGACGTGCCATTGGTGGCGAAAAACGTCTGTTTAGAGCCGAAGGCGCGGCTTGCGAGTTCCTGCGCCTCTTTGATCGGTCCATGCGGCTCTAGCAGGCTGTCGAGGCCGCCCGATGTCGCCGAGGTCTCTGCAAGGAAGATATTCGGCCCGTAGAACGCCCCCATGTCCTGAATCCAGTGGCTGCGGGTGATCGACTTGCCGCGGCTGATCGGCATGGCGTGGAAGACGCCGGTGGGCTGTTTGGAATACTCCACCAGCGCGGTGAAGAAGGGCGACTTGTTGCGCGCCTGCACCCCGCGCAGGATGTTGAGGTGCAGCTCCATGAAGTCTTCTTGATTGTAGAAGACCCGCCGACAAATCCCCAGATCGAGCCCCGCGATATCCTCGACCGAGCGTTCGGTGACCAGATAGGCATCAAGCTCGGGCCGGACCTTGGCGATCATGCGGCAAAGCTCTGGGCCATAGCTCTCAGGCTGAAGTGCGTCTATCTCATCCTGCCCGCCCGCGCGGGCGAGGTAGCGGGTCAGGATCTGTTGATCGACTTTCGATTTCAACGTGAGCCCGGGGCGGACGACGATGGCTTGGATATTGTGGTTGAACATCACCGCGATCAGCGCGTCCTCGAGGCTGGGCACCACGACGGCTTCGTAGATGAACGGGTCTTCGGTCCGGCGCATGCGGGAGACATTGCTGCGCAGCCAGCGTTCCTGCTGTTCGTTCACATTGTCGACGATCAGCACTTCGAAATAGGGTTTCGCCAGCGCCCGCGCCTCGGGCGGCAGCATCGCCTCGTCGTCATGCTCGTCCTGATCCAGACTGTCGCGTTCCAACGGGATGGTGCGACGGCGATAGGCGCCGGTGGTTAGCGCCCGCGTCACCCGGTTCACGGCAAAGGCCAGATCTTCGAAATTGCCGTGGGCGAACTGGCGACGCATGTGGTCAAAAGCGGACATGCCCGGAAAGGCCCAATAGGGCTCGATCAGGGCCAGTGACTCAAACAGCGCCTCGATTTCCTTGCGCCCCTGCGCCGCGCCCTTGCCTTTCGGATCGCGTGACATGGCGGCGGCGGCGGCGCGCAGGGCGCTCCACCGATCCGACCGCAGTTGAATGGCCGAGGAATAGTCGTTCATAGAATGCATCAGTCGTCCTCTGCTGGAGGGCCGACCGATGCGTCAGGTAGCGCTTTGTGCGAACCTAACCCCGGCCTAGCCGCTGGTATTGTCGTTCTGCCCGGGCGTGTCGGGCGTTGTCTGTGGGTCGGGCGTGCCCGCAGCCGGGGCCACGGGCGCCGGTGTCTGGGCCACCTCGGGCGCCGTCCCGGCGGTGGGGCTGGCAAGCGGCTCAGGCGGGAAACCGTTCTTGCCCTTATAGGTCGGGATTTCGGCAGGCACCTGCTGGGCGGGCACATCGACATGCAGCCCCGCGCGGCTGCCCTGTTGCGGGATTTCAAGCGGGCCAAGGGTGTGCAGGAAGGCATCCGCGCCGCTGTCACGGTCATAGACCGGGAAGTCTGTCGGGCGGTCGCGGAAGGATTTGAGCAGTTGGCCCAGCCCCTTCATCCCCGTCTCACGCTGACGGCGCACCATGTTGAGGTCGATCTCGATCGGGAACATATCCTCTTGCCCTGCCGATTGGTGCAGCACCATCGAGGTTGGATCGACCACGCAGGATTTACCCACACCGCCCGCGCCCAGACCGTTAACGTCGAAGATATAGCACTGGAACTGCGCCGCCGTGGCGCGCGCGATGGCAAGTTCCGCATCGCGGTCGGTGGTGCCGGTCAGCACCGGGTGCAGCAACACCTCGACCCCTTGCGAGGTCAACTGCCGCGTCGTTTCGGGGAACCACATGTCATAGCAGATCGACAGGCCAAAGCGGCCCACATCCGGCACATCGAAAATACAGAATTCATTGCCCGCCGCGATCCCGGCCTCATAGGGTCGGAAGGGGAACATCTTGGCATAGCGGCGCACCACTTCGCCTTCGGGGTTGATGACGACCGAGGTGTTATAGACGCGGCCATCCTCGGGATGCTTGAGGAACATCGAACCGGGGATCAGCCAAACCCGATGCCGCCGCGCGGCGGCCTGAAACTGTTCGATCGTCTCATTCTCGGGCGGCAGGGCAAACCGGTCAAGCGGGCCGAAAGGTGCCAGTTCGGAGAACAGCACCATCTGTGTCCAAGGGAAACGCGCCATCAGAATGTCGAGCCGCTGGATCATGCCCTCGACATTAGGCTGCAAGGCATTGACGTACATTTGCACGCCGGCAATCGCGAAAGGGGTCATGCGTGAATACTCCGAACTACGCGGCGCAATGGACCATTTCCTTGCCTATCTCCGCGACGCACGTGTCTTACGCCCTCACGACCAGAACGGAAACAGGGGAACGACGCACAATGCGGTCGGCGTTGGAGCCGACGAGGAATTCGCGCAGGCTGTCGGGATGTTCGGACCCCATGACCACCAGATCGGCATTTGATTTCTTTATCGTTTTCAGCGCCTCGCGGTGGATCTTGCCGAATTTCAGGTGCTGCTTCACCTTTACGTCATCAGGCACCTCACGCTCGACCAGTTGTTCAAGCGCCTTGGCCGCGCGGCCCGTGGCCTGTTTCTCGTAATCTGCGGGAAAGAACCCTTCGACCAGCGGCGTGCCCATGTCCGGCACGACCGAGAGGATATGCAGCGTGCCTTGGGAGAGGCGGATCATATCAATCGCCTGCGGCAACGCCTTTTCCCATGATTTCGGGTCGCTCAGATCAACGGTCAGCAGGATGTTATCGAACATGATGCGCCCTCCTCAGGCTGTCGCGGGCTTACGGGGGGCCTGCGCGGCACGGCCCCGTTGCAAGAAGACCACCAGCGCCAAAAGTAGCAGGGCGGGGATGAACATCCAGTACTTGCTGGGTTGTGGCATCGGTTTTAGCACCCGCAGCACCTCTTGATCCCAATCAAGGCCCGCGCCCTGCGCCGGGCTGTCGTAGAGGACATCGTCGATGATCATCTTGTCGCCATCCTCGCGGAACATGAGCCCCGCGGCCTCCAGCTTCTCGGCCCCAGTCTCACCTTCGCCGATGGGCAGCAGCGCCACGAACTCCAACGGATCGCCCAGATCGTTCACGCCCGAGATGCGCAGCCGCAGCCGTTCGCCCGCGGGGGTTTCTTCAGCAGCCTGAACGATCTCGGTCGGAGCTTCCTCGCTATAGGGGGGATAGATCATGTCCATCCAAAAGCCCGGGCGGAACAGGGTAAAGGCGATGAGCAGCAGCGCGATGGTTTCATAGAAACGGTTGCGGGCCAGAAAGAAACCTTGGGTCGCCGCCGCGAAAAGCAGCATGGCCACGGTGGCCACCACAAAAATGAACAACCCCTGCCCCCATGTGACCCCGATCAGCAGCAATTCCGTGTTGAAGATAAACAGGAACGGCAACGCCGCAGTGCGCAAGGAGTAGAAGAAAGCGACCAGACCTGTGCGGATCGGATCACCGCCCGAAACGGCGGCGGCGGCAAAGCTTGCCAGACCCACCGGCGGGGTCACATCGGCCATGATGCCGAAGTAGAAGACGAAGAGATGCACCGCGATCAGCGGCACGATCAGCCCGTTCTGCTGGCCCAGCGTCACAATCACCGGCGCCAGCAGCGCCGAGACAACGATATAGTTCGCCGTGGTGGGCAGGCCCATGCCAAGGATCAGCGACAGGATCGCGGTGAGGAACAGGATGGCAAGGATATTGCCGCCCGAGAGCACTTCGACCACATCCGCAAGCGCCGAGCCGACACCGGTCTGGCTGACCGCGCCGACGATGATGCCCGCTGTCGCCGTGGCGATGCCGATGCCGATCATGTTACGCGCGCCGGTGACCAGACCGTCGATCAGGTCAAGGAACCCGGCTTTGACATCATTGACGAACTGGCTTTCACCCCGGAACATCGCCATAAGCGGGCGCTGCGTCAGCAGGATGAAGATCATATAGGCAGCCGCCCAAAAGGCCGAGAGGCCGGGCGACAAGCGGTCGACCATCAGCGCCCAGACCAGCACCACGACAGGCAGGATGAAATGCAGACCGGACCGCGCAGTCGGCCCCGGCATCGGCAGGGTCGTCACCTCGGCGTTGGGGTCTTCCATCTCAAGCGGTTCTTCCTTGCTCGCAACATAAAGTAGGCCAACATAGACCGCCGTGAGGAAGACAAAGATGATATAGCCCGCCGTTTCGGGGAAGGCCGGGCGAATCCAGCCCATCAGGTAGTAAACCGCAAAGGACAGCGCGCAGATCGCGATGATTGCAAAGGCGATGCCGATAAGCTGCTGCACTAGCGGCTTGGGCGTATAGGCACGCGGCAGACCCTGCATCCCGGCTTTCATCGCCTCAAGATGCACGATGTAGACCAGCGCGATGTAAGAGATCACCGCAGGCAGGAAGGCGTGTTTGACCACGTCGAAATAGGGAATGCCGACGTATTCGACCATCAGGAAGGCCGCAGCCCCCATGACGGGCGGCATGATCTGGCCGTTGACCGACGAAGCCACCTCGACCGCGCCTGCTTTTTCGGAGTTGAAGCCCACTTTCTTCATCAGCGGGATGGTGAAGGTGCCCGTGGTCACCACGTTGGCGATGGATGAGCCCGAGATCAGGCCGGTCATGGCCGAGGCCACAACGGCAGCTTTGGCCGGACCGCCGCGCATGTGGCCCATGAGGCTGAAGGCGACTTGAATGAAGTAGTTGCCCGCCCCCGCACGGTCCAACAGCGAGCCGAAAAGCACGAAGAGAAAGACGAAGGAGGTCGACACGCCAAGCGCGATGCCAAAGACGCCTTCGGTCGTGATCCACTGGTGGTTCACGATCTCCGAAAGGCTGTTGCCCTTATGGGCGATGATGATTGGCATATAGGGGCCAAGCACGGTGTAGAAGAGAAAAACGCTCGCCACGATCATCAGCGCAGGCCCAAGGGCGCGGCGGGTGGCTTCGAGCAGGATTAACAGGCCGGTCACCCCCGCGATATAATCCGGCAGGATCGGCGCGCCGACGCGGTTGGCGATGTCACGGTAAAAGATAAAGAGATACAGCGCGCAAAAGGTGCCGACGATGGCCAAGGCCCATTCCCAGATCGGAATGCGGTTCTTGGGCGAGCCGAGCAGCACTGTCGCGACCACAAAGGCCGCCGGGATCGGGATCCACCAGACCGCGGTGGAATCCTTCGTACTGACCATAAAGAGGGCGGCAAGAACGATGGGAACGATGACGCCAAGCGCCACCTGAAAACTGGTGCGCGTGGCCGGAAACACCATGATGCCAAGGAATACGGCAAAGCCAAGGTGAATGGAGCGGGCCAGCGTATCGTTGAAAAGGCCGATGGGCGAGGCGATGTAGAGTTGGAAAAGGGACCAAGCCAAGGCCACCAGCAGCAGCAAAGTGCCCATCAACCCGCTGACAGAACGCCCACCCGTGTCAGAAGAAGCGACAAGTTCGTCCAGTTCCGCCTGGCTCAATCCGCCCCGGTCACCGGTCGCGGCGGTTTCAACAGCCGCCGCCTTTTGCTGGTCCTTCTCAGACATATCGTCCCCCTGTCGGCTCCACCTTGGGGCGGATGCGCATATTGTTTTTTTCGGGTCTCTGACGGCAGCGTACCGCCGCCAGAGCTATCATGTCACGGATAGATTACTCGAGCCAACCTTGCTCTTTGTAATACTTCTCGGCGCCGGGGTGCAGCGGCGCGGAAAGACCGCCCGAGATCATTTCCTCTTGGGTCAGGTTCTCAAAGGCAGGGTGCAGACGCTTGAAACGGTCGAAGTTGTCAAAGACCGCCTTGACCACCTGATAAACGACTTCGTCGTCAACATCGGCAGAGGTCACGAAGGTGGCTTTCACGCCGAAGGTTTTCACGTCTTCGTCGGTGCCCTTATACATGCCGCCCGGCACGGTGGCCTCGGCATAATAGGGGTTGTCGTCGATCAGACCTTGGATCGCATCACCGTCCACGGGGATCAGCTTGGCGTCGACGGTCGACACGGCTTCTTGGATCGAACCGTTGGGGTGACCCACGGTGTAGATGATCGCATCCACCTTGTTGTCGCCCAGAGCGGCGGCTTGTTCGGCCGGTTTCAGCTCGGAGGCCAGTGCGAAATCGTCCAGCGTCCAGCCCTTGGCGTCCATCACGACTTCCATAGTGGCGCGCTGACCGGAACCGGGGTTACCGATGTTGACGCGCTTGCCTTTGAGGTCGTCGAAGGACTCGATGCCGCTGTCGGCACGGGCGATGACGTTGAAGGGCTCACCATGCACGGAGAAGACCGCGCGCAGGTTGTCGAACTTGTCACCCTCGAACTGGGAGGAGCCGTTGTAGGCGTGGAACTGCCAGTCGGACTGGGCCACGCCCATGTCCATGTCGCCCGCTTTGATCGCGTTGATGTTGGCGATCGACCCGCCGGTGGAAGGCGCGGTGCATTTCAGGTTGTGATCCGCGGTGCCGCGGTTCACCAGACGGCAGATCGACTGACCAACGACGAAGTAAACGCCCGTCTGACCACCGGTGCCGATGGTGATGAACTTTTCTTGAGCCATGGCCGCAGTGCCGGCCACCATGGCACCGGTCATCGCGAGCATTTTGAACATTTTCATAAGATGTCTCCCATTGTTATATTTGGCGGACCACCCTTTAGGCCTCCGCCATTGCATGCACAAGTAGAGCGCCGCAGCCTTCAGGCAATTGACTGGGCAGGGAAATTTCAAACGCGCCGTTCGGGCCGCGAGCAGACATGCCCCCGTGGCGGGAATCCCCGATTTCACGTTAGGTCGGTTTTTCATCGCAATCAATGCGGCTGACACGAAGGGCCGCAAAGCCTACCCGACGGGCTGGGGCGAGTCGGGCAGAACCGGGGCAGCGGCGATCAGCGATTTGGTATAGGCGTGCTGCGGCGCGTCAAAGACCTGCGCGGTCTCTCCGGCCTCTACGATCTTGCCGGACTGCATCACCAGCACCCGGTCCGTCACCGTGCGCACCACCGAAAGGTCATGCGAGATGAAGAGATAGGTCAGGTCATAATGGCTGCAAAGATCGGCCAGCAGATCAAGGATCTGCGCCCGGACCGAGACATCAAGCGCGCTGACGGCCTCATCGAACAGGATCAACTCGGGCCGGATGATCAGCGCACGGGCAATGGCGATCCGCTGGCGCTGCCCGCCGGAGAATTCGTGAATGTATTTCCGTGCATCCGCCGGGCGCAGTCCCACGGCGGTCAGCGCTTCGTCAATCGCGCGGGAACGCTCGGCCCCCTGTGGCGGGGTGTCGAGCAGGTGAAACGGCTCGGTCACCAAACGGTCGACCCGGTGGCGCGGATTGAAGCTGCCGAAAGGGTCTTGAAACACCACCTGCATCTTGCGCCGCACGGCAAGGTTCGGCTGCGTCCCGGTAAAGACCGGCTGGCCATCGACCGTGATACTGCCCTCTTGCACCGGCTCCAGCCCCAAAATCGCCCGAGTCAGGGTCGATTTCCCGCAACCGGATTCGCCCACCAGCCCCAAACGTTCCCCACGGTTCAGGGTAAAGCTGAGGTTGTCCACCGCGCGGAAGGTGCCGGGCGCGCCGAACAGTGTCTTGCGCGGCAGATGGTAATCGCGGCAGACGCCTTTGACCTCCAAAAGCGGCTGAGGTGCGGGCGGGGCGGGCAGGTTCACCTCATGGCGGGAGGCGTCGAAAAGCATTTTGGTATAGGGGTGCTGCATGTTGTGCAGCAGGGCCTGCGTCTCCCCCTGTTCGACGATCTGCCCCTTGCGCATGACGATGATCCGGTCGGCCATATCCGCCACGACGGCAAGGTCGTGGGTGATCATCAACAGCCCCATGCCGTCTTCGCGCGCCAATCGGGTCAGCAGGGCGAGGATCTGCGCCTGCGTGGTGACATCCAGCGCGGTGGTCGGCTCATCGGCGATCAGCAGACGGGGGCGCAGGGCAATGGCGATGGCGATCACCACCCGCTGGCGCTGCCCGCCGCTTAGCTCATGCGGATAGCGCGACAGGGGGAAGCGGTCTTGGGGCAGGCCGACGCGGGTCAGCGTATCGGCGGCGCGGGCCTCGGCCTCGGCCCGCGAGACGCTGGGTTCATGTACCCGGATGGTTTCGGCCACTTGGCGACCGATGCTTTGCACCGGGTTGAGCGCGGTCATCGGCTCTTGGAACACCATGCCGATGTCATTGCCGCGCATATCGCAAAGCGCTGCCTCGTCCATCTGGGTCAGATCGTCCTCGCCCAGCATGATATGCCCGGTCGTCGTCGCGCCCTTGGGCAGCAGCTGCATCGCCGCCAGCGCGGTCATCGACTTGCCCGAGCCGCTTTCCCCGGTCACGGCCACGATCTCTCCCGGTGCGACGGAAAAGGTCACCCCGTCGAGGATGCGCAGCCCGTGGATAGAGAGCGAAAGGTTGGAGACAGAAAGAAGCGTCATGTGCGTGCCACCCTCAGGCGGGGATCAAGCAGGTCGCGCAGCCCGTCACCCATCAGGTTCAGCCCCAACACCGTCAGGATGATTGCGAAACCCGGCATCAGGGCCATATGCGGCGCGATGCTGACCATGGTCTGCGCATCGGCCAGCATCCGGCCCCAAGACGGCACCGGCGGCTGCGCGCCGAGGCCGACATAGCTCAGCCCCGCCTCGGCGAGGATGCCGAGAGAGAACTGGATGGTCCCCTGCACGATCAGCAGATTGGCGACATTGGGCAGGATATGCTCGAACGAGATACGCGCCGCGGATTTGCCTGCCACCCGTGCCGCCATGATGAACTCCCGCTGCCACAGCGACAGCGCGGCACCGCGGGTGATGCGGGCGAAAACGGGAATGTTGAAGATGCCGATCGCGATAATGGCATTGATCGCCCCGGCGCCAAAGACCGCCGTGATCAGAATGGCGATGACAATGGCCGGAAAGGCAAAGACCAGATCATTGCCGCGCATGATGACCTCATCCACAAGGCTGCCGCGCCGCGCCGCAGCCCAAAGCCCCAACGGCACACCCACGCCCATGCCAATGCCCACCGCCACCAGCGCGACGGCGATAGAGGTGCGCGCACCGACCATGATCATGCTCAGAATGTCGCGACCGAAGTGATCCGTGCCCATGGGATGCGCCAACGACGGGCTGCGCAGCTTGTTCGCAATATCAAGCCCGGCATAGTCATAGGGTGTCCAAACAAAGGAGATCAGCGCGGCCAGCAGAAAGACCGAGGTCAGCACGGCCCCAAGAAACAGGTTGCGGTTCATGTGCGGGCCCTCAACCGGGGATCGACGGCGGCATAGGCCAGATCGACAAGGAAGTTCACCAAGATCACCGAAAAGACCAAGAGCATCACGACCGACTCGACCACGATCAAATCCCGCGCCGAGATCGACTGAAACACCAGCCGCCCGAGCCCCGGCAGGTAAAAGACCTGTTCGATAATGATCGACCCGGCCAGCAGGAAGGAGAACTGCAGCCCGATGATGGTCAGCACCGGGATCAGCGCATTGCGCAGCCCGTGCCGCCAAAGCGCCTGCCGCGCCGTCAGCCCCTTGGCCCGCGCGGTGCGCATGAAATCTTCGCCCAGAACGTCCAACAGGGCCGAGCGCATGACCCGCGCCAAGATCGCCGCCTGTGGCAGGGCCAGCGCAATCGCGGGTAGGGTCAGCGCATGCAACCCGGCAAAAAGCCCCTTGTCCCAGCCAACGAAACCGCCCGCCGAAAACCAGCGCAGGTTGATCGAAAAGATCAGCACAAGGATCATGGCGAACCAGAAGTTCGGCACCGCCACGCCCAATTGCGTCGCCCCCATCACGCCCACATCCCCCGCCCGACCGCGGCGCGAGGCGGCATAGATGCCCGCCGGAAAAGCCACGACGACAGAGAGGAAAAGCGCATAAAGCGCCAAGGGCACAGAGACCCAAAGCCGGTCGCCGATCATCTCGGTCACCGGGGTCCGATAGGTGTAGGAGGTACCGAAATCCCCCTGCAACATGCCGCCAACCCACTCCAAATAACGCTCGGGCCGGGACTGATCGAGACCCAGTTCACTGCGCAGCGCGGCCAGCGTTTCGGGCTGGGCATTCAGGCCCAGCATAAAGGACGCCGGATCGCCGGGGGCGACCTCGATCACCATAAAAATCACCAGCGACGCGACCGCGAGACTGATGAGCAGGGAGAGAAATCTTTTCAACGCATAGCGCAACATAGCGCGGAGGTTAGGCGGCACGCTCGGGAGGGTCCAGAGCCCGCGTGCAGTTTCCCGCGCGAGAAAGAAAAAAGTGATCATTTTTTGGATGTTCGGCAAGCTGCGCCCCGAATGATCGCCGAAAGAATCCATTCAAGGCATGCTCTTAGCCGCTTTGGGCGCGGTTTTCGCGGGGCTTATCGCTATGCGCTGGAACCATATCGGTTATGCGGTGTTGTTTTCGGGAGAACAGACAAAACTGGAGAATGAAAATGAAAACGACTTTGAAAACACTTGCGATCGCCAGCCTTCTGGGCACCGTTTCCGCACCCGCATTTGCCGCCGCTCACATGGACATGGCCACCATGACCTGCGCCCAGTACCAAGAACTGAGCGATGACGACAAAATGAAAGTCGCTTCCATGGCAATCGCCGAGCTGGAAGATGGCGGCCACGGTGGCTCCATGATCACCGAAACCAAGAGCGACGGTTCCGAGCCGAGCGATATCTCCGCTGAAGAAGCGACAGATTCCGAAGAGACCGAAGATTCCCTGATCGACAACACCAAAGCCGTTGAAGATTCCGAAGACGCCGACGTGATGGCCGACACGGACATGCAGCAGGAAATGGAAGACTTCATGGTCGTCTGCAACCAGAACCCTGACGCGCTGGTAAGCGAAGCCGCTGCTGGCATGCGTGGCAAAGACTAATAGGTCTTCGCCTCTAATTTCAAAGGGCGCGCCTCACGGCGCGCCCTTTTTTGGTGTCTCGACATGATCCTTTCAGATCATTCCGCCCAGCTGACGCCGGTCAGATCGGTCGCCTGTGTCGGTGCGTTCACCCAAAGCCCTTCGACACCGGCCTTGGCAATCGTCGGGAAGGCGAGCTGGAACAGGTAACCGTTCACATAGTCTTCGGCGATGATACGCTGCGCCTTGGCCAGCATTTCGCTCCGCGCGGCGGGGTCGGCGGTCTTGTTGAACTCGGTCATCAGAGACTGGAATTCGGCATTGTCATACTGAAAGTAATAGTCCGGGTTGGCATAGATGTTGATGTCCATCGGCTCGGTATGGCTGACAATCGACAGGCCGAAATCCTTACCCTTGAACACGGTTTCCAACCACTGCGCCCATTCGACATTGGTGATCTGCGCCTTGATGCCAACCTCGGCCAGCTGCGCGGCGATGATCTCACCCCCGCGGCGGGCGTAGGAGGGGGGCGGCAGGTGCAATGTCGTCTCGAACCCATCGGGGAAACCGGCCTCGGCCAGCAGCGCCTTGGACTTTTCGGGATCGTAGGCGCTCATCTGTGTCAGGTCGACGTAGTCTGGGTTATGCGGTGCGAAATGGGTGCCGATGGGCGTGCCATAGCCGAACATCGCCCCGTCGATGATCGCCTGACGGTCGATGGCATGGGCCACGGCCTCGCGGACTTCGACGTTATTGAAAGGTTCTCGCTGATTGTTGATCGACAGGATCGTTTCGCCTTCGGTCGAGCCGATCAGAACCTGAAACCGCGGGTCGGCTTCGAACTGGGGGATATTCTCAGGCGCGGGGAAGCCGGTGAAAACATCGACATCTTCAGCCATGACGGAGGCGAAAGCCGCTGTCGGGTCCGAGATGAACTTGAACGTCGCACTGGCCAGCGCGGGCGCTTCGCCCCAATAGTCTTCATTCCGGGTCAGGGTGATCTTGTCGCCTTGGTTCCAGTTTTCGAACTTGAATGCGCCGGTGCCGATTGGGGTCTGTTTGATCGTCTCGACCGATTCCGGCGCCACGATCACCGCATCGCCCCAAGCGAGGTTGAAAAGCATGTTGCCGTTCGGCTCGCTCAGTGTGACCTCAACGGTCTGGGGATCGATGACATTTACCTCGGAAATCGCGGAATAGAGGGCCTTTTGCGCGTTGGCGCTGTCTTCGGCATTGATCCGGTCGAGGGTGAATTTCACGTCCTCGGCATCCATCGTGGTGCCATCGTGAAAGGTAACCCCCTCGCGCAGCTTGAAGGTATAGGTCAGCCCGTCTTCGGAAATCTCCCAAGATTCTGCCAGCCCCGGCACGACAGAGCCGTCGCCCATGAAGCGGGTCAGCCCTTCGAAAACATTGGTATATAGCACCGAGTCGATGGCGCCCGCAGCGGCGGAGGTCGGATCGAGGTGCGGCGGCTCAAGCTGCATGGCGACGGTGATGTCGTCCTTGGCAAGGGCCGTTGTGGCGGCAGCGGCCAATGCGGCGCTGGCCACACCGGTCATCAAACGGTTCAAACGGTTCATGAAAGTCTCCCATATTGGCGTATTTTTTTGCGAGGCTAGCCAAAAGCCACGCGGCACGCCAGCCTTCGTTGCCAAGCGCGCGCGAGAAGGGTATCGCGGGTGCTTTGCACGGGCGCGCCGCGCGTCGGGCCGACCGTGAAAAGGCATCAGGAGAACATCATGGCCACGCTGGGGATTGATTTCGGAACCTCCAACACCGCGGCGGGCATCGCCATCGGCGGCACCCCGCGACTGATCTCGCTGGAGGCCGAGGCACAGACCCTTCCGACGGCGGTCTTCTTTGATTTCGAGGCGCGGGAAATGCGGATCGGTGCCGCGGCATCCGACGCGCTGCTGGCCGGGGCCGAGGGCCGCTATATGCGCGGCTTGAAAAGCCTGCTTGGCACCCGGCTAATGCGCGAACGAAGGGCGCTCTTGGGCGAAAGACTCGACTTTATCGACATTGTTGCGCGGTTTCTGGCGCGGGTCAAAACGCAGGCCGAGGCCGCCACAGGAATGCACTTCGACAGGACGCTCTCGGGACGCCCCGTGCGCTTTCATTCCGCCGATGACGCCCGCGATGCCCAAGCCCTGACAGACCTGCGCGAGGCCTATGGCCGGGCGGGTTTCGATCATGTGGACTTCATGAACGAACCCGAAGCCGCCGCGATTGCCAATCGCGCGGCCTTGCGTCCGGGGGATCTGGGGCTGGTTATCGATATCGGCGGCGGCACCTCGGATTTCACGCTTTTCCTCCAGCGCGGGAATGATGAGATCGACATTCTGGAAAGCCACGGCATTCGGCTGGGCGGGACCGATTTCGACCGGTCCCTGTCGATCGGGCGGGTGATGCCGCAGCTTGGCATGGGCAGCGAAATTCGCCACGCTTTCGGGGGTGACACCCATATCGCGCCCAATGCGATCTTTAACGATCTGGCCACTTGGGCGAAAATTCCGTTTCTCTATGGGCCGGAGACCCGTAAGGCGGCGGCGGAACTCCATAAGTTCGCCGAACATCCCAAACGTCTGGCCCGCCTGGTCAAAGTGCTTGATGAAGAGCTTGGCCATGACCTCGCCTTTGCTGTCGAAGCGGGCAAAATCCGCGCCAATGGTGCGGGGGGCGCGGGGGATGCTGATCCGGTGATCGATGTGTCGATGCTCAAACCCCGCGCGACCTTGCCCCTGCCCCGCGATTGGATGCGCAAGCGGCTGTCGAAACTCGCCGTCCAGATGGGGGACGCAGCAGAGGCGACGGCGCAGAAGGCAGGCCTCGCGCCCGAGGCAGTGGACCGGCTGATCTTTGTCGGCGGGTCGAGCCTGATGGCGGTGGTCGAAGACGAGATGCGGGCGCGCTTTCCACGGGCGGAACTGCATCGGGGGGCGGCGCTGACGGCGATTGTTGAGGGGTTGGCCTTGCGGGCCGGTGGGGATGAACGCGGCTGATCCGGCTGGTTGAGAGTGCGGGATCGGTATTTGAGAAAGGATGAAGGTGAAGGGGGGAGGCTCGACAGGGCCGCTGGTGGTGCGGCGTGGGGCTGCGGTCTTTTTACTGTGCAGAAGGCTGCAGCGGGCTATGTTCATTATGTCCATAGTTTTTAGGAAGAACACGCATGGCCCCACTGATCCAGAAGAAACCCCCGACCTCTGCTGTGCAGGAGGAGGCGGAAGAACGCTCTGTCAGTGATGCGGCGGCGCTGTCGCCCAAGCTGATCTATGAGGTGATCCGCCGCGAGGGGCGCGATGAGTTGAACCGCACCAACCGGTCATTGATCTGGTCGGGGATTTCTGCGGGGATGCTGATCAGTCTTTCTGTCTTGGGCGAGGCAATTTTCCGGACCTATCTGCCGGATGCGGAGTGGCGGTTTTTGCTAGAGAACCTTGGCTATTCCTTGGGTTTCATCGCGGTCATCATGGGCCGGATGCAGTTGTTTACCGAGAACACCATCACCACCGTCTTGCCGCTGATGCAGGAGCGTAGTTTGGGTGTTTTGTGCAGCCTGTTGCGGCTTTGGGGTGTTGTATTGGGGGCGAATGTCGTCGGGGCCTTTGCGGCGGCGGCGCTGTTTATTTATACGCCTGCGATTCCAGAAAACATTCTGCCCGCCATTATCAGCCTTTCGGAACATGCCACCGGGATGGGGGTATCGGAGGCATTCTGGCGCGGCATTCCGGCGGGCGTGATCGTGGCGCTGATCGTTTGGATGCTTCCGCAGGCGGATGAGACCGCTTTTTTCCTGATCCTGACCTTTACATGGCTGATCGCGGCGGGGGATTTTACCCATATTGTCGCCGGATCGGTCGAGATGGCGGCGCTGCTTTTGCATGGCGGCTTGGGGGTCGGTCAGGCGATCTTTGGCTTCTTCCTGCCGGTGCTTGTGGGCAACATCATTGGCGGCACGGTGGTCTTCACCCTTGTTGCCTGGGGCCAGGTCCGCGACGATGTGGAGGACAGTTGAGGCAAAGCGGTCCCGATCAAGGTCGGGGCCGAATTGAGAGGAATGGCATTGGTGTTGCGCAGACCCCCGACCCGACCGGCGATCTATTGGGATGCTTTCAAAGCGAGCCTGAAACAGGCGGCGGAGGACAACCTTGCGCTGATCTCGGCCGGGGTGGCGTTTTTCGCCATGCTGTCGCTGTTTCCGGCGCTGGCCGCATTGATCGCGCTTTTGGGGCTGATTTCAGACCCTGTCGTCGTCGTCGCCCAATTGGAGGAAGTGCGCGGGCTGCTGCCGGATGATGTCTATGACATCATCAATACGCAGGTGACCGGCTTGGTCACCGCGCGGGCCGATAGGCTGGGTTGGGCCGGTATCGTGTCATTGCTTGTGGCGCTTTGGTCCGCCCGGGCCGGGGTGGGGGCGATGGTGATCGGATTGAACGCCGTTTACAACGAGCGCAACCGCAATGCCGCGAAACACTACCTTCATGCCCTGCTCTTGACGGTTAGCCTTGTGGCGGTCGGCATCGTGGCGCTGCTGGCGGTAGTGATCGCGCCGATCATTCTGGCCTTCATCCCGCTTGGCCCCTTTGGCAATGCGGTGGCCGACCTTTTGCGTTGGACCGTGGCGACGGTGGTTTTGTTTGCCGGGGTTGGGGTGCTTTACCGCTTTGGCCCAAACCGGCGGGCGGCGCGGCTGCCGTGGCTCAGCAGCGGGGCGATCTTGGCGGTGCTGTCTTGGGCGGTGCTTTCCATCGGTTTTTCCTATTATGTGGCCAATTTCGGCAATTACAATCAGGTCTATGGCTCGATCGGGGCGGTGATCGCGATGTTAATCTGGCTTTGGATCAGCAGCTTTCTGATCTTGTTTGGGGCCGCGTTGAACGCGCAGGTGGAGCGGCGGACGCGGCCTGACAGCACCGTTGGCCCGGCCAAGCCGCGCGGGCAACGCGGGGCGGAGGCAGCGGATACCTATATCGATGTGGCGCAGGACTGACGGTTAGAGCAGCGGGCGTTTTTGGCGGCTTTCCGGATCGGTCATCCCCTCTTTCGCCAAGGCGGCGAGATCGTTGATTTGCAGCACCCTGTCGGACCATGACAGCAACTGACGTTCTTTCAGAGCGCCGAGGGTCTTGTTGGTGTGCACCACCGAGAGGCCAAGCGCATCGGCCAGATCGCGTTGCGAATAGGGCAGCAGCATCTGGTTGTGGGTGACCATCCCGAGCGACTGGCCGCGTTCGAAAATCTTGACCATCGCCCAAGCGATGGCCTGCATCGCGCTGCGTTGGCCGATGGTGGCGAGGACTTCGCCCATGAAATGCTCTTCGATGGCGGCCAGCCAAGTAATGTCAAAAGCGCGTTCGGGGTGAGATTTGAAGAAATTCCAGAACTCACTGCGGTTGAAAACGCAGAGCCGCATATGGGTGCGGGCTTCGACGGAATGGCCCATTTCGCCCATGATGCCTGCCTGTAGCCCGATGAAATCGCCGGGGAAGACAAAGCTGATGACCTGCCGGCTGCCGTTCTCCAGCGTCTTGTCGCGGATGCCCATTCCGGTGAGCGCCGTGTAAAGCTGGGGCGAGTTCGACCCTTCCATCAGGATCGGCGTGCCCGGTTCGACGGTCAGCTCACCCGACTTGAACTTCTCCATGAAGCTCACTTCTTCTTTCGACATCGGCAGGAAAGCATCCTTGCGCCGAAGGGGACAATAGCGGCAGTGTGTCGTCATTAGATAAAATTTGCCTTCATATGTCTTAGTTTAATGCGCGTGTTTTGCGCACCCCCTACACCGACGACTTTGCTTACCCGGGGGAAGACCATGTCGATCTTGATCTACGAACCGGACCCATTGGTCTGTTCAGACATAAATGAAACGCTTTCTGCCGCGTTTCCGCAATCTCAAATTGAAGTATTGGAAAGCTTTGACCTCAGCGCCTTGGTGGACAACGTCAACGACACGGAATTCGCGGTCCTGTCGCTGCGGCGCGAACAGTTGCATCAGCATTTGTCGGAACTGTCGAACTTGCAGGAGTGGTTTCCGATCATCTGCATCATGAACGATACGCCACGGCTGGCGAAGGTGGGCGAGCGGTTGAAATTCATCACCCGCCCGTTTTCCAGCAGCAACCTGCTGGCCGCGGTTAACGGCGCGCTTTCTGACCCGCGGTTATGCCAGCCAGAAATGCCATGACCAGGTTCTTCAAGCCATCATGATCGGAGGCGGCGGAGTCTTCTTGCCGGGACGGCTGCGCCGCGGCCTCACCAGCTGACCCGGCGATGGCGAGCAAGAGAAAGCCCATACCGAAGTAAACCGCGCCGAGGATCAGCGCGGCGGTGAGCGCGGTGGTGACGGTGATGAGGTAAAGCCATGCCGCCAGCGTGAGAAACAGCAGGCCGATCAGCAGAAAAAGCACGGCCCCGGCGCTGAGCATGGCAGTGCGCAGCGCCCGTCGCAGGGAGCCGCGCAGATGTTGCATCACCGAAGACAGCATTTAGCGGCGGGCCGTCACAAGACCGACAAGAAAACCGATGCCTGCGGCAATCCCCAAAGCGGTTCCGGGCTGGGCCTTGAGGAATTCCTCGGCCTGTTGCTGAACTTCCATCGCCTTGAGGCGCCCCGTATCGGCGAAATCATTCGCTGCATTGCGGGCATTGTCCCGCATCTCTTCCGACTTGGCCTTGCCATAGTCGCCCAGGGTTTCGGTCAGCGATGCGATGTCTTTTTTGAGAAGTGCGATCTGATCCGACAAATCGTCAATCGTCACCTCTTTTGCGGCAGCGGTTGTGGTCTTGGCCATGCAAGCCTCCTGAATGTTTGGGTGATGTTAGGCGGCACGCGCTTCTAATGCAAAGGGTTCCCTGCGCGACGTTGCGCGCGGGGAACCCTGTTTTCGCGGCTCAGCTTCAGGCGTTGAGCGTTTCCGTGGAGGAAAAGAACATCGCTTGCGACACAGCCGAGACGACCTGATCCACCGAATAGGGCTTGGAAATCAGGAAGGCAGGCTCGGGCTTGTCGCCGGTCAGCAGACGTTCGGGGAAGGCGGTGATGAAGATCACCGGTCGCATGCCCAGCTCGTTCAGCAGGTCGTTCACCGCGTCGATGCCCGAGGAGTTGTCGGCCAGCTGGATGTCGGCGAGGATCAGGTCCGGCACGTCGGCCTTGCCCAGTTTCACCGCCTCTTCGCGGGTGCGGGCGATGCCGGTCACCCGGTGGCCCATCTCGGCCACGATGGATTCAATGTCCATCGCGATGATGGCTTCGTCTTCGATGATCATCACCGAACCCGAGGTGCTGTCGGCCATTTCGCGATGGGCGATCTGGATCAACTCGCCCGCTTCGGCCTCATCCACACCGATGATCTTGGCGATTTCCCCATGAGAGAAGCCTTCGATCGTGTGCAACAAAAGCGCTTCGCGGCTGTTGTTGGTCAGGCTGGAAAGATGGCGTTGTGCCTTGGCCCGCGGGCCGCTTTCGCCCTCTTCGACCGGGGCACCTGCGCTGGCCCAAATACCGTACAAAACCTTGAAAAGACCCGTCTTTGTATCTACTCCATCGAGCACCGAGCGATCAACCAAGATGGCTTCGAGGGCTGCCGCAGCAAAGGTGTCGCCGCTGGTCTGGCTGCCTGTCATCGCCCGCGCGAACCGGCGAAGGTAGGGGATGTTGGCTCCCAGTTCATCGCTGATGCTGGTCTTTTGTGTCGCATCGTTCATCTAGTCGAATCCTTTTTACTTTTCTTGGAACCAAACACGTCGACATTGTGTTTGGTTCCAGTATGCATGCATAATTATTCAAACGAGACGACGATGCCAGAGGTGATGTTAGTGAATTCAGGAAACAAGGACGAGCGCGAGCGCGTCATCGACGACAACCTCAAACGGGTCTTCGATGAGACGCTCGAAGAAGGCATCCCTGATCGTTTCAAGGATCTGCTTCAGAAGTTGAAGGAACAGGATTCAGAAAAAGGAACGTCATGATGACCCGTCCCGATCCGCGCGACGAGCTGGTAGAACATCTGCCGGCCATGCGGGCCTTTGCCATCAGCCTGACACGCAATGGTGCCACGGCAGACGACATGGTGCAGGACACGTTGGTCAAGGCGTGGACCAACATCGAAAAGTTCCAAGAAGGCACGAATATGCGTGCTTGGCTCTTCACGATCCTGCGCAACACCTACTATTCCTCGCGCCGCAAGGCGAAGCGCGAAGTCTCGGACGTGGATGGCGTGCTGACCGATGGGCTGGCCGAAAAGCCCGCGCACGATGGCCACATGCAGATGACCGACTTCCGCAAAGCGCTGGCCCTTTTGAAGGACGAACAACGCGAAGCGCTGCTTCTTGTCGGGGCCTCCGGTTTCTCTTACGAAGAAGCTGCGGAGATGTGTGGGGTCGCTGTCGGCACTATCAAGAGCCGTACCAACCGGGCGCGTGCCCGCCTTGCCGAACTGCTGGGTCACCATGACGACGAGTCGCTTGAAATGACCGATGACGCAACAATGTCTGTCCTATCCGCATCTAAAGTTTCCTCTTTTTAAATATGACATCTGGCTTCTTCAGCGGTGATCTGATGCGTGGGCTGACGATCCGTATCCTGCTGTTTCTGTCTCTCGCGCTTTTGCCCATCGGGCTGATCGCGGTTGTACAGACACGGCAGATCGCGGATCAGAGTCGCCAAAGCGCGGAGCTATCGCTGATCGCCGTGACGGAACAAGCCTCCGCGGCGGAACGCCGGGTGATCCAAGAGGCCTTTGGCGCGGCAGAAGCTCTCACCGCCATCGTGCGGCTCAGGCGGGAAGATCCTGAGGAATGCACGGCCTTCCTTAGGGAATACAAACAGGCGTCAGACATTTATTCGCTTGTGGGTTTCATCGGGCTAGACGGACAAATGACCTGCTCCTCCACGGGGCAGGATCATGACTTTTCGCAGGATGAGAATTTCCAGACCCTGCTGGAAAACCCCGTCCGCCGCGCGGTGCCAGTGTTGCAGGGGGCGGTCAGCAACCAAGTGGTCACGCTGATCAACGCGCCGGTCTACGAAGAGCGCGAGTTGATCGGCTTCATGGCGCTTAGCATCCCCGAGGATGCCATCAACGCGATCCGCGAGCCCAAGACCAAACACAGCAGCGTTGCGATGATGACCCTCAATAAGATGGGTCATATCCTTACCACCGAAAACGGGCTTGAGGTGGCCAAGACGGAATATCCCAACGATGTCGCCCTGTCGCTGCTGACCACCAAAGAGCCCAATGTCTTTCTTTCGCAAAATTCCGATGGCCAAGAACGCGCCTATGTGATCGTGCCGATTGTGCCCGACACGGTCTTCGCGCTCAGCGTTTGGCCCAGCAACACCCCGTTTTTGGATACTGGCGTTTCGACCCGCCTCAGCGCGCTTTTGCCCATCGTTATGTGGCTGGCGAGCCTTATCGTGGCCTTCTGGGCGCTGAACCGTCTGGCGATCAACCATATTCGCAAACTCGGGCGGCAGATGCGGCGCTTTGCGCTGAACCGTACTCTCCCGCGTGGGACGCTCGGCCCCTCGGTCCCCACCGAATTGGTCGAGATGGAGGCTGCTTTTGTTGGCATGGCGGAATCCATCCTGCGGGACGAGGCGACGTTGGAAGACAGCCTTCGGCAGAAGAACATCCTGCTGAAAGAGGTGCACCACCGGGTTAAGAACAACCTGCAACTGATTTCTTCGATCATGAACATGCAGATCCGGCAGGCCAAAAGCGAAGATGCGCGTTTCGTGCTGCGCCGGTTGCAAGACCGTATCCTCAGCCTCGCCACGGTGCATAAGAACCTTTATCAGAATGACGATCTGGTCCGCGTCAATGCCAGCGAATTGCTGCGTGAGATTGTGGGCCAGATGCTCTCAGTCGGCTTGCCATCCGGCTCTGGCGTGAAGGTCGAACAGTCCTTCGAGCCGATCAAGATCGACGCCGACGATGCCGCGCCGCTGACCCTGCTTGTCTCTGAGGCGCTGACCAATGCGCTTAAATACGTCTCGACGGTCGAACATGGCAAAGGCTTCATTTCGCTTAAACTGATCCAAACCGGGCCAGAGCAGGCGATGCTCGAAGTGCGCAACACCATCGGCAACCCCGAAGAGGTGAAATCCGGCACCGGGCTAGGCTCGCGTCTAATCCTCGCCTTTACCCGCCAGTTGAACGGCCAGGTCGAGGTCGAAACCAACGACGACATCTATCAGATCAGGGTGAACTTCCACGTCCCGACCGACAGTAAAATGATCTACGATTACTGAGGCGCCAAAGCCCCAATGGAATCTGGCCCAAAACGTGGCGGAGCGATCACAGACTCGTCATAGGCGAAAAATTTGTCGGAACCCTTTGGCCTGCGCGCGGTTGAGCACCTGAAACGCAGTGCTAAAAAGGAACACGGAGATGACCACGGAGCTTTTTCTCGGCGGTCTGACCATCCTGACCTTAGCGGCGGTCATCATCCTTGCCCTCACCACGGGCCGAAGGGAACTTCACCCGGATGAGGACCGCACCGGGCGCGAAAAACAGCAACCGGAGACCCAAAGGTCGAACTACCGGTCAGACTACTAAGACCTGACACCCCCTATCGACCGCCCCGAGCAGAATGCTCGGGGCGGTCGATATTTATGGGGCACCTTTTTTTAAAAACTGGGCGGGGTACAGGCGCTGACGATCTCGCAACTTTCGGACCCGGTGTTGCGGAACCGATGCGGCAGGCGGCTGTCGAACAGATATCCGTCCCCGGCATGAAGCAAGCTGACCGCGCCATCCACCGTTACTTCGATGCTCCCGCGCACCACGACCCCCGCCTCTTCGCCCTCATGGCTCAGAAACTCAGGTCCGGTATCGGCGCCGGGCTCATAGGTTTCATGCAAAACCTGAAGCGCGTGATGCGCGGCACTGCCCAGCTGACGCAGGGATACGCCGCCCTGATGACTTGGTGAAATCTCGGTCAACTCCTCCGCGCGGTAGAAGACTTTGGCGCTGTCGTCTTCTTCTAAAATCGCGAAAAATTCGGCCATGCTGATGGGAATCGCGTCCAACAGGCTTTTGAGCGACGCGACCGAGGGGCTGGTTCGGTTCTTTTCGATCAGCGATATCGTGCCATTGGTCAGCCCGGCCTTGGCCGCAAGCTCCCGTTGGGAGAGCCCGTGTTTCTTGCGGATCGCTCTGAGTTTATCGCCGACGTTCAATGGCTTGTCCTTTGTAGGCCCCCGCGCCGCCGCTACGGGGCACGGCCTTGGGTCAACCGGGGGGTCACGGGAATTGTTAGATAGAGGCTGCGATCGCGATTGACAATTATATTAAACGGAATATGGATTTTTTAAACGACACGTCACTGCCCTCTCTCTTTCGCAATAAGGTATCTGTTCCATGTCCAGCACCGTCAAGAAATCACCCCGGAAATCCGCGGCCAAAGCCAAAGCCGCGCCGCAGATCTCCGTGGTCGAAACCAACCCCGCGACCCAGCCCGACGGTCAGACCAACGCCGATCTCATCGCGCGCCGCGATGCCGCCGTGCCGCGCGGTGTGGCTTCCGCCGCACCGATCTACGCGAAATATGCCGAGAACGCCGAACTGTGGGACGTGGAAGGCAACCGCTACATCGACTTCGTCGGCGGCATCGGCGTGCTGAACACCGGGCACCGTCACCCCAAGGTGGTCGAGGCCGCCAAGGCGCAGGAAGACCACTACACCCACACCAGCTTTCAGGTCGTGCCCTACGGGCCCTATGTCGATCTGGCCGAGAAGCTGAACGCGCTCGCCCCCGGTGACGCGCCCAAGAAGACGCTGCTGGTCACCACCGGCGCCGAAGCCGTTGAGAACGCCGTGAAAATCGCCCGCGCCGCCACCGGCCGCCCGGGCGTCATCGCCTTCACCGGCGGCTATCACGGCCGTACCCTGCTGACGCTTGGCATGACCGGCAAGGTCACGCCCTACAAGAAAGACGTCGGCCCCTTCCCCGCGGATGTCTTCCGCGCTCCTTTCCCCTCTGTCCGCGACGGGATCGCCGTGCAGGACGCACTGACCGGGCTGAAGAACCTCTTCCTCACCGATGCCCAGCCCGAACGTGTCGCCGCGATCATCATCGAGCCGGTGCTCGGCGAAGGCGGCTACACCCCCGTGCCATTCGAGATGATGCAGGAATTACGCGCGATCTGTGACCAGCATGGCATCCTTTTGATCGCAGACGAGGTGCAGGCGGGCTTTGGCCGCACCGGCACATGGTTCGCGATCGAGCATTCCGGCGTGGTGCCAGACCTGATCACCGTGGCGAAATCCATGGCAGGTGGCTATCCTCTGGCCGGTGTCATTGGCCGCACCGATGTGATGGACGCTATGGCCCCCGGCGGCTTGGGCGGCACCTATGGCGGCAACCCGGTGGCCTGCGCGGCGGCACTGGCAGCCATCGAGGCGATCGAAGACGAAGGTTTGCTGGCCCGCTCGACCGCGATGGGCGAAACGCTCAAAGCCCGCTTTGCCGAGATTGGCGAGCGTTCCGCCCCCTTCCGGTTCTGGGACATCCGCGGCCTTGGCGCCATGGTCGCCGTTGAGTTCGTGACCGATTTCGACAGCGCCAAGCCCGACGCCGATTTCACCAAACGCGTCATTGCCCATGCGCTGAAGCGCGGCCTGCTGCTGCTGAGCTGTGGCATGTATGGCAACGCCGTGCGCGTGATGGTGCCGCTGACAGCCTCCGACGCCATCGTCGAAGAGGGGCTTGCCATCTTTGAAGAGGCCGTCGCCGCCGCTGTCGCCGAAGAGCAGAAGTAAACCAAACGGTCACACCGGACGGATCGGGCGCGCGGGGCAACCTGCGCGCCCATTTTTATGGCGTCCCTCCGGCGGGGGCATCCTGTCCCACCTCGGGCCTTGGCATCCGCCGGGGAAGCGCGCAAACTCCGCCCGAAATTAACGCCGGAGTGACGATGCCCTTGTTTGCCCCCTGCCCCATGCGCACCCTTACGGGGATGTTTCACGTGAAGAGCCTGCCATGAGCGCGCCAATGCGTCCCGGCCCGCGCAACCTGATCACCGATGTGGCAGGGCTGAAGGTGGGCAATGCGCAGGATGCGCGGCTGAAATCCGGCAGCACCGTGCTGATCGGCGATGCGCCCTTCACCACCTCTGTCCACGTCATGGGCGGCGCGCCCGGCACGCGCGAGACAGACCTGCTGGCCCCCGACAAAACCGTCGCGGCGGTCGATGCGCTGGTGCTCTCGGGCGGCTCTGCCTATGGGCTGGATGCCTGTTCGGGCGTGGTCGATGCCCTGCGCGCGCAGGGCCGCGGCTTTCGCGTGGGCGACGCGCTGATCCCGCTGGTGCCCGGCGCGATCCTCTTCGATCTGCTGAACGGCGGCGATAAGGATTGGGCGCAGAACCCCTATGCCGATCTTGGCCGCCAAGCCTTGGAAGCGGCGGGCGAAGATTTTCAAATCGGCTCGGTCGGTGCGGGCACCGGGGCGCTGAGCGCGATGGTTAAAGGGGGCCTCGGCTCCGCCAGTTTGCAATTGCCAGATGGCAGCACGGTCGGCGCGCTTGTCGGGGCCAATCCGGTGGGCGCCGTTACCACCCCCGGTGACCGCTATTTCCACGCCGCCCCCTTTGAGATCGACGGAGAGTTCGGCGGGCTGGGGCCGGACCCATCCGCCGGGTTGGGGCTGAGCTTCGAGAGCCGCAAGATGGCGGCCATGTCGGCCCGCGCCAATACCACCATCGCCATCGTCGCCACCGACGCCACGCTGACCAAGGCCGAATGCCAGCGCGTCGCCGTGGCGGCCCATGACGGCATCGCCCGCGCCGTGGTGCCTGCACATATGCCCAATGACGGCGATCTGGTCTTCTCTCTCTCGACCGCGGCGCGGCCTGCGGGGGATGTGGCGCTGATCGGCCATGCCGCGGCCCTCTGCCTGTCGCGCGCCATCGCCCGCGCCATCTATGCGGCCACCCCCGCCGATGGGGATCTTTTGCCTTGTTGGAGCACGTTGAATGCCTGATCTGCCCCTCTCCGATATTTCACTTCATTATGAGGTCGACGGGCGCGGCCCGCCGCTTTTGATGCTGGCCGGGATGCTGAGCGACAGCGCGAGTTGGGGCGCTTTGGCCCCGCTGCTTTCCGATCACTTCACCCTGATCCGGCCCGACAACCGCAGCACCGGGCGCACGACCCCTTGGGATGCCGAAACCTCTGTCGCGCAGATGGCTCGGGATGCGCTGGCGCTGATGGATCATCTGGGGCATGACACCTTTCACGTTGTCGGCCATTCGATGGGTGGGCTGATGGCGATGGAGCTTTTTGGCCTCGCGCCGGATCGCATCCAAGCGCTGAGCGTTCTCGCCTCTGCCCCGGTTCGCGCACCCCGGACCATGGCAGTCTTCGATGCGCTGCTCGCCGTGCGTCGCGCGCCGGAAGGGGAGCAGCTTTGGCTGCGCGCGCTCTACCCTTGGATTTTCGCCCCCGGTTTCTTCACCGATCCTGACAATACCGAGGCCGCCCTCGCCGCAGCACTGGCCTATCCCCATGCGCAGAGCGCGGATGCCATGGCCCATCAACTCGAAGCGCTGCGCGGTTTCCGCCCCACGGTACGGCCCGCTGATCTGACCTGCCCGACCCAAGTGCTCCACGGGGCCGAAGACCTGCTGATCCCCCGCGCCGCCGCCGAGGAGGCTTTTGCGGAGATCCCAAATGTGACCCAGACCACCCTGCCCGAGGCGGGCCATTCGATCCATTGGGACGCCGCCGAGGCCGTCGCCCAACATCTGCGCCAATTCCACGACACCGCCGGAGACCCGAGATGACACAAGACCTTTACGGATTGGAAACCTCTACCGACCGCCCGGAAACCTTGCAGGCGATCAATGACTTCATCCACGGCTTCCTGTCCTACCAACCCAAGGCCGCGGGCATCATCGCCGCCGCCGATGCCGACCCCAACGGGCCGCTGGTCAATGCCTATGCCGCGCTCTTGTGGATGTTCCTCGAACACCCGATCGCGCCCGAGAAAGCCCGCCCCTATCTGGACCGCGCCAAGGCAGCCCCCGGCGCGAATGCTCGCGAACAAGAAGTGATCCGCGCCGTTGGGCATTGGATCGACGGCGATGTGCCCGCCCTCGTCGCCGCCTGTGATGCCATTACCGATAAATGGCCGCGCGATCTGGCGATGCTGAAACTGGCGCAATACCACCTGTTCAACACCGGCGATGCCGCAGGCATGTTGCGCCTAGCGTTGAAATCCCTGCCCGAGGCCGAAGACATCGCCTATACCCACGGCATGATCGCCTTTGGTTATGAGCAATGCCATCTGCTCGACCGGGCCGAGGCTGCTGCCCGCCGGGCGATGGAATTGCGCCATGATGAGCCTTGGGCGCATCACGCGCTGGCCCATGTGATGCTAACGCAAGGCCGCGTCGCCGAAGGCGCGCGTTTCATGGAAAGCGTGGCCGAGACGTGGAGCGATCTGAACTCCTTCATGCGGAGCCACAATTGGTGGCATCTGGCGCTGTTCTACCTGTCGCAGGGCCGTCACGACGATGTGCGCGCCGCCTATGACCAGCATATCTGGGGGCTGGAAAAGGACTATTCCCAAGACCAAGTCGGCGCCGTGTCCCTGCTGGCGCGGATGGAATTCGCGGGCGTCGATGTGGGCGACCGTTGGGGCGATGTGGCCGACCATGTGGCGGCGCGGGGGGCGGATACGGTGAGCCCCTTCCTCACGCTGCAATATCTCTATGCCCTTTGCCGCACCGGGCGGACCGAGGCGGCGGAGATGCTCACCGCGATTGAAGGTCGTGCGAGTGAGATTGCCGCCCATGACCACGCCGCATGGGCAGAAGTCGCGCTGCCCGCCGCCCGGGGCATCGCCGCCCATGCCAAGGGGGAGTGGGCCACGGCGATCCGCGAGCTTGGCATGGCCCTGCCCCGCATGGCCGAATGTGGCGGCAGCCATGCGCAGCGGGACCTGTTCGAGCAAATCCACCTCGACGCGCTGGTGCGCGATGGACGGGCCTCTGCCGCGCAGCAGGTGCTTGAGATGCGCCGGACCTATGACCCCGATGGCGTGCCGCTGAACCTGATGCTGGGCGAGGTCTATGAAAAGACCGGTCTGCCCGATCTGGCGGCCCAAGCCCGCGCGCGGGCCGAACGCACGCTGGCCGGGGCCTAGACCGGGCGACGCGCTTTAGGCGCGCGGGCCGACGGTGACTTCGAACTCGGAGATGCCGTCGACCCCCCCGGTGATCACATCGCCGGGCTGCACCGCCGCGACACCGGCCGGCGTGCCGGTCATGATGATGTCACCCGGAGCCAAGGTCACGGCCTGCGACAGGGTGGCGGTATGCTCTCGCACCGACCAGATCATCTGCGACAGATCGGCCTCCTGCTTCATCTCGCCGTTCACCGCGAGCCATAGGCGACCCTTCTCGACCGAGGGAACATCGGCCATGGGCAGGATCGGCGCAATGGGCGCGGAATTGTCAAAGGCCTTGGACCAGTCCCACGGGCGGCCCATCTTTTTGGCCTGCGCCTGAAGGTCACGGCGGGTGAAATCAATGCCCACGGATGCGCCCCAAATGTGATCCATCACATCGGCCTCCGCGATATTCGCGCCGCCCTTGCCGATGGCGATGACAAGCTCTGCCTCGAAATGGAAATCCTCCGTCAGCGGCGGATAGGGCACGGTGCAGGGGGTATCCAGCGTGGCATCGGCGGGTTTGGTGAAAAAGAACGGCGGGTCGCGCATGTCATTGCCCATCTCAAGCACATGCGCCTCATAGTTGCGGCCTACGCAAAAGACGCGGCGCACCGGGAAACGGTCGCTGGTGCCTTGAACGGCAAGGCTGCTTTGCTTGGGGGGATCAATCACATACATCACGGGTGTTCCTTTTGGCATAATGCCGCCAAGGAACACCCGCGCTTTGTAACAGTCAATGACCCCTCGCGCTTATAAGCCTTTGAGCGGCCACTCTTTCACAGTTCCGCGCCCTTGCGGATGGCGTCTTGGACCTCGCGGATGTCCTCGGCGCTCAGCCCATAGTCCGCCGCCGCCACTTCGGCGCTGATATAGCCGCGCAGAAGGTCGCGTTTGACCTGCGCCTTGGGGCGTTCCTCGGCGGGGCCGTAGCCGGCACCACCCGGAAAGGCCATCATCACCTTCGCCCCATGCGGCACGAACTGCTTGCCCTTGCCGCGCATCGGCGTGCCGTCGTCGCGGGCGATGGTGGTGGGCGCACCGGGCTTGCCGCCCTGTCGCCCGCGCGCGGGGTGGTCGACGCGGTCGAACATCGCCTGCATGTCGAACTCATGCCCCTCGCGCGCACCGACTTCCATATATTGCCCCAGCCCGCCGCGCTGGCGACCCGCGCCGCCGCTGTCGGGGCGCAACTCCTTGCGCCAGATCACCACAGGCCCGGCATGTTCGGTGGCCTCCACCGGCATGGTCATCACGCCGGATGGGAAGGCCGTGGCGTTGAGCCCGTCATGCTGCGGCCGGGCGCCCGAGCCGCCAGAGTTGAAGGTCAGCACCTCGGCCCGGCGCGCGCCTGCGGGCGCTTGCGTATCGGTGCGGGGCCGCAGGCTGACCTGAAAGTTGCACAGACAGCCCGCGCCTTCGGCTGGCACGAGGTTTGGCAGAATTTGATCGAGCGCGGCATAGACCGTGTCGGGCACGAAATGCCCCACGATATGCCGCAGCGCCACGGGGGCGGGGTGCACGGCGTTGACGATCGTGTCCTCGGGCGCGGTGATCCGGAACGGCTCCAGCGAGGCGGCGTTGTTCGGAATCTCCGGTGCGATGGCGCATTTCAACGCGTAGCAGGCGTAGGCCTTGGTATAGACCAGCGGGCAGTTGATGCCCTTCTTGTCGATCCCGCTGGTGCCTGTGAAGTCCGAGAGGATGTGATCTTCTTCGATGCTGACTTTGACCTTCAGCGTGATCGGCGTGTCAAACCCGTCAATCGTCATCTCCCCAGTCGCCTGCTGCCGGGGCAGCGCCGCGATCCGCTCCAACGTGGCACGGCGGGAGTTTTCGAGGATGAATTCCGCAATGCCGGTGAGATCGTCGAGGTCGAACTCCTCAAGCATGTCGACCAAGCGGCGATGCCCGATCTCGTTGCAAGTGGTCAGTGCGTAGATGTCACCGATAAGCTGGTCCGGTTCGCGCACGTTGCCACGGATGATCCGCACCAAAGTCTCGTCCACCTTGCCCGCATCGGCGAACTTCATGATCGGGAGGTAAAGACCTTCCTCGTAGACGCTCGCCGCATCCGCGCCGAACCCGCGCCCGCCGATGTCGACGATATGCGCGGTGCAGGCGAAGAACCCCACCAGCTTGCCGCGGTGGAAGGAGGGCGTGACCATGGTGATGTCATGCAGGTGGCCGGTGCCCTCCCAAGGGTCGTTGGTGATATAGACATCGCCTTCGAGGATGTTCTCCCGCCCGGTCCGGCGGATGAAATGCGCCACCGCGTCGGCCATGGCGTTGACGTGGCCCGGCGTGCCGGTGACCGCCTGCGCCAGCATCTGACCGTCGGTGTCATAGACGCCCGCGGAAAGGTCCCCCGCCTCGCGCACCGAGGTCGAGAAGGCAGTGCGCACCAGTGCCTGCGCCTGTTCCTCGACCACCGAGATGAGGCGGTTCCACATGACTTGATAGGCGACGTTGGAATGTGTCTGTGCCATGGGCTTACCCTTTCACGGTGATGTCGATGCAGCCGTCGGGCTGGCAGATGGCGCGGCGCGAAGCGGGCAGGATGATCGTCGTCTCATCCTCGGTGATGGCGGCGGGGCCTTGGGCGGTCTGGCCCGGGGCCATCTGACCGCGCAACACGACGTCGGCCTCGCAGTACTCAGAAAGCGCCGGGTCGAAAATGCGCCGTGTTAGAGCCACATCCGCCGCCGCACCCGGGGACTGCTCTGCGGTGCGGGCGACCGCCTCGGGCGGCGTGGTGGCATTGACCGACCAGACCGTGATCTCGATGTCCAAGCCTTCGACGGTGCGGCCGAAAAGCTTGGCGTAATCGGCCTCGAACAAAGCCTCGAAACGCGCGGCATCGGGGTTTAGCGCGTCCGCCTCGTCCAGCACGATGGGGATTTCCCAGCCCTGCCCGCTGTAGCGCATGTAGACCTTGTATTCCGACAGGATCTCGGCCCCGGCATCGCAATTGCGGACAAAGCCCGTGGCCTCGTCCCTCAGTTCCACCAGCAGCGTCTTGATCCGGGTCGCGTCGAAATCCGACAGCTTCATGTAGACCGAGCGGTTGGCCTCGAAGCTGAAGGGCGCGCGCAGAAAGCCGATGGCCGAGCCGACCCCGGCGCCGGGCGGCACCAGCAGGCGCTCGACCCCGAGCTTCTCGCACAGCCGCCCGGCATGCAGTGGGGCCGCGCCGCCGAAGGCGATCATCGTGTAATCGCTGAGGTCTTCGCCGTTTTCCACCGCATGCACGCGCGCGGCATTGGCCATGTTCTCGTCCACCACCTCGGCCAAACCAAAGGCGGCGGTGGCGGCGTCCATGTCGAGTTCCTGACCGATCGCTTGGCTCAGCGCCGTCTCGGAGTTGCCGGTCTCGAGCCGGATCGAACCGCCGGCAAAATTGTCGGGATCGAGTTTGCCAAGCACCAGATCGGCATCGGTCACGGCGGGCTTCTGACCGCCGCGCCCGTAACAGGCCGGCCCAGGCTCGGAGCCCGCGCTTTCCGGCCCCACGCGGATCTGCCGCATGGCGTCCACATGGGCGAGGCTGCCGCCGCCCGCGCCGATCTCCACCATGTCGATCACCGGGATCGAGATCGGCATGCCGGAGCCTTTTTTGAATCGATAGGTCCGCGCCACCTCGAAGACCCGGCTGGTCTTGGGCGTCTGGTTCTTGATCAGGCAGATCTTGGCCGTGGTGCCGCCCATGTCGAAGCTCAGCACCTTGTCGAGCCCATAGCGCGCGGCGATGTTAGCAGCAAAGACCGCCCCGCCCGCCGGGCCCGACTCCACCAGCCGCACCGGGAATTCGGCGGCGCTTTCGATCGAGATGATGCCGCCGCCCGAATGCATCAGGAAGATGTTGCAGGAGACGCCCTCTTCTTGCAGCCGCCCTTCGAGCCGCCCGAGGTAGCTCTTCATCAGCGGCTTGATATAGGCGTTGGCGACCACAGTGTTGAAGCGCTCGTACTCGCGCATCTGCGGCGAGACCTCGGAGGAGATCGACACCATGACACCGGGCAGACGCTCTTCCAGCACCTCGCGGACCATGCGTTCATGCGCGTCGTTCAGATAGGAATGGATCAGCCCGACCGCGACGCTTTCATAACCCGCTTCGGCGATGCGGTCCGCCAGCGCCTCGACCTCGGCCCGGTCGAGCGGGTGCAGAACCGCCCCCGTGGCATCGACACGCTCTTCCACCGTGTAGCGCATCTGGCGCGGCAGCAGCGGTTCGGGAAGGTTGAGGTTCAGATCATACTGCTCGAACCGGCTTTCGGTGCGCATCTCGATCACGTCGCGGAAGCCCTGGGTCGTGATCAGCGCCGTCTTGGCGCCGCGCCGTTCGATCAGCGCGTTGGTCGCCAGCGTGGTGCCGTGGATGATCTGCGTGAGGTCGGCGGGCGTGATCCCGGCCTTGGCGCAGACCTGATGCATCCCGTCGATGATCGCGTTCTCGGGCGCGGCATAGGTGGTCAGCACCTTGGTTGAGAAACTCTCGCCGCCCTTTTCCAGCACCACGTCGGTGAAGGTGCCGCCGATGTCTACGCCCAGTCGGATGGTTGATGCCATGTCTCACTCCTGTTTGGGCGCAGGATAGGGGTGGGCACAGCATCGGTACAAATTATTATATTCTATGGGTGCGAAAGGTTTTTTCGATCCTCAGCATCGAAGCTTCGGGCGCAATCCCGGGCCAGTTCGGCAGCGCGGGCGACATAGGCGGGGGTGCGATCCGCGTGATAACGCGCGGCGACTTGCAGCGGGCGCGGGTGCCACGCGGCGGGTAGAATCCGCAGCGCCCCATCGGCCAGCGCGCCTGCCACCATCACACGTGGCATCACGGCCACGCCCATCCCGTCGAGCACCATGTTCATCGCCGCCGACAGGCTGCTGGAGGGCACCAAACGGGCCTTCGGCGCAGTCGTGCCGTCGAAATGGCCGATCAGATCGGAATGGGCCTGCGTATGCCGCGCATGGCCTAGCACCGGATGGCGCAGCATGGCGGCGAAGTCGGGCGCGGGACCGATCTGGGCGGCCAATTCCGGCGCGGCGACCCAGATGTAGTCATAGGTCGCCAGATCCAGCCGCCCGCTCGCCAGGGTCGAGAAGGGTGCGGTTTGCAGGGTCAGGTCAAGCGCATGGGCGGCAAGCTCTTGATCCAGATCGCGCGACAGATCGACGGTAAGTTCGACAGTGAGATTGGGATAGGCATCGGCCAGCGCGCGCAGAAAGGGGCGCAGCCATGTGCTGGCAACCACTTCGGTCACCCCAAGGCGGAGGCTGTCGTCGATCAGGTCGGGCCGCGCGGCGGTCTCGACCAGTGCTTCGGCTTCGCGCAGGACGCGGCGGGCTTGGGCCAGCAGTGCGGTGCCCTTTTCGGTGAGCCGGATCGACCCGGCATCGCGCTGCATCAGGGTGACGCCCAAGGTTGCCTCCAGCCCGGAAATCCGGGCCGAGATATTGGGCTGTGTCGTGTTCAGATGCGCAGCGGCGCGGCGGAAACTACCAAGATCAGCGACCCAGATCAGCGCTTCAAGCTGTTTCAGCGTGAAGAGATTGCCGATCATTCGCGCCAGTCAAAGAATCCCGGTCCGGCCTCGGCCAGAAGCTTGCGGGCCATCGCCTCACCCGCCGCGGCGCCGTCGGAAATGGCGCAGGTCACGTCATCGCCGATGGCATCAGACCCGTCGGGGCGCAGCACCTGACCGCGCAGGCGCATCTCGCTGCCGTTGAGTTCGGCCAGACCGGCGATGGGTGTCTCGCAAGAGCCATCTAGGGTGGCGAGGAACGCGCGTTCGGCGGCAAGCTGTTCGCCAGTCTTGCGGTCATGGATCGCCGAAAGCATCTCGGCGGCGCGGCTGTCGTCCTCGCGCCGCTCAACCCCAATGGCCCCCTGCGCGATGGCAGGCAGCATGTCGTCAGGGTGAACGGCAGCCTGTGGCACGTCGTCCATTTCCAAGCGGTTCAGCCCGGCCATGGCGAGGAAGGTCGCTTCGGCCACACCGTCATCAAGTTTTTTCAAACGAGTCTGCAAGTTGCCACGAAACTCGACCACTTCCAGATCAGGCCGCCGCAGTTTCACTTGCGCGCGGCGGCGCAGGCTGGAGGTGCCGACGACCGCGCCTTCGGGCAACTCGGCGATGGATTTCAGATGCGGCGAGATGAAAGCGTCGCGGCAATCCTCGCGCGGCAGATAGGTGTCGATCAGCAGCCCCTCGGGTTGAAGCGTCGGCATGTCCTTCATCGAATGCACCGCGATGTCGATGGAGCCGTCCAGCAGCGCGGCCTCGATCTCGCGGGTGAACAGCCCCTTGCCGCCGATCTCTTTCAGCGGGCGGTCGATGATCTTGTCGCCCGTGGTCTTGATCACGACGATGGAGAAAGCCTCGAACGGGAGATCGAAGGCGGCGGCGAGCCGGTCGCGCACCTCATTCGCCTGCGCGAGCGCCAGAAGCGATCCGCGTGTGCCGATGTTGAGAGGCCGGGCCGGGGTGGGAAGCTGATACGTCATGACGCATCCCTACCCCCGTCGACATGAACTGACAACTGCTGTACCTGCGCTACCTACGGGTTTGCCACAAATAGGAACGCCATAATGACTGCGAATAAGACCATCCTGCGCGCCCTTGCGGGCGAAACCCTGCCGACACCGCCGATCTGGATGATGCGGCAAGCCGGGCGCTACCTGCCCGAGTATCGCGCGACCCGGGCCGAGGCGGGCGATTTCCTGTCGCTGTGCTACAACCCGGAACTGGCCGCCGAGGTGACGTTGCAACCGATCCGCCGCTATGGTTTCGACGCTTCGATCCTTTTCGCCGACATCCTGCTGGTGCCGCAGGCGCTTGGCGCCGATCTGTGGTTCGTCACCGGAGAGGGGCCGCGACTGTCGACGATCACCACCAAGGCCGAGACGGAAGCGCTGAAACCAGCGGACGCCATTCACGACCACCTCGTCCCGATTTACGAGACCGTGCGCATCCTGTCGCGCGAACTGCCCGAAGAGACGACGCTCATCGGTTTCGCAGGCGCGCCTTGGACGGTGGCGACCTATATGATCGCGGGCAAAGGCACGCCGGATCAGGGGCCAGCCCATGCGCTAAAGGACGAGAACCCCGAGGTGTTCGATGCGCTGATGGAGCGGATCACGCTGGCGACGATCGAATACCTCGACATGCAGATCAAGGCGGGAGCCGAGGTGGTAAAGCTCTTCGACAGTTGGGCCGGATCGCTGGAAGGCACGGATTTCGACCGCTATTCGACAGAGCCGCTGCGCCAGATCATCAGCGCGCTGAAGGCGCGTCATCCGGGCGTGCCCGTGATCGCCTTCCCGCGTGGAGCCGGGGCGCGTTTCGCCAATCTACATGCCGCCACCGGGGCGGACTGTATCGCCGTCGACGACGGCGTGAGTGCGGAGTGGGTGGCCGAACATGTGCAGCCGCATGGCTGTGTGCAGGGCAACCTGAAATCCTCGCATATGGTGACGGGCGGGGATGCGCTGGTGCAGGAGACCCGGGCGATTTGCGATGCGTTGTCGAAGGGGCCGCATATCTTTAATCTGGGGCATGGGATCACGCCGGATGCGGATCCGGAGAATGTGCAGTTGATGATTGATACCGTTCGCGGGACGCGGGGGTAACAAGCCAACGCCCAAAGTTTAGATCGAGGGCCATCGCCTGCCCGCGGGTGGGCGATCTGACGGCTGTTATAGCCACTTTATCTATCAGCCTTGATGTGCGCCCTCGAGGTCACGCCAAGCCATACCAAATCTCCTACCCGTCCGGGCGGGCAGGCGATGGCCCGGCGCCTGCGGCTTGATTCCGGGCCGGGGTGGTTAGCTCAAACCCACTTCGCCATCGGCGGCAGGCTCATCAGCACAGCGTCCGGATCATGCCCCGTCTCCAGACCAAACTTCGTCCCCCGGTCGTAGACAAGGTTATACTCAGCATAGATCCCCCGGTGCCGCAGTTGCACGTCCTTGTCGTCCATGTCCCACGGCATCTCGCGCCTTTTGTCGACCACGGGCACATAGGCGGGCAGGAACGCGCGACCCACATCCTGTGTCAGCGCGAAATCCGCCTCCCAGTCGCCGCTGTTGCGGTCATCGTAAAAGATGCCACCCACACCCCGCGCGCGTTTGCGATGGGGGATGTAAAAATACTCATCCGCCCATGCCTTCAACTCATCATAGAGCGTGGCCCCATGCGGGTCGCAGGCGGCCTTCATCTCGGCATGGAAATGGTCGGTGTCCTCGTCATACTCGATACAAGGGTTCAAATCCGCGCCGCCGCCAAACCACCATGCATGCGGGGTCCAGAACATGCGGGTGTTCATATGCACCGCAGGCACATGTGGGTTTTGCATATGCGCGACCAGACTGATGCCCGAGGCCCAAAAACGCGGATCTTCGGCCATGCCGGGCAGCCCCTTGCGCGCGGCCATGGCGGCCTGCGCCCGCTCGCCCAGCTCGCCGTAGACGGTGGAGATATTCACGCCCACCTTCTCGAACACACGGCCCCCGCGCATCACCGACATTTCACCGCCACCGGCGTCCGATCCATCGGGGGCAGTGCGGGTGGTGTTGCTGACCACGAAACGCCCGGCCTCTTCCTCGCCCACATGACGCGCTTCGATGTCGTGGAACGCCTGAACGATATCATCGCGAAGCTTGCGGAACCAATCCGCCGCGCGTGTCTTTTGGTCTTGCATGTCGTCGGTCATCTCTGGCCCGCCTTTCTGTTATTCCATCGCCCCGCCGCCAAGGATCAGACCTTCGTGTTCGGCCATGTAGATCCGCAGCCAAGGCGTATATGCATCGGGGCGCTGCGCGAGGTCGGCATGTAGATCGCCAAGGGTAATCCAGCGCGTCGCCAACACCTCATCGGGGTTTTCCGTAATCGTCAGATCCGGCGCGGCATGGGCGAGATAGACCTCGACCACCTCATGTTCGATCAGCCCGCCGCCGACATCGGCGCGGTATTCGACCCGGCCCCGGTGCTGCAAGACCAGCCCGGTGATCCCCAACTCTTCGTCCAAACGCCGCGCGGCGCAGTCCTCGGGCGGCTCATCCCAATGCGGATGCGTGCAGCAGGTGTTCGCCCAGAGACCGGGGGTGTGATATTTGCCAAGCGCGCGCCGCTGCATCAGCAGCTTGCCGTTGGAGATGACAAAGACCGAAACCGCCATATGCCGCAAACCGCGTTCATGCGCGGCGAGCTTTTCGACCGGTTGCAGGGTGCCGTCGACCCAGGCGGGGACCATGATCTCCATCAGATGCGGCTTACCGTTGTGTTCATCTCACCCTCGGCGCAGAAGAAATTCACCGGCAGTTATCGGGGGATTTCCCCCTAGTCTCAACCGCTAACCGGCCCGCCCTGCGCCCGTGCTACCTTTTGGCGCAGTGAACATCCTTTACCCCTTCGCCCCAAACGCTAGTTTCAAGCCAGACAGACAAAGGAACTCACAATGAACATGCGTATCGCGTCGATCTTCGCCATCTGCCTCGGGGCCACGCCCCTTTGGGCGGAAAGCCATGCCTCCGGTGACGCCGAAGCCGGGGAAAAGGTCTTTCGTAAATGCAAAAGCTGCCACATGATCTCGGATGATGAGGGCAACGATATCCAAAAAGGGGGCCGTACGGGGCCGAACCTTTATGGGATCTACAACCGTGTGGCGGGTTCCGTCGAAGACTACCGCTATGGCGATTCCATCGTGGCTGCGGGCGAAGCCGGGCTGACATGGGACGAAGAGAGTTTCACAGGCTACGTCGCCGACCCCAAGGGGTTTTTGGCCGAGTATCTTGATACGAAACGGGCCAAGTCGAAAATGTCTTACCGTCTGAGAGACGAAGAAGACGCGAAAGACGTTTGGGCCTATCTGGTCTCCGTCGGGCCGGAGGTGACCGAAACCGAAGCGGCGGCAGAGGCAACCGAGTAATTCGCGCATTCAGCGCAGTGCGAAAGGGGGGCCATCTGGCCCCCCTTTTTGTTTCGGATCAGAAGCAGTCGCGCAGCAGCTGCGTGACATTCTCTTTGGTCAGTTCAATCGGGTTGCCGCCACAGCTTGGGTCTTGCAGGGCCGAGGCCACCAGCGCGTCGATGTCGGGGTCGGTCACGCCAAGGGCAGTCAGCGAGCTGGGAATGTTCAACTCTTCATTCAGCTTGCCGACGAAATCGTAGAACCCGTCAAAGCCGCCCACGATATCGAGATAGGCCGCCGCCTTGGCCAGACGCTCCTCAATCGCGGGGCGGTTCATGCGCAGAACCGGCTGCATGACCACGGCGTTGGTGGTGCCGTGATGCGTGTGATGCACCGCGCCGATCGGGTGGCTGATGGCATGGATGGCGCCCAGACCCTTTTGGAACGCCGTAGCGCCCATGGCGGCTGCGGACATCATATGGCCGCGCGCCTCAAGATCACTGCCATCGGCATAGGCGCGGGGCAGGTATTCCTTGACCAGACGCATCCCTTCCAGCGCCATGCCTTGGCTCATCGGGTGGTAATGCGGCGAGCAGAAGGCTTCCAGACAATGGGCGAACGCGTCCATCCCAGTGCCTGCGGTGATCATCGGCGGCATGCCGACGGTCAGTTCTGGGTCGCAGATCACGACAGCGGGGAGCATCTTGGGGTGGAAGATGATCTTTTTCTCATGGGTCTGGGAGTTGGTGATGACGCTGGCGCGCCCCACTTCCGAGCCTGTGCCGGCGGTCGTCGGCACGGCCACGATAGGCGCGATGCCATCCGCATCGGCGCGGGTCCACCAATCGCCGATATCCTCGAAATCCCACAGGGGGCGGGTTTGGCCCGCCATGAAGGCGATGACCTTGCCCAGATCGAGACCGGAGCCACCGCCAAAGGCGATCACACCGTCATGGCCGCCGTCGCGGTAGACCTTGATGCCCGCCTCGGCGTTCATCTCGGTCGGGTTCGGGTCAACGTCCGAAAACATCGCGCGGCCCAGACCTTCGGCCTCCATCAGGTCCAGCGTGGCCTGGGTGATGGGCAGATAGGCCAGCCCCTTGTCGGTGACCAGCAGCGGCTTCTTGATGCCCGCAGCGGCGCAGGCCTCGGCAATCTCTTTAATCCGGCCCGCGCCGAAACGGATGGCGGTGGGGTAAGACCAATTGGCAGTCAGGGACATGTCTCAGGCTTTCTTGAGGTGGTAGGATTTGGGGCGTGTCAGCGCGTGATAGCCCAGTTCAGACAGGCCCGCGCCGCGCCCGGTTTGCTTGCAGCCGGTCCAGCACAGCGCCGGGTCCAGATAGTCGGCACGGTTCATGAAGACGGTGCCGGTTTCCAACCGCTGGCCGATGGCCTCGGCAGCCTCGGCATCGGCGGTAAAGATCGCGGCGGTCAGACCGAATTGGCTGTCGTTCATCAGCGCAATGGCCTCTTCATCGTCCTTGACCGGCATGATGCCGACAACGGGGCCAAAGCTTTCGTCACGCATGACGCGCATCTCGTGGGTCACATCGGTCAGCACCTGCGGCGTCAGATAGGCACCGCCATCGTCGGCGGGCATTCTATCGATATGCGCCTTGGCACCTGCCGCCACGGCCTCATCAATCTGCGCGCGAACCTCATTGGCGAAACGTACATTGGCCATCGGCCCAAGCGTCGTGGCCTGATCCAGCGGATTGCCGAGGTTGAGGTTATTCACCCATGCCACGGCCTTTTCGACAAAGGCGTCATAGAGGCTTTCGTGCACATAGATCCGCTCGATCCCACAGCAGCACTGGCCCGCGTTGAACATCGCCCCGTCCATCACGCCATCGACTGCCGCGTCGAGGTTGGCATCGGCCCGGACATAGGCGGGGTCTTTGCCGCCAAGCTCGGTGGCGACACCGGTGAAAGTGCCCGCCGCGGCGCGTTCCATCGCCTGACCACCGCCAACAGAGCCGGTGAAGTTGACGAAATCAAAGGCGTTGTCGGCGATCAGCGCCGAGGTGGTGTCATGGCTCAGCACGACGTTTTGGAACACATCCTCCGGCACGCCCGCGGCGCGGTAGGCATCGGCGAGGTGTTCACCGACCAGAATGGTCTGCGAGGCGTGCTTCAGGATCACCGAATTGCCCGCGATCAGCGCAGGCGCGATGGTGTTGTTCGCGGTCATATAGGGGTAGTTCCACGGCGCGACGACGAAAACCACGCCATGCGGCTCACGCATAATCTTGCGGCTGAAGGCGTCGCTGTCTTCAATCACCTTGGGCGCCAGCGCATCGGGGGCGATCTTGGCCATGTGGCTGGTGCGCTCCTGCAAGCCACCAAACTCACCGCCATAGCGCACCGGGCGGCCCATCTGGTGGGCCAGCTCCTCGGTCATCCGGTCGGTGGAATTCTCAATCTCTTTCAGCGCAGCCATCACCAGATCGACACGCTCCTGCAAGGGCCGCGCGGCCCATGCCTTTTGCGCGCGGCGCGCGCGGGCGACAGCGTCTTGCGCTGCCTGCGTGCTCAGGGTTTCGCGCTCCGCATAGACCGAACCGTCAATCGGAGAGATACATTTTACCGTCGTCATTCTCAGGCCCTTTCAAAGCCGCGGGCGATTTCCCAATCGGTCACCACCCGGTCATATTCTTCCTGCTCCCATTCCGCCGCGCGGGTGTAATGGGTCACTACATCGTCGCCCAAGACCTCGCGCAGGAACGTCGAGCCGCGCAGGGTCTCGGTTGCTGCCCGCAGGGTCTGGGGGATATCGACAGCGTCGGACTCGCCATAAGCATCGCCGCGTGTGGGCGGGGCAAGCTCCATCTTGTCTTCGATCCCTTTGATTCCGGCAGCCAGCATGACCGTCTGCGCCAGATAAGGGTTTAGGTCCGATCCGCCAATACGGCATTCGACCCGCACGCCCTTTGTCCCTGCCCCGCAGAGGCGGAACCCCGCGGTGCGGTTGTCGACGGACCAGACGGTCTTGGTCGGGGCGAAGGTGCCTTTGGCGAAGCGTTTGTAGCTGTTCACATAGGGGGCGAGGAAATAGGTATATTCCGGCGCATAGGCGATCAGACCGGCCATATAGTGGCGCATCAAGTCGGACATGCCCAACTCACCCTCGCTGTCATAGAATGCCGCTTCGCCGTCTTTCCACAGCGACTGATGGACGTGACTGGAAGAGCCGACGCGGTCCTTGTGCCACTTGGGCAGGAAGCTTGCCGCATGGCCCTGCTGCCACGCGATCTCCTTGACCGCATGTTTGGCAATCGTGTGATAATCGGCGCAATTAAGCGCCTGTGAATAGCGGATGTTGAGCTCTTCCTGACCGGCCTCGGCCTCGCCCTTGGAGTTCTCAATCGGCAGACCGGCAGCGAAGAGATGGTTGCGCAGCGGGCGCATCACGTTCTCTTCCTTGGTGGTCTGAAGGATGTTGTAGTCTTCGTTATAGCCGCTGATCGGCGTGAGGTCGCGGTAGCCGCCCTTGCGGATTGTGTCAAAGCTCTGCTCGAAAAGGAAGAACTCCAGCTCGGTCGCCATCATGGCGTCGAAACCCAGTTCCTTCAGCCGCGCGATCTGCTTCTTCAGCATGGCGCGCGGGGAATGCGGCACCGGCTGGTGCGTATCGTGATCCAGCACGTCGCAAAGCACCATCACCGTGCCCTCCAGCCACGGCACCGGGCGGATCGTGTCGAGGTCGGGCTGCATCACATAGTCGCCGTAACCCGTCTCCCACGAAGTGGAGGCAAAGCCCTCGGGCGTGGCCATCTCAAGGTCGGTGGCCAGCAGGTAGTTGCAGCAATGGGTTTCTTTATAAGAGGTCTCGACGAAGTTGACGGCATGGAAGCGCTTGCCCATCAACCGGCCTTGCATGTCCACAAGGCACGCAAGAACCGTATCGACGGATCCTTCTTTGACCAGTTTTTTCAGCGCGTCGAATGTCAGTGTGCCGGGCATGTTCTGTCCACTTCAGGGGGTAAGGCGGGGGCGCAGACAGCGCGCCCCCGGTTGTCGGTTCAGCCGTTGGTGTAGGGCGGACCGGCTTTGTTGATGACTTCGTTATAGTCGCGGAAGATCTGCACGATCTTGGCGTGCACTTCGCCTTCCTCGGCGATCTCTGTCCAGAAGTCCTTGGCCGCGTTTTCAACCTCGGCCCATTCGTCGGCAGGCACGGTGCTGAGCTTAAGCTTGTCGCCCTGCGCCCGCAGACGCGCCTCGCCGCCCCAGTACCACTGGTTACGGTAGGTGTGGCCCGCTTCGATCCCCGCCATGACCAGCTGCTTGAGGTGATCCGGCAAATCGGCCCACTGCTGCTGGTTGACGAAGAACGACCCGATCCAAGCACCCGAGATGTTGTTGGTCAGGAAGTAGTCGGTCACATCGGCCCAGCCGACGGTGTAGTCTTCGGTGATGCCGGACCACGCCATGCCGTCGAGCTCGCCGGTCTGCACGGCGACTTCTGCGTCCTCGTAAGGAATGTTCACCGGCACCACACCGAACTTCGACAGGAAGCGGCCCGCGGTGGGGAAGGTGTAGAGCTTCAGACCGTCCAGATCGGCGACCGATTTGATCTCTTTGGTGGTGTTGAAGTTACAGGGGTCTTGGCCCGCAGCCGACAGCCATTCAACACCGACCTTGGCATATTCCTCTTTCCAGATTTCGCCCAAACCGTACTGGTTGAACAGCACCGGCACGTCGAGAATGTGCTTGGTGGCGAAGGGGAAGTAGCCGCCGAATTGTTGCAGCGGCGTGGGCGAGGCCATGGAATCGTCATCCGAATGCACCATGTCGATGGTGCCGCGCTGCATGGCTTGGAACAGCTCACCGGTGGGGACGATCTGGTCGGCGTAGAACAGTTCGATCTCCATCTCGCCATTGGCGGCGGCGTTGATGTAATCGACCGCCGGTTTGGTCACCTGCTCACCCAGAGCGGCGCCGGCATAGGTCTGCATGCGCCATTTGATCGGCGCTTGGGCATGCACGATGGAGGGCGCGGCGAGGGCCGCAGGGGCGGCGACGGCGGCCCCGGATAGAAACTTTCTGCGAGTGGTCATACGTCTCTCCTTTGTTGAAATGTCAGGCCGTCTTTGCGCGGCTCTCATTGTTATTTGTCGTAGATGTAATCGGGCAGCCATGTCGCGATCTCCGGGAAGACCATGACGAGTATCAGCGCCAAGACCATCACCAGCACAAAGGGCGTGATCGACGCATAGATGTCGCGCAGCGTGATCTCTGGCGGGGCCATGGCGCGCATCAGGAACAGGTTATAGCCAAAGGGCGGCGTCATATAGGCGATCTGCGTGGTGATCGTATAAAGGATACCATACCAGATCAGATCAAAGCCCAGCGCACCAACCAAGGGCACATAGAGCGGCGCCACGATGACCAGCATCGCCGTATCATCAAGGAAGGTGCCCATGATGATGAAGCTAAGCTGCATCATGATCAGGATCATCCAGGGGCTGAGGTTCATCTTCTCGGTAAACAGGCTCTCAATCGCCTTTACCGCGCCCAGCCCGTCAAAGACCGCGCCAAAGGCGAGGGCGGCGAGGATGATCCACATGAACATGCAGGTGATGCCCAAGGTGTTGCGGACGGAGTTCTCGAAAACCTCGCGGGTCATGCGGCCCTTGAGCACCGCTGCAAAAAATGCCGCCGCAGCCCCGATGGCCGAGCTTTCGACCAAGCTGGTCCAACCGTTGACGAAAGGCACCATCATCACCGCAAAGATCACCAGCGGCAGGATGCCCGCCCGCAGAAGGCGCAGTTTCTCGGCACGGGGAATGTCGCGATCCTCGGCTGAGAGGATGGGACCAAGTTCGGGATTCATCCGGCAGCGGATGACGATATAGGCGATGAACATCGCTGCCATCATCAACCCCGGGATAACCCCGGCCAGCCACAACTGCCCCACCGGCTGCCGCGCGATCATCGCGTAAAGCACCAGCACCACCGAAGGCGGCACGAGGATGCCAAGGCTGGACCCTGCTTGGATCACCCCCGTGACCATCCTTTTGTCATAGCCACGTTTCAGCAGTTCCGGGAGCGCAATGGTCGAGCCAATCGCCATACCCGCCACGCTGAGCCCATTCATCGCCGAGATCAGCACCATCAGGCCAATCGTGCCAATCGCCAGCCCGCCGCGCACCCCGCCCATCCAGACGTGGAACATGCGGTAAAGGTCATCGGCAATGCGGCTCTCGCTGAGGACATAGCCCATGAAGATGAACATCGGCAGCGTCAGCAGCGGATACCATTTCATCAGCTTCATCGCGGCGGCGAAACCGATGTCATAGCCGCCTTTGTCACCCCAGAGCAGCAGCGCCGAAACCACGGCGATAAAGCCGATGGCGCCAAACACCCGCTGGCCGGTCAGTAGCATCAGCATCATTGACGAGAACATCAATGTCGCAATCATTTCATAGGACATCAGATGGCCTCACCCTTGAGCCGCAGCACGTCTTTCGCGAGCTCGGACAGACATTGCAGCAGCATCAGAAAGATGCCGACGATCATCACGACCTTGATCGGCCAGAGATAGGGACGCCATGCGGAACTGGATTGCTCCATATGGCCAACCTCTTCACTACCGGTGATCAGGCCACCGAAAAAGCTGAACGGCTCGGTCCCCCAGTAGCCCAGCGAATAGGCGGTAGAGCTTACTGCGCCATAGAGCAGCACGCAGAGATAGAAGATCAGGAAGAAGACGGTGAAGAGGTCAAACCACGCTTTGCGGCGCAGCGACCAATCGCCATAGAGCAGGTCCATCCGCACGTTCGACCCCAGTTGGATCGAATAGGGACCGCCCAGAATGTAATAGCCCACCATGACGAACTGCGCCATTTCCAGCGTCCAAAGCGAGGGGACGAAGAAGGCTTTGCTGACGGTGGACCACAACAGCACCCCCATCAGGACAAAGATGCCATACATCATGATCCGCCCGATCCGCCGGTTCATCGCGTCGATGCCTCGGATATAGCCCCGGATGAACCTCATGGTTTGACCTCCTCCATCTCGGGCCGAGCCATGGCGGCACGGAGCCAATTGCTGATCATCTCGGCCATCTGCCGCTGTTCGGCTTCGGTCGTGATGAGGTCATTACGGATCTCTAGCATGACATGCGGATGACCATGGGCGAGCCCATGTTCTTTCAGCGTATGGGTCACCCCGTCCTGCGGGCCGTAGGGTTCGTTACGCTCAACCTTCAGATCTGTGAACTCCGCCGCCACGGCCAGCATCGCATCGGCAAGGCGCGTATCGCTGTCGTGTAGGATCCCGATCTCTACGCTGCGCGGTTTGCCGTGGTAGATGGGCGTGAAACTATGCACCGTGACGATCGCAGGCGCCTCGACCCGCTTGATCGTCGCGGCCAAAGTCTTGCGGAAAGGCTCGTAATAGCGCGTCACCCGCTCGGCCCGGCCTGCGTCATCAAGCGTGGCATTGCCGGGGATCGCGAAAATCTCGCTCTGCGCTGGCATCGCGCCCGGGGCTTCGGGCGGGCGGTTGCAATCGTAGACCAGACGCGAGACGCGCCCCGCCACCAGCACCGCATCCAGATCCTGCGCCATGGCCCGGGCCACGCCCAAGGCACCGGGATCCCAAGCCACATGGCTTTCGCGGGCCGCGGCATCCAGCCCCAGACCGTCGTAGCAGGCCGGTATCTCACGCGCCGCATGTTCGCAGACCAACACCAGCGGGGCCTTGGCCCCGGCATTGATCACCTCGACGGCTTCATTCGAAAGATCTGACTGTTCTGACACCCTGTCCCCCTCAGTTAGTTCAAACCTCATTCGGGCGGGGGGCTTCTGTCAACAGAATAATGTCAAATTTATTACAACGCGGTTCAGTTTGTGTTATTACTCGTCAAAAGAGGGGCATCCATGGCTGAACCGACACTGACCATTTCCGACCGTATCCAGCAGGAGCTGGACCGGCTGACCCGTGCGGAACGGCAACTCGCCCATTCGATTCTGGAAAACTACCCCGCCTCTGGCCTCGGCCCGCTGACGGCGCTGGCGAAGGATGCCAATGTCTCGACCCCCACCGTGGCGCGGATGGTGCAAAAGCTGGGGTTCAAGGGCTATCCCGAGTTTCAGAACGAGCTGCGCGAAGAGCTTAAAGCCAAGGCCAAGAACCCCATCGCCAAACATGACACATGGGCTGAAGGCGCACCCTCGGGCCATGTGCTGAACCGGTTCACCGACGCGGTGATAGACAACATCCGCCACACCCTCGGCCAGATCGAACCGGCCACCTTTGACCGTGCCTGCGCGATGATCGCCGACACCGCGCACCCGCTCTATATCGTGGGCGGGCGCATTACCCATGTGATGGCCGAGTATCTGTTCCTCCACGCCCAGATCATCCGCCCCCGGGTGACACATATCCAATCCACATCAAACGCTTGGCCGCATTACCTGCTGGACGTGGGCGAAGGCGATGTCTTTGTCATTTTCGACGTGCGGCGCTATGAGAACAACACGCTGAAGCTGGCGGAAATGGCCCATGCGCGAGGGGCCAAGATCATCCTCTTCACGGATCAATGGCGCTCTCCGGTGCATAGCCTTGCCGATATCTGTTTCTCCAGCCGGATCGTCGCGCCCTCAGCTTGGGACAGCGCGGCGGCCACGCTGCTGCTGGTAGAGAGCGTGATCTCGGCCATGCAGGACATCAACTGGGCCGATACGAAGGACCGGGCCGAACGGCTGGAAGACATGTTCGACCAGACCCGTTTGTTCCGCAAATTCACCTAACGCCCCCAGCAAGCAACCCCTTGTCATAAAGGGTATTGGCTTGCCCAAACCCCGCCAGTCGTCTATGGCCAGCACGCCGGGTGTGGTGTCCAGCGCGGTGCCGTGACACGCGCCAAGGCCGGAGGGGGACCGACCATGCGTGATGAAATCTTTTCGCCCAGCGAGCTTGAGCGCCATTATGACCTCGCGCCATCGCCAGCGCTGGCGGCTGAAATGGCCGATATCTACGCCAAGATGGATCGTGTCGTCTCGCCCCCCGATTGGGCCATTCATGCGCCCTATGTCGCCGCGATCAACAAGCTCAAGAAAGAGCGCAACGCGGTCATCCTCGCGCATAACTACATGACGCCCGACATCTATCACGGCATCGCGGATTTCGTCGGCGACAGCCTGCAACTCGCCATCAAGGCGACCGAGGTTGAGGCCGATGTCATCGTGCAATGCGGCGTGCATTTCATGGCCGAGACCTCGAAAATCCTGAACCCCGCAAAAACCGTGCTGATCCCCGACATGGAAGCGGGTTGCTCGCTGGCCGAAAGCATTACCGCCGAGGGCGTCGCACGGATGCGCGCGCAATATCCCGGCGCGCCGGTTGTCACTTACGTCAACACCACGGCCGAGGTGAAGGCGGCGTCGGACATCTGCTGCACCTCGTCGAACGCGGCGCAGATCGTGGCTGCGCTTGAGGCAGAGACGATCATCATGACGCCGGACAAATACCTCGCCCAGAACATCGCCAAACAGGTGCCGCAAAAGCGCATCGTCTGGTGGGACGGCGCCTGCATCGTGCACGAACGCTATACCGCGAAAGACATCGCCGACTACCGCGAGTGGAACCCCGACACCCGCATCATCGCGCATCCGGAATGCCCGCCCGACGTGGTGGCGGAGGCGGATTTTTCCGGCTCGACCAGCGGCATCCTCGACTATGTGCACCGCGAAAAACCGGCCAAGGCGATGTTGGTCACCGAATGCTCCATGGCGTCGAACATCGCCGATGAATTGCCCGAGGTCGATTTCGTCGGTCCCTGCAACATGTGCCCCTACATGAAGAAGATCACGCTGGAAAAGGTGCTCTGGTCGCTGCACACGATGTCCGGCGCCGTCGAGGTAGAGGCCGAGGTTGCCAGCAAGGCGCGGGTGGCCGTGCAACGGATGATCGACCTCTCCCGCGAACTCGGCCTCTGAAGGGCGCGCGCGTGGAGCAGATTACAACCGGCAGGATCATCATCGTTGGGGCCGGTCTGGGCGCGCTCTATGCCGCGCTTTGTCTTGCGCCGCGCCCAGTTTTGCTAATCTCGCCCGATCCTTTGGGGTCAGGGGCCAGTTCCGCTTGGGCGCAGGGCGGCGTGGCCGCCGCGATGGCGCAGGCCGACAGCCCCGAGGCCCATGCGCTCGACACCATCAAAGCCGGAGCGGGCACGGTCGAGCCGCGCGTCGCCGCCACCGTAACGGATGAGGCCCGCGCCCATATCCTCGCCCTGACCGATTTCGGCACCGCCTTCGACCGCAGCGCCGATGGTGGCTATGTCATGTCACGCGAGGCGGCGCATAGCTTTGCCCGCGTCGTGCGCGTGCAAGGCGATCAAGCGGGGACCGAGATCATGCGCGCCCTAATCGAAAAGGTGCGCGAAACACCGTCGATCCAAGTGCTCGAAGGGGTGCTGGCCCGCGGTTTGGAAAGTGACGGTACCAAGGTCTCCGGGGTCGAGGTCGAACTGGCACGGCCCGAAGGCTCCGCCCCCGTGATGCTGCACGGCGCAGGGGTCTTGCTGGCAGGCGGCGGGTCTGGCGGGCTTTATGCGCTGACGACCAACCCGGCCCGCATTCGCGGGCAGGTGATCGGCATGGCCGCCCGCGCGGGCGCGCTCATTGCCGATGCGGAATTCGTACAGTTCCACCCCACCGCCATCGATTGCGGCGAAGACCCCGCCCCTTTGGCGACCGAAGCACTGCGCGGGGCCGGGGCGCATCTGATCAACCGCGAAGGCGCGCGTTTTATGGAGGCGGTTCACCCCCTTGCTGAGCTTGCCCCGCGCGATGTCGTGGCCCGCGCCATCTTTGCCCAGACCCAAGCGGGGCTCCGCCCCATGCTGGACACCCGCGCGGCCTTGGGCGCGGCGGTGCTGACCGATTACCCCGCCGTCGCAGCCGCCTGTGCGCGCAATGGCATCGACCCGGTGACCCAGCCCATCCCCGTCGCCGCCGCGGCGCATTACCATATGGGCGGTGTCGCGACCGATGCGCATGGCCGCTCAAGCCTCGCCGGGCTCTGGGTCTGCGGAGAGGCGTCTTCGACCGGGCTGCACGGCGCGAACCGTCTGGCCTCCAATGGGCTGCTCGAAGCGCTGGTCTTTGCCCGCCGCGCGGCGCAGGACATGCTTGAGGAATGCGAGGCGGGCGACGATGACGCCGTACAGCTGCCGGAGTTGTCTGCTGGTGAGACACCGAACGAGACCCTCGTCACCCGTCTGCGCCAAACCATGACCGCAGAGGTCGGCGTGCTGCGGGATGCGGCGGGCTTGCACCGCGCCTTGACGGCCATCGCCGAGATCGAAGCGGCGCAACCCGATTGTGCCCAGTTGCAAAACATGACCGCCACCGCCACGCTCATCGCCACCGCCGCCCTCGCCCGCCGCGAAAGCCGGGGCGCGCATTGCCGCACGGACTATCCCGAAACGCTCCCCGAAGCCGCCCGCAGCTTCATGACATTGGCCGAGGCCACCGCCCGCCGCTCCAACCCCGAGGACGCCTGAAGATGACCACCGCCCTGCCCGACCTGATCCTTGAGCCGCTGGTCCGCGCCGCCTTGATGGAAGACCTCGGCACCTATGGTGACGTCACGACCCGCAGCGTAATTCCCGAGGGCACGACCTATACCGCCCGGCTGCGCGCCCGCGCCGAGGGGGTCGTCTCTGGCATGCAGATCGCGCGGCTGGCCTTCCACCTTGTCGACCCTACGCTTGAGGTGCGCACGCTAAAAGAAGACGGCAGCGAAATCGCCAAAGGCGACACGCTGATGGAGATCGAAGGCTCCGCCGCCGCGATCCTCTCGGCGGAACGTGTGGCGCTGAATTTCGCCGGGCGGCTCTCGGGCATTGCCACCCTCACCGCGGCCTGTGTGGCCGAGACGAAGGGGACCGAGACCCGGATCACCTGCACCCGCAAAACCACGCCGGGGCTGCGCATGGTCGAGAAGCAAGCGGTGCTGCATGGCGGCGGGTTCAACCACCGCTTCTCCCTCTCTGACGCGATCCTGATCAAGGACAACCACATCGCCGCCGCCGGGGGCATCCGGCCTGTGGTGCAGGCGGTCAAGGCCAATGCCTCGCATATGATCCGGGTCGAGATCGAGGTCGACACGCTGGCGCAGCTTCAAGAGGTCTTGGACGAAGGCGGCGCGGATGTGGTGCTGTTGGATAATATGGACACGCCAACGCTCTCGCAAGCGGTCGAAATGGCGCAAGGGCGCATCGTGCTGGAGGCTTCGGGCAACATGACCCTGCCGCGCTTGGCCGAGGTCGCGGCGACGGGGGTGCACTATATCTCTATGGGCGCGCTGACACATTCTGCGACAACGCTGGACCTTGGGCTGGATTTCTGAACCAACTGGGGCAAAGATCGCGCAGCCAGCGAAGGGAGCCCGCCATGTCCGACCTTACCATCCGAACCGTGAGAGACCATGACCGCGCCGATTGGGAGCGGCTTTATCAAGGCTATGCCGAATTCTATAAAGTCGAGCAGACGCCGGAGATGCGCGCGCGGGTCTGGTCTTGGCTGCATGATCCGCTGACCGAGGTCGAAGGGCTGGTTTGCGAAGATGCTGAAGGACGGGTGATCGGACTGACCCATTTTCGGCATTTCGCCCGACCGCTTGCTGCGGCGACGGGCTGTTTCCTCGACGATCTTTTCGTGTCTCCCGAAGCCCGTGGCAGCGGGGCTGCCGATGCGCTGATCGGAGAGGTGAAGAAGATCGCCCAGAAACGCGGTTGGAGCCTCGTCCGCTGGATCACGGCCGAGGATAACTACCGCGGCCGTGGTGTTTATGACAGGCTGGCCGCCCGGACCAACTGGGTTACCTACGACATCAAGCTGTAGGGTCCGGCGCTTTCTTGGACGTCTCGGGATCGGTCGGCTTTTCCGGTTCGGTCACCAGTTCCGCTTCTTCGATATCCTCCGGCCGCGTGGTCAATGCCCCTTCTGTTGGGGTCGTTTCAGGCGCGCCGACGATCAGGGGCAGCATCTGAACACCGCTCGGCATGGCCACCTCCGACAGCGGCGGCGTCTTCCATTCCAGCGTGTCGAAGCTCTTGCAGTTTTCGCAGATCGGCACCCATTCGGCATGGATGTGATGGCAGTTCTCGCAAATCCACTGCGGCCCGCGCGAGACGTTTAGTGCGCGTGTCAGCCAGCCTTTGACCACGGTGTCCGGCGCGCCCTCGCCCCGCTCGATCGCCGCCATCAGGGTGACGGACCGGGCCGAGGGATCGGTCTCAACCAGATTGCCAAGCGCCCGGCGCGCTTCGGGGAAGTCTTCGTTTGCGATGTGCAGTTCGGCCAGCAGCATCTTGGTCTCGGGATGGTCGGGCTGAGATTTGGTCAGCGCGCGGAACCGTTTGATCCGCTGGGGCGGTGTCTCATCCGGCTGAATCTCGGCGAAGGCGGCGGCAAGATCGGGGTGCGGCTGCACGCTCCACGCTTTTTGCAGCACTTTGGAAGCATTGCGCGGCTTGTCCTGCGCGATATAGCTGCGCGCAGCCATCACCGCGGCGGGCACCAGATCAGGCGACAGGCGGTTGGCTTCGATCGCGGCTTCACGGGCTTCGACACTGTTGCCCTCGTCGATGACCTCGCGCGCCTCGGAAAGCGCCAGAACCGCGTCGCGGCGCTTGTGCACATCGCGCGGCAGATGGCCGTTTTTATACTTGGCCTGCAGAGTGCCACGCGCACCGGTCCAATCATGTTTCTCGGCCTGCAACTTCAGGAGCGTGTCGCCGGTTTCCTCATGTTTGGGCTTCAGCGCGAAGGCTTTCTCGGCCAGTTTCAGCGCCGTTTCGGTATCTCCGTCGGCCAGCTTCTGCTTCATGATACCGCGCACGCCGACGAAACGGGTCTTTTCGTCTTCGACCAGCTTGCGATAGGTCCGTTCGGCCTTGCGACGGTCCCCCGCCAACTCCGCCGCCTGCGCGGTCAGCAGATTGGTCAGCGCCGGGCGTTTGAGATAGCGGTCGGCCTTGGCCGCCTTGGCCATCGCGACCTGACCCTCGCCGCTGGCCAGCGCCATCAACCCGTCCGACAGCGCCTCATAGCCCTTACGCTCGCGGTTGCGGTCAAAGTAGCGCGACAGCGCCGTCTCATCGCCGTTCAGGAAATGCCAGACCGCCGAGAGCAGCGACACGATCTTGAGCAACACCCAAACCGCAAGCATCAGCAGCAAAACGGCGATCACCGATTGCAGCGGCCCAAGGGTATATTCCGTGCCCGCCACGGTCAGCTGAATGCCACCTTCGCTTTCCAACAGGAAACCTGCACCCCAAGCCAGAGCGGCGACCAGCACGACAAAAAGAACGATTTTAATAAGAGACCAGAGCATTTTTCGTTCCTCAGTTGGCCGTCAGGCGTTGGGAGAGTTCATTGGCGGCGGTTTCAGCCGCCTGACGCCCGCGGGCATCGGCGAGCCATTCCGCCATCGCATCCTGCGCGGGGGCTGGCAGCGTGTCGATCTCGGCCAGCGCATCGGTCAAACGGCCATCGCGCACCGCCGCTTCGGCGCGAGACAGGACAGCATCGGCATCCGTCCCTTCGCGCGGCGCGACCGAGCGGGCGCCGAGTTGGCGTTTCAGGAAGTTGCCAAAGCCGCCTTCACCCTCTTCCGGCACGGCGGCACGGGCGGTGGCCAGCGCCTGCCGCGCGGCATCGGGATAGCGCGCTTGGAGATTGGCGAGGGTGACGACACCGCCCGCGGCGCTTTCACGCAGGGTTTCGGGTATGTCCTCGACCCCGGCCTGCTGCAACTCGGCCAACGGCGCTTCGAAGGAGCGACCGGCGCTGATTGCAGCGTTCATCTGGGTCATCGCAGTCTGGGCACGGGCCGCTTCCGCCGCGGCGGCGGTAGCCTCTTCGGCGGTCTGAGCGTTTTCCAGCAGGCTCTCGATCTCGCTGCGCTGTTCGGCGACGGAGGCGCGCAAAGCTTCCATCTCACGCTCAAAAGCCGCGACCGCGACTTGGTTGTCACCGCCGGTGGCGGGTTGCTTTTCAACAGTAGTGAGGCGGCTGTCGATCTCGGCCAATTGGCTTTGCAGCGCCGAGAGGGCCTCGCGGCTGCCGGTCAGTTCCTCGCGCAGCGCGTCGACCTGCGGCAGGCTTTCCGGAAGGGTGGCAGGCTCTTCAACGCGGGCTTCCAGTTCCGCGATGCGGGCCTGCTGCGCTTCCATCGCGCTCTGCAATTCTGCCGCGCTTTGTGCCCGGGTGCCCAAGACGTCATACTCCGATGCGGCAAAGCCGAGGCCCGCAGCGATGGCACCGCCGAGCAGCATGGGGAAGAACACGCTGCGCTTACGCTCTTTCGGGGCAGGCTCAGGGACCGAGGTCGATGCAGGTGGGGACGTCGGTTTGGACGTGGCAGCGCTTGGCTTTTCGGCCTTTTCCGGCGCGGGTTTGGATGAGCTACCGCTCGGCTTAGACGCGGCCGCCGAGGCGCGTGAGGGCGCGGGATCAGCGGCCGGTTTGTCTTTGGGCACCGGTTTGTCCTTGGGTGCAGCGCTGGTGGCGCTTGTCTTGGGGTCGTCCTTGGGCGAAGCCGTCTGGGGCTTCGTCTCTTTCGCCGGTGTGGCACTCTCGGGCTTGTCTTTAACGGGTGTGGCGCCTTCGGGCTTGGCCGGGGCTTTGTCGTCCGGCTTAGCCGCAGCGGCGGGCGTTGCCGTTGCTTTATCCGTTGTGGGCGTGGTGCTGGGTGTTTTCGACGGGTCGGCCTTGCCCGTTTCGGTTTTCGCCGCGTCGGGCTTCACATCCTCGGTTTTCGGCGCGTCGGGTTTTGCCGTCTCCGCCCCCTTACCATCGGTCTGGCTGGGCTTCGCGGCCTCGGCCTTCTCTGCCGTGGTCGCCTTGTCCGCCGCGGGAGGCGTCTGATCGGCTGTGGTCTTGTCCGCTTCGCTTTTGCTGACCGTCTTTTTGGGTTTTGCCACGCCTCACGCCTTTCGATTCTGAACCTGTCATTCACTCGCAATGGCGAGCTTACCCGGCATACCTATGCCCCTCAAGGCAAGGTGGTGCAGCGGAATAGTTTTTCAACGGTCTCTGCCATGGCCTCGCCGGTGGGTTCTGTGGCGACATCATGCGCATAGAGCGGCAGAGCTTCAAGCGCCTGAGCGGCGGCGCGGCTGATCGACAGGGCGATGACCCGTTCCGTCGAGCTTGCTTCGCGGGCGAAATGCTGCGCGCTGCGCGGAGAAAACAGCGGCACGATGACAGGGTTAGGGCCCTTTAGAAGGGTCTGCGCGGCGGTGGAGAGCGGCAGAAGTGTCTGGTCATAGACCGTGGCGGTTTCCACTTTCAGACCTGCGGCGCTTAAAATTCCGGCAATATCTGCCCGCCGGTGCCGCCCGGCAAGGTGCAAGAGCGGGCCGATCTGGGGGCGTTCCGCCAAGGTCGCGATCAGCGCCTCGGCATCCAACCCGACCATCTGCGCCTGCCAGCCCGCTTTGCCCGCCGCCGCCGTGGTCTGCGGGCCGACACAATAGGCAGGCCGCCCCTCCCCCAGAGGCGCATGGGCCACGGCATTGGCCGAGGTAAAGATCACCCCGGCATAGGGCGAAAGATCGACAGGCTCACCCGTTGCGGTAATCTCGATCAGCGGAGAGATCACGGCCCCGTCGCGCAGCGCAGGCGAGAGCCGATCCAGAAACTGCGCGGCACCGGGCTGGGGACGGGTCAGAAGCAATCTTGGCTGCGGCATCGCAAGGCTCCGGCATTGTTTGCGCGTGAGAGCGGTGTTACCTGCGGTACAGGTGCCTTGCAACGGAAAGCCCCCATGCCCTCTACCCAGTCTCAGACCCGCTTGATCCTTGGTTTGGAAAGCAGTTGCGACGATACCGCCGCCGCCGTGGTGCGTATGGACGAGGACGGGCGCGGCAAGGTGCTGGCCTCGGTCGTGGCGGGCCAGACCGAGCTGCACGCCGACTTTGGCGGCGTCGTCCCCGAAATCGCCGCCCGCGCCCATGCCGAGAAATTGGACCACTGTGTCGAGGATGCCTTGGCCGAAGCCGGGATCGGCCTGCCGCAGATCGACGCCATCGCGGTGACCGCCGGGCCGGGGCTGATCGGCGGCGTAGTGTCGGGCGTGATGTGCGCCAAGGGGCTCTCGGCGGCGACGGGCAAACCGCTTTACGGGGTGAACCACCTCGCGGGTCACGCGCTGACCCCGCGGCTGACCGATGATGTGCCCTATCCCTATCTGATGCTTCTGGTCTCGGGCGGGCATTGTCAGTTTCTGCTGGTGCGCGGGCCGGAAAGTTTCGACCGTCTCGGCGGTACCATCGACGATGCCCCGGGTGAGGCCTTTGACAAGGTCGCGCGGCTGTTGGGCCTGCCCCAGCCGGGCGGGCCGTCGATCGAAAAATGCGCCCAAGAGGGCGATGCGAAACGCTTTGCTCTGCCGCGCCCTCTGCTGGATCGCGAGGGCTGCGACATGTCCTTCTCGGGTTTGAAAACCGCTGTGCTGCGCGCGCGCGACAAATGCGTGGCAGAGCGTGGCGGGCTAACGCGACAGGATCAAGCGGACCTCGCCGCGGGGTTCCAAGCCGCCGTGGTCGATGTGCTGGCCCATAAAACGCGCCGCGCCTTTGCAGAGTACCCGGCACAGGGCGCGCGGAGCCTTTGCGTGGCGGGGGGCGTGGCGGCGAACAAGTCCATCCGTGCCGCGTTAGAGACTGTTGCGGCAGCGCAAGAGGCCGCCTTTGTCGCCCCGCCCCTGGCGCTTTGCACTGACAACGCCGCGATGATCGCCTTCGCGGCGGGAGAGCAGGCCGCGCTGCGGGATGCCGATGACCTGACCCTTGCCGCGCGGCCCCGCTGGCCGCTGGACACCGCGCGCCCGTCGATGTTGGGCAGCGGCAAGAAGGGGGCCAAGGCATGAGCGTTTCCGTCCTCGGCGCGGGGGCATTCGGCACGGCGCTGGCCATTTCGCTTGCGGGCAAGAGGCCGGTAACACTCTGGGCGCGTGACGCGGGGGACATGGCCGCGCGGCGAGAGAACGCCAAACGCCTGCCCGGCTGTCCTTTCCCCGATAGGCTCAGCGTGACCGAAAGCCTTGTCCAAGCGGCTGAGGCCGAGACCCTTTTGCTGGCCGTGCCGATGCAAAAGCTGCGCAGCGTGTTGGAGGAACATCGCGCAGCGCTTCACGGGAAACATTTGGTCGCCTGCTGCAAAGGCATCGAACTCAGCAGCGGCGTGGGGCCGGTCAGTGTGATCGAAGAGACCATTCCCGAAGCGACCGCCGCGATCCTGACGGGGCCCAGCTTTGCCGCCGATATCGCACGGGGCCTGCCCACCGCGCTCACCTTGGCCTGTGCAGACCCTGCGGCGGGCGAACAGCTGCAAGCGGAACTCACCACGGCAAACCTGCGGCTTTACCGCACCACGGATACCACCGGCGCGGAATTGGGCGGGGCGCTGAAAAATGTCGTCGCCATCGCCAGCGGGGCCGCGATAGGGGCCGGATTGGGCGAAAGCGCCCGCGCCGCGCTGATGACCCGCGGCTATGCCGAAATGCAGCGCCTCGCCGCGCATCTGAAGGCCGAGCCGACAACGCTGGCCGGGCTTTCGGGCTTTGGTGATCTGACGCTGACCTGCACCTCCGAGCAATCGCGCAACTACCGTTTGGGGCAATCGCTGGGCCAAGGCACCCCCTTTGACCCATCGACCACGGTCGAAGGGGCCGCGACCGCCCGCGCCGTCGATGCGCTGGCCCGCGAAGCGGCACTCGATATGCCGATCACCCGCGCGGTTGCCGGATTGCTCGACAACCAGTTAGATGTGGCTGGCGCCATGAAATCTTTGCTGACACGCCCCCTAAAGGAAGAATGATATGTTTGTTGCCCTGATCGCCCATGACAAAGCCGATGGCCTGCCGATCCGTCAGGAGAACCGGCCCGACCATCTGGCCTATCTGAAATCCAGCGATGCCGTGGCGCAGGCTGGCCCGCTTTTGGATGCTGAAGGCGGCATGATCGGTTCGCTCATCATTCTGGACGTGCCCGATATGGCCGCAGCCGAGGATTGGGCCGCGAATGACCCCTACGCCAAGGCCGGCTTGTTCCAAAGCGTGACCCTGACCCATTGGAACCGGGTGATCGGCTGATGGCCTATTGGTTGTTCAAATCCGAACCCGCAACTTGGAGCTGGGCCGACCAAAAGGCCAAGGGCGACGCGGGCGAGGAATGGGACGGTGTGCGCAACTATCAGGCCCGCAACTTCATGCGTGAGATGAAGGTCGGCGACCTCGGGTTCTTTTACCACTCGCAGAAAGATCGTGAGATCGTCGGCATCGTCGAAGTCTGCGCCGAGGCTCATCCCGACAGCAGCACCGATGACCCGCGTTGGGAATGTGTGGACATCAAAGCGGTGCGGTCGTTCAACCAGCCGGTCAGTTTGGATACGATCAAAGCGGACCCAAGGCTGGAGGACATGGTTCTGGTGAAAAATTCGCGTCTATCGGTGCAGCCCGTGACCGAAGCGGAATGGCAGCTTATCTGCGCCTTGGGCAAGACCGCGCCCTAATACCGGCGCGGCCATCGGAAAAACGAAAAAGGGTTCCGGCACCCCGCCAGAACCCTTCTCACCCCATGTGCTCCCATAACCACCACACATGTTCGTAACTCTTACCAGCCGCTCTGGCCGATATAAGAGAGATAGCAGAAACCGGTGATTTACTCAACTTTCGACTGTATCAAAGCCCGCGCAAAAACGAAACGCGCGCTTAACCAAGCGCGCGTCTGAGGTAAGGTTTTGGTAGGGTTTCCCACCGCCCTTCAGGCGTAGACGGACTCTTTGCCGAAGTGTTTGATCAGCATGTAATAGACCACCGCGCGGTACTTGTTCCGCTCGGACCGGCCATAGGTCTCGATCACTTTTTGAATGCCGCCCATAAGATGCTCATCATCCGGCAGGCCGAGTTTCTTGATCAGGAAGTTGTCCTTTACGGTGTTCAACTCAGCCGTATCGCTGGAAGACACCGTCTGCGCGTCGGCGTTATAGATCGACGGTCCGCAGCCGATGGTCACCTTGGTCAAAAGGTCCATATCCGGTTCCATGCCGCATTTGTTCTTCAGGTCTTCGGCGTATTTGGCGATCCATTCGTCACGCTTGCCCATAAAATCTCTCCCAATAGTGTCTTCGGCCCGTCAGGGGTTCCTGAGACCGGAGCCTAAGGCCATATCCCTGTATTGCAAAAGATTTATTTCGGGCGCGGCGGGCTGACCCCGGAGGCGCCAGAAAAAGAGGCGCCCGAATTGGGCGCCTCTCAGTCAGGATATCGGCTGTCGCTTAGGAGGCGTCGTCAAGGCGGACGTCGTCTTCCAGACCTTCGATGTTGTCTTCATCGACTTCCGGCTGGGCTTCCAGCTCGGCTTTGGTCCAGGAGCTCAGCTTCAGGTCGTTCTCGGCTGCCATGGAGATTTCCTCAAGCGGTACGGCGACGGTGTGCTCGCCAAGGCCAAGGAAGCCGCCCACGCCAACAACAGCGGCATAGCCATCGTCGGTCTTGATGACATAGTCGACATCACCAATGCTGTCGCCATCGGCTTCGACCACGGTCAGGCCGACCAGATCACCCACGACCATGCCGGAAAATGCGTTGCTCATGCCGGTGTCGGTGCGTGTCACATCTGTTTCCATGTCCGCTTCGGTGTTGGAAGCGACATTCTCATCCAGATCGGTTTCGGCTTCGCCTTCGATCTCGGCTGTGGTTTCATTGTCGAAATCGGCATCTTCGTCGGCGGCCAGATCGGTGTCAGTCTCGGTGGTGACGGTGCCGCTGGTGTCGGTGCTCAGGGTCGAATTCGACTCTGAATCGGCGTTTCCGGCCAGATCCGCTTCGGCATCGGTTGTCGGCGTCACGCCATCGGTCTCGGCGGTCAGTTCCGCTTCGTTGTCGACTTCGGTATCACCTTCGAACTCTGCGCCCTGTGTCGGAGCGGTCAGGATTTCATCGGTGGTGTTGGGGTCGTTGGTCCCCTCGTAGTCGTCGGAATTTTCGCGCGACATCTCAGCGGTTCGCTCGGCCTGCTGCTCAACAGTGGCGGTCAGATCGTTGGCCGTGTTGGTGACGTTCTCGCCCGAGATGGTGGCCTCGGCTTCCGCGGCGGCACCGGCATCGGTGTCGGCGGTCTGAGCGAATGCGGTGCCCGCGGTCAGAGCGAGGGCGGCGACGGTGGACTTCAGGAATGTACGTTTCATCTTCGATACTCCTTTTGAATGGTCTGGGGATGAAACACCGCCCGATTGACTATGTTCCGCCCGTCCTCCGCCGCTGGCAGATATGTGCTTGAATCCGCCGATTGATCTGATTTTCCTATATATCGCAGTTGCTTGACAAAAAAACGCCGCCCCGGTGATCTCCGGGACGGCGCTGAAACATGCTGAAAGAGGGAACTCTTCGCGGCTTAGTAGCGGTAATGCTCGGGCTTGAACGGCCCCTCGGGCGTCACGCCGATATAGGCCGCTTGCTCTGGGTTCAGCTTCGAAAGTTTCACGCCGATCCGGTCGAGGTGCAGACGGGCAACTTTTTCATCCAGATGCTTGGGCAGGATGTAGACGTCATTCTCGTATTTGTCGGTGTTTTCCCACAGTTCGATCTGCGCCAGCACTTGGTTGGTAAAGGAAGCAGACATCACGAAAGACGGGTGGCCGGTGGCGTTACCAAGGTTCAGCAGGCGACCCTCAGAGAGCAGGATCAGACGATTGCCATTCGGCATCTCGATCATGTCCACCTGCTCTTTGATGTTGGTCCACTTGTGGTTTTTCAGAGCCGCAACTTGGATTTCATTGTCGAAGTGGCCGATGTTGCCGACGATCGCCATGTCCTTCATCTCGCGCATATGCTCGATGCGGATCACGTCTTTGTTGCCGGTGGTGGTGATAAAGATATCGGCGGTGCCGACCACGTCTTCCAGCAGCACGACCTCGAAACCGTCCATCGCGGCTTGCAGCGCGCAGATCGGGTCGACTTCGGTGACCTTCACGCGGGCACCCGCACCGCGCAGAGACGCGGCGGAGCCTTTGCCCACGTCACCATAGCCCATCACAACGGCGACCTTGCCCGCCATCATCGTATCGGTGGCGCGGCGGATACCGTCGACGAGGCTCTCTTTACAGCCGTATTTGTTGTCGAACTTCGACTTGGTGACAGAGTCGTTCACATTGATCGCGGGGAAGGGCAACTGGCCCTGTTTCACGAGATCATAGAGACGGTGCACGCCGGTGGTGGTCTCCTCAGACACGCCCTTGATCTGGTCGCGCATCTTGGTGAACCAGCCGGGGCTTTCCGCCATACGCTTCTTGATCTGGGCGAAGATCGCCTCTTCCTCTTCGGACTTCGGCACGGCAATGAGCTCGTCTTCGCCATTCTCCACACGCGCGCCGAGAAGGATGTAGAGCGTCGCATCGCCGCCATCGTCGAGGATCAGGTTCGGGCCTTCGGGGAACATGAAAGATTTGTCGAGGTAATCCCAATGCTCGACCAACGACTGGCCTTTGATGGCGAAGACCGGCACGCCCGCTTCGGCGATGGCTGCGGCAGCGTGGTCTTGGGTCGAGAAGATGTTGCAAGACGCCCAACGCACATCGGCGCCAAGGGCGACCAGCGTTTCGATCAGAACGGCGGTCTGGATGGTCATATGCAAAGAGCCGACGATCCGGGCGCCTTTCAGCGGCTTGCTGTCACCGTATTCATCGCGTAGCGCCATCAGGCCCGGCATTTCGGTCTCGGCGATGTCCAGCTCTTTACGCCCGTAGGCCGCCAGATTGATATCCTTAACAATATAGTCGTGGGCCATGCGGCGCTCCTGTTTAAAGTGTTGCAGGGCGGTTAGCACCTTCGCCGCAAATTCTCAATGTGAATGGGGGAAGGCCGCGCCGGATCAGTCCAGAAGAGCGGCCAGTTGCTTATCACCCGACAGGCCCGCCATCCAATCATCGCCTTGAGCCAGCACGCAGGCATTGCCATCGGCCAAAGTCTTGACCAAGGTCCATGTCCCCGACTGATCCGATGCCCAAAGCTGGCTGTTGTCTTTACGCTGACCCGGCACCGGCTCTTCACCGTACCAATCGATCAGGGCAGACTTCATTTCCTTGGCGGGCATGCAGACTTCTTCTGCCTGTGCAGCACCGGCGAGGGTGGCCAAGGTAACTGCAACTATCGTACCGGAAAAAACGGGTTTCATGATCATCTCCTTCGTGGGATGAACAGGTTTGACAGGGATTTGTTCCCAAGGCTCACGAGGTAAGGACCCCCGCGAATGGCGCAGAAACCACGCGCATGGCAAAGGATGCTGTCAGGTCGGCGGCTCGATCTGCTCGACCCCACGCCGGTCGATGTCGAGATCGAAGACATCGCCCATGGTCTGGCCTTTGTCGCACGCTGGAACGGGCAGACACGGGGCGACTATGCCTATTCGGTGGCCGAACATTCGCTGCTGGTGGAAACGATTTTCGCCCGCATCGCCCCCCGTGCGCCTGCGAAATGGCGCCTCGCCGCGTTGCTGCATGATGCGCCGGAATATGTGATCGGCGACATGATCTCACCCGTGAAGGCCGCCGTCGGGCCGGATTATCGCGCTTTGGATGAACGGTTGACCACTGCCGTGCATGTCCGCTTTGGCCTCCCCGCCAGCTTGCCCGTGCGGGTCAAGCAGCAGATCAAGAAAGCCGACCGCGTCAGCGCTTGGATGGAGGCCAGCCAGATCGCCGGCTTTTCCGAGGCCGAGGCGACCCGTTTCTTTGGCCGCCCCGATGCGGCGCTGATGGAAGGGCTGAGCATCCTGCTCCGCCCGCCGGTCGAGGTACGGGCCGAGTTCACCGAACGCCACGCAGCGCTGCTGCGCGAAATGGCGTGATCCACATCCGCCGCGCCGGGGCGCTCGATACCCGCGCCTTGGCCGAATTGCTGAACGCGATCATCGCCAAGGGCGGCACCACCGCCATGGTCAGCCCCGTCACCCCGCGCGAGTTGCAAGGTTGGATGGCCGCGCCCGACAGCGCGTGGTATCTGGCGGAAGATGGGCGCGGTGAGATCAAAGGCTTTCAGTACATCGAACCCCACCCTGACCTGCCCGAAGGCGGTGTGGACGTCGCAACTTTCGTACGGTTGGGAGAGACGGGGTTCGGCATCGGCTCGGCCCTGTTCGAACAGACAAAGCGGGCCGCGCGTGACTTGGGCTATGCCCATATCCATGCCATCATCCGCGCCGACAATCAGGGCGGGCTGGCCTATTACCAAAGCCGCGGCTTCGAGGATTTCAAACGGCTGCCAAACTGCACATTGGCCGATGGCACCCGCGTTGATAAAATCTGGAAACGGTTCGAGCTTTAGCGCGGCGAGCGTTTTGCCAAGATGCGCTGCAAGGTCCGCCGGTGCATGTTCAACCGCCGCGCAGTTTCCGAGACGTTGCGGTCACAAAGCTCATAGACCCTTTGGATATGCTCCCACCGTACGCGGTCCGCGCTCATCGGGTTTTCCGGTGGTTCGGGCAGGTCCCCTCCAGTGGCCAAAAGCGCATTCACAATGTCATTGGCGTCAGCGGGTTTAGACAGGTAATCCGTCGCCCCGGATTTCACCGCCGCCACTGCCGTGGCAATCGCACCATAGCCCGTCAGCACGACGACCCGCGCATCGGCGCGTTTGTCGCGCAGCACTTCGACCACGTCGAGCCCATTGCCATCCTGAAGCCGCAGATCGACCACGGCAAAGGCCGGGGGGCGCGCTGTGGCGATGGCTTTGCCCGCCGCGACGGACCCTGCGGTTTCCACCTCAAAGCCGCGTTTCTCCATCGCCTTGGCCAAGCGGCGCAGAAACGGCTCATCGTCATCGACCAAAAGCAAGCTGCGGTCCGCGCCTAAGTCAGAAATATCTTGCATCAACATCCCCTCTCAAAGGCTAATATGGGGCGGCCAAGGCGGCGGGTCAATTTCAGCGTTGATCCAGAAAACAACCGATGCTGTCGGCCATCTCTTCGGGCCGTACTTCGCGGCGAAAAAAGTCGACAACGCCTTCTTCGGGCATGACCAGATAGCTGAAGGTCGAGTGATCGACGAGGTATTCGCCATTCTCGTCTTCGGGGTGCACTTTGTAATAGGTGCGGTAGGCTTGGCTGGCGGCTTTGATTTGCTCGGGCGAGCCGGTCAGCCCGACCATACGCGGGTGCATCACCTCGGCAAAATCACCGACCACTTCTGGCGTGTCGCGCGCAGGGTCAACGGTGATGAAGACCGGCGTGATGCTCTGGCCGCGCTCATCCAGAATTTCGGTCGCTGCCGCGTTGCGGTCCACGTCCAGCGGGCAGACATCGGGGCAGGAAGTATAGCCGAAATAAAGCAAGGCTGGCTCTTTGATGACATCGGCATCGGTCACGGTTTCGCCCGCGCTGTTGACCAGCTCGAACGGCCCGCCGATATCACCGCCCGCCACTTGGCTCGACCGGCAGGTGGCATAGGGATCGTCCTCGCCCCGCAGCACCATGAAAGCCGTCCCGGCCAGAAATACCGCCGCAACCCCAGCTGCGCCAAATGCAATCATTCGTTTCATGTCAGTCCTCCGCCGTGCTGGCCGGTCTTGATCGTGTTTCGCCGCAGACCTACGCTAGATGGCAGGTGATGCAAGACGCAATAAAGTGATGGGGCTAAGATGACGCAGGCAAATATCCGGCCCCTCGATGGGCGCACCCGCGCCAGTTGGATCCGCCTGCGCACGATGATCCTGCTGCGCTGGTTCGCCATCGCCGGACAGTTGACCGCCGTCACCGTGGCGCAATGGGCGCTTGGGCTGCAACTGGCTTTTGGCCTTTGTTATCTGACGATCGGGGCCTCGGTGGTGGGCAACCTCGTCGCGGCCTTCGTCTTTCCGCAGAACAAACGCCTGTCCGAGCGCGAGAACCTCGCCATGGTGCTCTTCGACCTGCTGCAACTTACCGCGCTTTTGGCGCTGACCGGCGGGCTACACAATCCCTTTGCACTTCTGCTGCTGGCACCGGTGACGATCTCGGCCACCGCGCTCAGCCTGCGCTCGACACTGGTTCTGGGCGGCACCGCGATTATCGCGGCCTCGGTGCTGGCGCTGTGGCATCTGCCGTTGGTGACGCAATCAGGCGATGTGCTGCGACAGCCCGGCATCTTCGTCTTTGGCCATTGGGCGGCGCTGCTGATCGCCATCGTCTTTACCAGTGCCTATTCCCGGCGCGTTACGACCGAGGTCCACTCCATGGCCGACGCACTATCGGCCACGCAGATGGTGCTGGCACGGGAGCAGAAGCTCTCGGACCTCAGCGGCGTCGTTGCCGCCGCCGCCCATGAATTGGGAACGCCGCTTGCCACGATCAAATTGGCCAGCACCGAGCTGCTGGGCGATCTGGAAGACCGTCCCGATCTGGCAGAAGACGCAGCGCTGATCCGCGATCAGGCCGACCGCTGCCGGGATATCCTGCGCGACATGGGCCGCATCGGGAAAGACGATCTGCACATGCAGCGCGCGCAGCTGACCGCCGTGGTGAAAGAGGCCGCCGAGCCGCATCTGGAGCGCGGCAAGACGGTGATTTTTTCCGACAATCCGATGGCCCGAGACCCGGCCCGCGCCCCGACGATCCCGCGCAAGCCCGAGATCATCCACGGGCTGCGCAATCTGGTGCAGAACGCCGTGGATTTTGCCGAAACCACGGTTTGGATCGAAACCGAATGGTCCGCCGAGGATATCTCGGTGCGGATCATCGACAACGGGCCGGGCTTCCCGCCGCAGCATCTGGGCCGCATCGGCGACCCGTTTTTGCGCCGCCGAGGAGGTGCATCGAACGAGACGGCGCGGCCTGAATATGAGGGCATGGGGCTGGGGCTGTTCATCGCCAAGACCTTCCTCGAACGCTCCGGCGCGCGGTTGCGCTTTGCCAATGGATCGGACAGCGGTTGGCTGCGCGGGCTGCCCCCCGCTGGCAGCGGTGCTGTGGTCGAAGTCGTCTGGCCACGCCGCCTGCTGGACCTTGGCCCCGATGACAGCGTGATGGGCGAGAACCAGCGTCTGACGGCTTGAGGGCGGGATTGGCGCGTTTGTTAACCCACCGTTAACCATTGGGGCTCAAAATAGGGCGTCGCATTTGCCGAAAGGGGTCTCCGTCGTGGCATTGCCGGATGTCATCATCGTGCTTGCCGCCGCCTCCGTCACCGCGCTGGCCGCTCTTTGGTGGCTCGGCGCGGCTGCGGGGCGACCGGCGGCGGCACCCCCCGGCATCGATGATATGAGCCTGCTGTTCGAAGAGGGCCAGTTGGTTCATGGCTCCAACGACGCGCTGACCCGCTTTGCCCTCGCACCCGGCTATCACCAGTGGGAAGATATTCGCGATGCGCTGCTGTCGCGGTTTCCCGAATTTCCCCGCACGCCCCGGCATGGGGCCACCGGCAAGTTGACCCTTAGGGCAGAGGATGGCGACAGCCCGTCAGAGCTGCGCATCACATGGCGCGACGCGCTCTGCTGGCTGCACCTGCCCCAGACCCGCGCGACCGAAGAGATCACGGAAGGGACGTTTCAGAAACTCGCCGCACTGCGCCGGGCCAGCGAAACCAGCCCGAACCCCGCGTGGCAGACCGACGCGAGCGGGCGTATCATCTGGCACAACCGGGCCTACGGGGCCTTGAAACGCAAAGTCCAACCCGACCCGGACTGCGGCGGCGCCGCCTTGTTCAGCACCCCCTCGCCCGACCATCCCAACCGCGTCTGCTTGCGGCGTAGCGATGGGGAAAAGCCCGATTGGTACGCGCTCACCACCACGACCGAGGATAATGTGCAGGTCTACCACGCCACCTGCATCAATGCCGTGGTCGCCGCCGAAGAGGCGCAGCGCAACTTTGTCCAAACCCTCGCCAAAACCTTTGCGCATCTGTCCATCGGGCTCGCGATTTTTGACCGCAACGGGCAATTGGCCCTGTTTAACCCCGCGCTGGTCGACCTGACCGATCTGCCTGCCCCATTTCTCAGCGCCCGGCCTACGATTGTCTCTTTCTTCGACCAATTGCGCGAAAGCCGCCGCATGCCGGAGCCGAAGAATTACAAGAATTGGCGTCACGAAATCGCCGAAGTTATCGCCGCCGCAACCGATGGCCGCTATCAAGAGACTTGGTCGCTGGAGAACGGCCAGACCTACAGCATCCGGGGCCGGCCCCACCCCGATGGCGCCACCGCTTTCCTGATCGAAGACATCACCGCCGAGGTGACCCTGACCCGCAATTTTCGGGCCGAACTTGAACAGAGCCAAAGCCTGCTCGACACGCTCGAAGATGGTTTCGCCGTCTTCTCCGCCTCCGGCGTGCTGACCTTTTGCAACGCCGCCTATCGCGCCCGGTGGAAACAGGACCCGGACAAAAGCTTTGCCGAGATCACCATCAACGATGCGATCCGGGTCTGGCAGGAAATGTCGGCGGCCAATCCACTCTGGCCCGATGTTGTGGAATTCGTCATGGGCAGGGGCGACCGCGCGGGCTGGAACATGCCCATCTACCCGCATCAGGGCGCGCCGCTTTCTTGCGAGGTCTCGGCCATCGCATCGGGTGCCACGCTCATACGCTTTTGTCCGATCCCCGTCGGCGCGGACCGGTCGGAGCCTACTAACGCTCCTTCGGCGGCCGACCGGCGGCAACCCTCCAACTAGGTCACTCCCAGCCGCTTTAATCTTGCGGCTGCGCGTCGGGACGCTAAGCATGGGGCATGTCCGACGATACCCTTTCCCTCCTGCTCAGCGGCCCCTATGACACCGCTGGGCGCGCCCGGCAACTGGCCCGCCGCCTGTCTCCCGGCGATGTCATCCTGCTCAGCGGCGATGTCGGCGCGGGCAAGACCCATTTCGCCCGCGCGCTGATCACCGAATTGCTCGACCACCCCGAGGATATCCCCTCGCCCACCTTCACCTTGGTGCAGACCTACGACACGGCAAGCAGCGCGATCTGGCACGCCGATCTCTACCGGCTGACCTCCACCCATGAGATTGAGGAGCTCGGGCTGATCGACGCCTTTCACGATGCGATCTGTTTGGTGGAATGGCCGGATCGGCTGGGCCCGCTCGCCCCAGCCGATGCCCTAGAGATCAGCCTTAGCCCCGGCACCGAAGAAGACAGCCGCAGGCTGACCGCAGAATGGTCCGGCGGCGATTGGGCCGAGAAGCTGGCGGCGTGGCGCAAATGACCGAACGCGCCGCATTGATCAAAGGTTTTTTGCAAACCGCGGGCTGGGCCGAAGCCTCCCGCAAGCTGCTGGCAGGCGATGCCTCCAACCGGCGGTATGACCGGTTGCGCAAAGCGAATGGAGCGCGGGCCATCCTGATGGACGCCCCACCGGAACGCGGTGAAGACGTGCGACCCTTCCGTCATGTCGCCGCGCATCTGGCAGACTGTGGCCTCAGCGCGCCCGAGATTTATCATGCGGACAATGACAACGGTCTGCTGCTGATCGAAGACCTCGGCGATGACCTCTTTGCGCGGCTCATGGCCGCGGATCCGGCTCGGGAACTCCCCCTCTACCGCGCCGCCGCCGACGTGCTGGTGAAACTGCACGCCGCCCCCCTGCCGGAACTGCCGATTTGCGATGCCGATTGGCTGACGGATATGGCAGCCCCCGCCTTCGACTACTACGCACCCGCGGGTGGACGAGAGGCAAACGCCGCTTTTGCTGAGGCTTTCCACCCCCTCGCCGCTGCGCTGGATGACAGCCCAAAGGTCGTGATCCTGCGCGATTATCATGCCGAGAACCTGCTCTGGCTGCCAGAGCGCGAAGGGGCGGCGCGGGTCGGTTTGCTGGATTTTCAAGACGCGCTGCTCGGCCACCCGGCCTATGATCTCGTCTCGATCCTCCAAGACGCCCGCCGCGATGTGCCCCGGGCGGTGGAGGCGCAGATCATCGACGATTACCTTGCCCAAACCGGACAGGCGGCCCCCCCCTTCCGCCGCGCCTATGCACTGCTTGGCGCCCAGCGCAATCTGCGCATCTTGGGCATCTTTGCGCGCCTCTGTCTGCGCGATGGCAAACCGCATTACGTCGATCTAATCCCCCGCGTCTGGCAGCATCTGCAACATAACCTGCGCCATCCCGCGCTTGCCGATGCGGCGGAGGCAATCGCAGGCGTGCTGCCCCCGCCGACCCCCGAATTTCTGGAGCAACTGAAAAGCCAATGCGCGACAATCCCGACGCCATCATGATGTTCGCGGCCGGGTTCGGCACGCGTATGAAACATCTCACCCAGAACCAGCCCAAGCCCATGGTGCCGGTCGCCGGGCGCCCCTTGATTGACCATGCGCTCGACCTTGCCCGCGGGATTACGCCTGCGCGGATCGTGGCGAACCTGCACTACCTGCCCGACCAGTTAGAGGCACATCTGAAAGCACAGGATGTACAAACGGTGATCGAAACGCCCCAGATTCTCGACACCGGCGGCGGGCTGCGCAACGCGTTGCCGCTGTTGGGGACGGGCCCCGTTTTCACCATGAACAGTGACGCGATCTGGGCCGGGGCGAACCCGCTCGAAATGCTCCGCAACGCATGGGATCCGGCACGGATGGACGCGCTTTTGATGACCGTGCCGTTGGAGAACACCCTTGGCCATGGCGGCACGGGCGACTTTACCCGCGCCGCGGATGGCCGCCTGCAACGCGGGCCGGGTGAGGTCTATGGCGGGGTGCAGATCATCAAGACCGACCTGCTGGCCGATATCGACGCCAAGGCATTCTCGCTCAACCTGTTGTGGGACATGATGCTTAAGCGCGAAACGCTCTTTGGCCTGCCCTATCCCGGGCGCTGGTGCGATGTGGGGCACCCGGGCGGCATTCCCCTTGCCGAAAGCCTATTGGCAGGTGCCGATGTTTGAGCCTCAGGACAGCCCCCGCGTCTTTGGCCTTGCCCCCGGTGTCGACTTTCCGCGCGGACTGGTGCGCGGGCTTTGCGACCGGTTGGAAAATGGCCCGCCCGAGGCGATGGCCCGTGTCGAACTGCTGGTCAACACCAACCGCATGGCCCGCCGGTTGCGCCATGATTTCGATGCGGGCCCGGCGGGGTTTCTACCGCGCATCCGGCTGATCACCGACCTTGATGCATTGGCCCCCGGTATTGCGCTGCCCGCGCCGACACCGCCGCTGCAACGGCGGTTGGAACTCATTCAACTGGTGTCGCACTTGCTGGATGCCGCGCCGGATCTCGCGCCGCGCGCTTCGCTTTATGCGCTGTCGGACAGTCTTGCGGGGCTGATCGACGAGATGCAGGGCGAAGGGGTCTCGCCCGAAACGGTGGCCGGGCTGGATGTCGGCCACCTCTCCGCCCATTGGGAGCGGGCGCAGCGGTTCCTTGCCATTGCACATGATTATCTCGGCCAAACCACCACCCGCCCGGATGCCGAGGCACGTCGGCGGCAGTTGGTCTCCCGGATCATCGCCCGCTGGCAGGACAGCCCGCCGCAGCATCCTGTGATCCTTGCTGGCTCCACCGGGTCGCGCGGGACCACGGCGCTGCTGATGGAGGCCGTGGCCCGCCTGCCGCAAGGCGCGATCATCCTGCCGGGGTTCGATTTCGAGATGCCGACCGCCGTTTGGAACGAGTTGGATCAGGCGCTTCTGGCCGAGGATCACCCACAATACCGCTTCCGCAAGCTGATGAACATGCTCGGCGTGGCGCGTGGCGCGGTCGCGCCGTGGTGCGAGATGCCTCCGGTATCCACCGCCCGCAACAAGCTGGTGTCGCTCTCGCTTCGGCCTGCGCCCGTCACCCATGCTTGGCTGAACGAAGGGCCGAAGCTGGAAGACCTGCAAGGTGCCACCGCTGACATTACCCTGATCGAAGCACCCACCCCCCGGGTCGAGGCTTTGGCCATCGCGCTGCGCCTGCGCCAAGCTGCCGAGGAAGGCGTGAAGGCCGCCTTGATCACCCCCGACCGGATGCTCACCCGGCAGGTCACCGCAGCGCTCGACCGGTGGGGCATTCTGCCCGACGACAGCGCCGGGATGCCGCTGCAACTCTCCCCGCCGGGGCGGTTCTTACGCCATGTGGCGGCGCTGTTTGTCCGAAAACTGGATGCCGAAGCGCTGCTGACCCTGCTGAAACACCCGCTGACCCACAGCGGCGCGGGGCGGAATTTCCACCAGCTCTATACCCAGCGCTTGGAGGATGAGATCCGCCGCCATGGGCTGCCCTACCCCGACGCCGAAGGCTTGGCCGAGATTGCAGAGCGCGCCGCGAAACGGATGGAAGACCCCAGCGGGTTCCGCAATTGGGTCGCTTGGCTGGGCGAGGTTTTTCCCGGCCACGACACCCCCGGAGAGCGGCCCCTGCCCGAATGCGTCGCCGCGCATCTGGCGCTGGCCGAAAGGATCGCCGCCGGGCAATCCGCCGATCCCGACCACCTGCTTTGGCAGCAAGGCGCGGGCATCGCGGCCGAGGCGGTGATGGCGAACCTCACGGAACATGCCCCCCACGGCGGGGCGATGAACGCCGCCGATTATGCCGATCTCTTGGGCGCGCTCTTGGCCCAAGAAGAGGTGCGCGAGGCCGATACCCCGCATCCCGATATCATGATCTGGGGCACGATGGAGGCGCGGGTGCAGGGGGCCGAGCTGGTCATCCTCGGCGGTCTGAACGAAGGCACATGGCCCGAAGCGCCGCCGCCCGATCCATGGCTCAACCGTCAGATGCGCGAGAAGGCCGGGCTGCTGCTGCCCGAACGGCGTATCGGCCTGTCGGCGCATGACTATCAACAGGCCATCGCCAGCCCCGAGGTTTGGATCACCCGCGCGATCCGCTCGGACGAGGCCGAGATGGTGCCATCACGCTGGCTGAACCGCTTGGGCAACCTGTTGGGCGGCTTGGGCGACACCGGCGGGCCGGAGGCGTGGAAGGCCATGCAGCAGCGTGGCAACCACTGGCTGGATCAGGTGCGCGCCTTGGAAGCGGTGGAGCGCACCGCCCCGGCCACGCGCCCCTCGCCCCGCCCGCCGCGCGCGGCGCGCCCCCGCAAACTGTCGGTAACCGAGATCAAGACGCTGATCCGCGATCCTTACGCGATCTATGCCAAACACAGCCTGAAACTGCGTCCGATCAACCCGCTGGTGCAATCGCCGGATGCGCCGGTGCGCGGCATCGTCCTGCACCGCATCATGGAGGATTTCGTCAAACTGGTGGCCCGCGATCCTGCGCGGTTGACCCGCGACACGCTGATGCAAGTGGCCGCCGAGGTGCTGGAGGAAGAAGCCCCCTGGCCCGCCGCCCGCGCCATGTGGCTGGCCCGTATCGACCGGATCGCCGATTGGTTCATCGCCCGCGAAAGCCAACGCGCCGAGTTCTCTAGCCCCGTCGCTTTTGAACAGGGCGCGCGGGGCAGCTACACCTTTGCCGACCTCGGCTTTACCCTCAGCGGCTTTGCCGACCGGATCGACCAGACCGATGACGGCGATGTGCTGATCTACGACTACAAAACCGGCACCCCGCCCGGCAAAAAGGAGCAGCGGCTGTTCGACAAGCAACTCTTGATCGAAGCGGCGATGGTCGAACGGGGCGGTTTTCCCGAGGTGGGCGTGGCCCATGTGGCCCATGCCGCCTTTATCGGTCTAGGGTCGAAACCCGTCGAAGTCCCCGCCCCGCTGGAGGAGGAAAACCCGCAAGAGGTGCTGGCCGGTCTGCACGCGCTGCTCTCGCGCTACCTCGATGAGGGTCAGGGCTTTACCGCGCGGCGGATGGTGCAAAGCGATGCCTTTGCCGGAAACTTTGACCAATTGGCGCGGTTCGGGGAATGGGATGGCACCAGCCCCGCCCGACCGGAGGATCTGGAATGATGCGTGATTTCAACGATGCCACCCGCGCCCAGATCGAAGCGGCGCGGCCCGATGCCTCCACCTGGCTGACCGCCAACGCGGGCTCTGGCAAGACCCGCGTGCTGACCGACCGCGTGGCACGGCTGCTGCTCGACGACGTGGAGCCGCAGCACATCCTTTGCCTGACCTATACCAAGGCCGCCGCCTCGGAGATGCAGAACCGCTTGTTCAAACGTTTGGGCGAATGGGCCATGCTGAAGGACGCGGCACTGCGCAGCGCCTTGGCCGATCTTGGCGTTCAGGGCGAATTGACACCCGAGCAACTGCGCAATGCCCGCACCCTTTTTGCCCGCGCGATCGAGACGCCCGGCGGGCTGAAAATTCAGACCATCCACTCTTTCTGCGCGGCCCTTCTGCGCCGCTTCCCGCTGGAGGCGCAGGTCAGCCCGCAATTCACCGAGATCGAAGACCGCGCCGCCGATCTGCTGCGGGCCGAGATCGTCGATGAGATGGCCGAAGGCGAAGACGCCCCGCTGGTCGCCGAGATTGCGCGGCACTACACGGGCGAAGATTTCGCCAGCCTCACCCGCAGCATCGTGGGCCAGCGTGATGCCTTCAGCACGCCCCGCTCTTGGGCCGAGATCCTAGCGCTTTTCGCCCAGCCCGAAGACCTGACCGAAGACAAGATCGCGGCCTCGGTTTTCCTTGGCAGCGAAGCGGCGATGATGGCCGAGATCATCCCCTATCTGCTGGCGAAAGGCGGCAATGACGGCAAGGCGGGCGCGGCGCTGCAAGAGATCGACCGCTATGATCTGTCCGCCCTGCACCAGCTTGAAAACATCCTCCTGACCGGCAGCGGCGCCAAGGCGCCCTTCACCGCCAAGATCGGCAGTTTCCCGACCAAGCCGACGCAAAAGGTTATCGCCGACCAGATGCCGCAGCTTGAGCAATTGATGCAACGCGTCGAAGATGCCCGCGAAGCGCGGCTGGCGCTAAAGGCGGCGCGCAAATCCTATGTGCTGCACCGTTTCGCGGCCCGCTTTCTTGAACGCTACGCGGATGAGAAACAAAAACGCGGCTGGCTCGACTTTGACGATCTGATCCTCAAAGCCCGCGCATTGCTGACCGACAAGGCCGTGGCCGCTTGGGTGCTGTTCCGCATCGACGGCGGCATCGACCATATCCTTGTCGACGAGGCGCAGGACACCTCGCCCCGGCAATGGGACGTGATCGAACGGCTGACGGATGAATTTTACTCCGGCGCCGGGGCGCGTAACGAGGTGGATCGCACCCTCTTCGTCGTGGGCGATAAGAAGCAATCGATCTACTCTTTCCAAGGCGCGGACCCCGAAGAGCTGGACCGCAAAGGCACGACATTCGAACAAAAGATCGGTGAGGCCGGGCAGTTTTTCCAGCGCCGCAGCCTCGCCTATTCCTTCCGCTCCTCTTCGGCGATTTTGCAAGCGGTCGATGGGGTTTTCGACCCCGCGATCCAGACCGGCTTTACCAATGACGGCCATATGGCCTTCAAAGATCGCCTGCCCGGCCGCGTCGATCTTTGGCCCTTCATCGAAAAGGCAGGCCCTGACGAAGAAGGCGATTGGACCGATCCCGTCGACCGACGCAGCGCGCGGCATCACACGGTGCAACTGGCCGAACGCATCGCGCGCCGCATCAAGGAGTTGACGACCGAGGAGCATTACCTCCCCGATGACAGCAAGGGCGGGTTAGCGCGGCGGCGCATCCAACCGGGGGATTTTCTAATCCTCGTGCAGCGCCGCTCGGCCCTCTTTTCCGAGATCATCCGCGCTTGCAAGGCGGCGGAATTGCCCATCGCCGGGGCCGACAGGCTCAAGGTTGGGGCCGAACTGGCGGTGCGCGATCTGGCGGCGATCCTGTCGTTCCTTGCAACGCCGGACGACGATCTATCGCTAGCCACCGCGCTGAAATCGCCACTTTTCGGCTGGTCGGAACAAGAGCTTTTCACCCTCGCCCATTACCGTAAGGAGGATCACCTCTGGCAAGCGCTGCGCAACCAGACCGAGGCCCACGCCGCCACCCTCGCCGTGCTGCGCGACCTGCGCGGGCAGGTCGATTACCTACGCCCCTACGATCTGGTCGAACGCATCCTCACCCGCCACGATGGGCGCCGCAAACTGCTGGCACGGTTGGGGCCAGAGGCCGAGGATGGGATCAACGCGATGCTGAGCCAAGCGCTGTCTTACGAGCGCGGCACGGTGCCCAGCCTGACCGGGTTCTTGCAATGGATGCAGACCGATGATCTGGAAATCAAACGCCAGATCGACAGCGCGTCGAACCAGATCCGGGTGATGACGGTGCACGGGGCCAAGGGTCTGGAAGCGCCAATCGTGATCCTGCCCGACACCGGGCGGCGCGATGTGACGATCAAGGATGAGATCATCACCGTTGACGGCACCCCCGTCTGGAAAGCCCCGGCGGATGACATGCCCCAGCCCATGCGCGTCCGGCTGGACGAGATGAAAGAGGCCGCGCTGCAAGAGCGACTTCGCCTGTTCTATGTCGCCATGACGCGGGCCGAAAAATGGCTGATCGTGGCAGCGGCGGGGGAATTGTCGAAAGATGAATCCTCTTGGTATCAAATCACCGCAGCCGCTCTGGCCCGGCTCCGGGCCGAGCCTTTGGGCGACGATGGCACGCTGCGCTATCAACAGGGCGATTGGGATGCGCTCGACATCATAGAGACGCCAGAGAAAACCGTCACAACGCCCAGGTTAGACCCTGTTTTCGCCCGCCCCGCCCCCTCCCCCAAGGGAGAGGACAAGACCCTGTCGCCCTCGGATCTCGGCGGAGCCAAGGCGCTTGCGGGTGAGGCCGGGCTCGATATGGACACTGCGTTGAGCTATGGCACGCTGGTTCATGAGTTGCTGGAACATCTGCCACTGATGGGCGCGGATGCCCGGGAAGTCTTTCTAGAGCGGTTGGCCCGCACACACCCCGCCGAGATGATCGCCCGCGCGGAAGATGAGGCGGAAGCGGTGCTGAACACCCCTGCCCTCGCCCCGCTGTTCGCTGAGACAACCCTCGCCGAAGTGCCCGTGACCGGCAGCCTCGGAGACCAGCGCCTGCATGGCACGATCGACCGTTTGGTGATCGCCGAGGATCGCATCCTTGCTGTCGATTTCAAGACCAACCGCGTGGTCCCCGGCACGGCTGAGGCCTGCCCCGACGGGCTGCTGCGCCAGATGGGGGCCTATGCTCATATGCTGCGCCAGATCTACCCGGATCGGCGGATCGAGACGGCCATTCTATGGACCGCGACCCCCGCGCTTATGGTGTTACCCAACGATATCGTGACAAATGCCCTGCGTGCCCTGCCATATCTTGACGCCACTGCCGCGCATTCATAGGTTCAGGCCTCAACCCATTCCTGTCAGGAGAGCATCATGGCAACCGTCGCAGTCACCGACGACACTTTCGACGCCGAAGTCAAAAATTCGGACATTCCGGTTCTGGTCGATTTCTGGGCCGAATGGTGCGGCCCGTGCAAACAGATTGGCCCTTCGCTGGAAGAGCTGTCGGATGAAATGAACGGTCGCGTGAAGATCGTCAAAGTCAACGTCGACGAAAACCCGAACTCGCCCGCCCAAGTCGGCGTGCGCGGTATCCCGGCGCTGTTCATCTTCAAGGACGGTCAGGTCGTGTCCAACCTCGCCGGCGCGCGCCCGAAGGCGGCCCTGCAAAGCTGGATCGAAGAATCCATCTAAGGTTAACGCCTTAGGCATTGAGTTACGAAAACGGGCGTCCTTCGGGGCGCCCTTTTCATTTGGGCAAAGCCTCTGGCCACATCACCGCAAGCGTGCCCCCGCATCACGAACGGCAGCCCTGCCCCACGCGCAACCGGCGCTGCCCTTGTCCTGCCCTGCCACGGGGGCCATATAGAGCGCCAAGCGACAGGAGGCCCCATGGCACAGAACGACGATTTCCCCGGTTGGCACGGGACCACGATCATTGGCGTCAAAAAAGGCGGCGAAGTGGTGATTGCCGGTGACGGACAGGTCAGCCTCGGCCAGACCGTGATCAAAGGCACCGCGCGCAAGGTGCGCAAGCTCAGCCCCGGCGGCTATGACGTGGTGGCGGGGTTCGCGGGCTCCACCGCGGATGCCTTTACCCTGCTGGAACGGCTGGAGGCCAAACTGGAAGCGACACCGGGTCAATTGGCCCGTGCCAGTGTCGAATTGGCCAAGGACTGGCGCACCGATAAATACCTGCAAAAGCTCGAAGCGATGCTGATCGTCACCGACGGGAAAGACCTGCTGGTCATCACCGGCGCGGGCGATGTGCTGGAGCCGGAGCATGAGGTCGCCGCCATCGGATCGGGCGGGAACTATGCCCTCGCCGCCGCGCGCGGCATGATGGACAGCAACCGGGACGCCGAAACCATTGCCCGTGATGCCATGGCGATCGCCGCTGACATCTGCGTCTACACCAACGGCAAACTCACCGTGGAGAAAATCACCGCATGACCGACCTGACCCCCCGCGAGATCGTATCCGAACTGGACCGCTATATCATCGGCCAGAACGACGCCAAACGCGCCGTGGCGGTGGCCCTGCGAAACCGCTGGCGCCGCAAGCAATTGAGCGATGACCTGCGCGACGAAGTCTACCCAAAGAACATCCTGATGATCGGCCCCACCGGCGTCGGCAAGACCGAGATCAGCCGCCGCTTGGCGAAGCTCGCCCGCGCGCCCTTCATTAAAATTGAGGCGACGAAATTCACGGAAGTCGGCTATGTTGGCCGCGACGTGGAACAGATCATCCGCGATCTCGTGGACAGCTCTATCGCCATGACCCGCGAGTTCATGCGCGAAGACGTTAAAGCTAAGGCCGAACAAGCCGCTGAGGATCGTGTCATCGACGCCATCGCCGGCACCGATGCCCGCGACGGCACGCGCGAGATGTTCCGCAAGAAGCTCCGCGCAGGCGAACTCGACGACACGATGATCGAGCTTGAGGTCGCCGATACCTCCAGCCCCTTCCCGATGATGGACATTCCCGGCCAGCAAGGCATGGGGATGATGAACCTCGGCGATATTTTCGGCAAAGCCATGGGGGGCCGCACCACCAAAAAACGCATGGCCGTGGCCGATAGCTATGACGTGCTGGTGGGCGAAGAGGCCGACAAGCTGCTCGACGACGAAGCCGTCAACCGCGCCGCCATTGAAGCGGTCGAGCAGAACGGCATCGTTTTCCTTGATGAGATCGACAAGGTCTGCGCCCGTTCTGACGCGCGCGGTGGCGATGTTTCCCGCGAAGGGGTGCAGCGCGACCTGCTGCCGCTGATCGAAGGCACCGTCGTTTCGACGAAATATGGCCCGGTGAAGACCGACCATATCCTCTTCATCGCCTCGGGCGCGTTCCATATCGCCAAGCCTTCGGACCTTTTGCCCGAATTGCAGGGACGTCTGCCGATCCGCGTCGAACTGCGGGCGCTGACCGAGGATGATTTTGTCCGCATCCTGACCGAAACCGACAATGCGCTGACGCGGCAGTACACCGCCCTGATGGGGACCGAGGAACTGACCGTGACCTTCACCGAAGAGGGCATCGCGGCGCTGGCCAAGATCGCGGCAGAGGTCAACACCTCGGTCGAGAATATTGGCGCGCGGCGGCTTTACACGGTGATGGAACGGGTCTTCGAAGAAGTCTCCTTCGACGCGCCTGATCGCTCGGGGCAAGAGATCACCGTCGATGCCGATTTCGTTGAAAAGAACCTTGGCGAACTGACCCGCTCCACCGATCTCAGCCGCTACGTTCTTTAGGGCTTTCCTTTCCTCCATGCCCCGGCGATGAAAGGGGCATGGAATACCTCTCATTTCTGCAGCGCAACTGGCTGTTTCTACTGGCCGGTTTCCTGCTGACCTTCACCTCGTCCTATGGGCAAACCTATTTCATCTCGCTCTTTGCGGGGGCGGTGAAGGGCGACTTTGGCCTAAGCGACGGCCAATGGGGCGGCATCTATACCATCGGCACGACGTTTTCGGCCATCACCATGGTCTGGGCCGGGGTGCTGACGGACCGCTTTCGCGTGCGGGTGCTGGCCCTTGGCGTGATGCTGGCGCTGGCGGGGGCTTGTCTGGCGATGGCAGCGGTGCCGAATTGGATTGCGCTGATCTTTGTCATCTACGCCTTGCGGCTGACCGGGCAGGGGATGATGTCTCAGCTTGGGCAGGTCGCCATGGTGCGCTGGTTCGAAGCCTCACGCGGCAAAGCGCTTTCCCTATCCTCGATGGGTTTCGCCGCTGGTCAGGCATTTTTGCCGGTGATCTTCGTGGCGCTTTTCGCCAGCTTTCACTGGCGCAGCCTTTGGGTGCTGGCCGCCGTGCTGGTGTTGCTGACGATCCCCGTGATCCTGATGCTGCTGCGGCAAGAGCGCACTCCGCAAAGCATGGCGGATCAGGCACAGCGCGCGGGCATGAAAGGGCGACATTGGACCCGGGCAGAGATGTTCCGCTCGGGCCTGTTCTGGATGATCATTCCGCTGGCCATCGGCCCCGCCGCATGGGGCACCGCTCTGTTCTTTCAGCAGGTGCATCTGACCCGAGTGAAGGGCTGGGTCTTGGTCGAATTCGTGGCGTTGATGCCGGTCTATACGCTCTCTGCCGTGGCTTCGACCTTCCTCTCGGGATGGGCGATTGACCGCTTTGGCGTCAGCCGCGTGGTGCCGGTGATGATGCTGCCCTTTGCCCTGTCATTCGCAGTGCTGGCCTATGCCGACACGCTCTGGATGGCCGGGATCGGTTTGCTGATTTTCGGCATGGGGCAAGGCATGCAATCCACCGCCCCGGCGGCCTTTTGGGCCGAGTATTTCGGCACCCGTCATGTGGGGTCGATTAAAGCGGTCGCCGCCGCGCTGATGGTCTTTGGCTCGGCCATCGGGCCGGGGGTGACGGGGCTGTTTATCGACTTGGGCGTCGATTTCCCGCAGCAAATGTTGCCAATTGCGCTTTACTATCTGCTGGCGGCTGGTTTGGCCGCATGGGCTATTGCGCACTACAAACCGCTGCTGCGCGGCTAGCGGTTGCGCCGTAGGTAAACGTAATAGGCCCCGCCGCCGCCGTGGCTGACATGGGCCTGCGCGATCTGAAGCACGAGGCTGCTAAGCGGGGGCATCGACAGCCATTGCGGAACCTGATGGCGCAACACCCCGTCGCGCACGGGGATCGGGCCACCGTCGTCGCGCCGCTTGCCCTTACCGGTGATCACCAGCACCAACCTTTTACCCCGGGCATGGGCATCCATGATGAAACCATTGAGCGCCGGATGCGCCCGGTCGAGGGTCATGCCATGTAGGTCGATCCGGCCCTCGGGCCGCAGCTTGCCACGTTTGAGCTTTCCGTAAGCCTTGTGGTCCATCTGAACCGGCGCAGCTTTCATCTGTTCGGCCAACGTCGGGCGCAGGTCATTGCTGCGCTTTTTCATGTTGGGCTGCGGCTTGTTGCCCTGCAGGGCGATCTTGGCGCGCCGAACCTGCGGCGGGGCAGGGGCGGGGGCGTCGATCTCGGGCGTGAACAGCTTATTTAACTCCAGCTTCTCGGTCCGCTCGGTCACCCGGCGCCAAAGTTCGAGATCGTCTTCGTTCAAGCGGCGCCGTTTCATATCGCGCTCTCCGGCAGGAAAGCATAGGCGCGTTGGATGGGCATCAAGACCATCATCCGCCCCGGATCACGCAGACGGCCCGCCGCGCGGCCCGCTTTGTCACCGGTGCCAAAGAAAACATCCGCACGCTGCGCGCCCTTAATGGCCGAGCCTGTATCCTGCGCGACCATCAGACGGCGCAGGGGTTTCTTCCCGTCTTTCTCAATCCAGACCGGCGCGCCGAGCGGCACGTGCGACGGGTCCACCGCGATGCTGCGCATGGCGGTGATGGATCGGTTCATCGCCCCCAGCGGCCCCTTGTCGGCGGGCACGCGGCTGACCTCGCGGAAGAATACGTAAGAGGGATTGTGATAGAGCAGTTCCCGGCCATCTTCGGGGTTGCGACGCACCCAGTTCTTGATGACATCGGCGCTGACCTGATGCGCCTCATAGACCCCGCGCCGCACCAATTCGACCCCGACCGAGCGGTAATCATGACCATTCGCGCCGCGATAGCCCACCCGCAGATAGCTGCCATCGGGCAGGCGAATACGGCCAGAACCCTGAATTTGCAGAAAGAAAAGCTCAACCGGGTCATCGACCCAAGCGATCTCAAGCCCGCGGTCGCGCATCACGTCGCCATCTAGGATCTCGCGTCTAGTGAGCCAGGGGCGGATCTGCTCGGCCTCGGGGGGCATGGCGTAGATGGGATATTGAAATCGGGCAGAGGGGTAGAGATCACCATCCAACTCAGGTTCGAAATACCCAGTGAAAAGCGCGTCTTTGCCGTCTTCCATCAGAACGGGGCGAAAGAACAATTCGAAAAACTGCCGCGGGTCGGGGCCATCCTTGGCCAGCTTACAGAGCGCGCGCCAATCGACGTCTTTCATGTCGCCGCAGGTACTGGTGAAAACCTCAAAGGCGGCGGCGTGGTCATCTTCGGCCCAGCCCTCAAGCTGGTCGAAATCCATGACGGTATAATGCACCTCTGCTGCGGACGGCGTGTTCATCGACACACCGCCCAACAGCGCCAGTGCGCCAAGCACACGCGCTACCCGTCTGTGGAAACCAACAGCCAATTCGGATCATCCGAGCCCATGACACGGGCAAAAACCCATGTATCTTTTTGGCGTTTGATTTCTTTGCTGCTGCCCTCGACAACCTCGCCCTCGCGGTTGCGAACCTCCGAGGTCAGCTCGCCGACGAAGCGGATGGTGAGTTCGGCTTCTTTCGTGGTCTCGTCCATCTTGGCGTCGATCAGTTCCATCTCGCGCACGCCGATGAAAGTCGCCTCGATCGTCAGACCTTGGTCCTCCCGCGCGGCGACGCCGTCAACAAAGCTTTCATAGACGTCATCAGCCAGAAACGGCTGAATTTCGGCCAAATCGCCCCGCTCATAGCCCATGACGATCATCTCATAAGCGCCGCGCGCGCCTTGCAGGAAATCGCTGACACCAAAGGACGGCTCGACCCGCTTCATCTCGGCCAAGGCCTTGCCCGAGGGGCTGTCTTCGGGAACGTGGTCGGTGATATCGAGATCCGGACCACCTTCGATCACTTCGAACGCGGGGCCGCTGCGGGCGGTTGGCGTTTGATCGGTGACCGGGGGCTTTTCAAAACCCTCACGCGTGCCAAGCACGTTTTTCAGCCGCAGGATCAGGAATACGGCGATACCGGCAAGCACCAGAAGCTGTATCAGGGGAGAATTCATCGAAACCTCATTCAGGGGTGGCATGGAAACATGCGAGTTAAGCTCTTATGTAGGTGTTCGACCGGGGCAAGTCCACTCTGCCCCCAGCGAAAGGACTCCGCCGCATGTGGCTATTGATCGCATTTATCGCCGTGCCTCTGATCGAGATCACGCTTTTCATCCAAGTCGGTGGCGCCATCGGCCTTGGCTGGACGCTGGCCGTGGTGGTTTCGACCGCCATTTTGGGCACATGGTTGGTGCGGTCTCAGGGTGCGCTTGCGCTTGGGCAGTTGCGCAGTTCCTTCAATGATCTGCGCGACCCGACCGAGCCTTTGGTGCATGGCGCGATGATCCTGTTTTCCGGCGCGCTGCTGCTGACGCCGGGGTTCTTCACCGATGCTGTTGGCTTTGCCTTTCTGGTGCCGCGCTTTCGCGCCGCCGCCTATCGCGCGATCCGCGACCGGGTGAAGGTCCAAAGCTTTGGCACCCCCGGCGGCATGGGGCCGCGGCCCGGGCCGCAACGCCGCGGCGATCCGCGCGGTGATGTGATCGACGGGGATTTTCACGAAATTCCCGAACAGCCGCGCCAGACCAGGGGCCCCTCGGGCTGGACTAAGGATTGAGCGGCCCGTGCCGACCTGTTAAGTCCGGGTAGATTTAAGAAATTCACCACAACAGGACACAGAAAATGGCAGAAAACGAAACCGCACAACCTAAGCAGCCGCAGATGCGCGTGATGGGCCAGTTCATCCGCGACATGTCGTTCGAGAACATCATGGCGCAAAAGGGTGCCCCGGCGGATGTACAGCCCGACGTGCAGGTTCAGGTCAACCTCGACGCCAAAAAGCGTTCGGGCGACAACCAGTATGAGACCGCGATCAAGCTGAACATCACCTCCAAGGCGAAAGACGGCGACGCGACGCTTTTCGTGCTGGAAATCGACTATGTCGGTATCTTCCAAGTCGAAAACGTGCCGGAAGAGCAGATGCACCCCTATCTGCTGATCGAATGCCCGCGCATGATCTTCCCCTTCCTGCGCCGCATCGTCAGCGACGTGACGCGTGACGGTGGCTTCCCGCCGCTGAACCTTGAGAACATCGACTTCCTATCGCTCTATCGCAACGAAGTGGCACGCCGTCAGGCCGAAAACCCGCCAAAAGCCGACGCCTAAGCGTCAGCCAAGCTGTTTCCACAGCGCGTCGTCGCCCAGTTTGCCGACAAATTCGGCATGGGCGGCGGCTTCGGCCTCTGTCAGACGCGAGGGCAGGGGCGTGGGCCGCGGTTTCGGGGTCCAGCGCGTCTCTGGCTCGCCCGTCTTGCGCTCCGGCGCCGAGGACAGCGCGAAATCCGGCTGCCGCCCCCCAATCAGTTCCAGATAGACTTCGGCCAAGATCTCACTGTCGAGCAGAGCGCCGTGCAGCGTCCGCGAGGTGTTGTCGATGCCGAAGCGGCGGCACAGAGCGTCGAGCGAAGCGGGTGAGCCCGGAAAGCGTTTGCGCGCGATCTCAAGCGTGTCGAGCGCCTGTTCCCACGGGATTTGCGGCAGGCCCATCCAGCGCAGTTCGGCGTTCAGGAATTTGATGTCGAAGGCGGCGTTGTGGATGATCAGCTTGGAATCGCCGATAAAGTCGAGAAACTGCCGCCCGATCTGCGCGAACTTGGGCTTGTCGCGCAAAAAGTCATCGCCCAGCCCGTGCACCTGAAAGGCTTCCTCGGGCATGGAGCGTTCGGGATTGATGTATTGGTGATAGGTCTCGCCCGTGGCCATATGGTTCATCAACTCGACCGCGCCGATCTCGACGATGCGGTCGCCGCTTTCGGGGTCAAAGCCGGTGGTTTCGGTATCGAGCACGATTTCACGCATGGCGCAGTCTTTCCCTGATGTCGCGGATCACCGCCCGCACCTGCGCGCGGGCATGGTCGAGCGTGTCGGTCACTATCACATAGTCCGAGCGGGCGCACTTCTCTTCGGCGGGCATTTGCTTGGCGCGGATGGCGTCGAATTGCGCCTCCGTCATCGTGCCACGCGCCAGTACGCGCTCGCGTTGCACCTCTGCCGGGATCGTCACGCAGGCCACGGCGTCCATCGCAGCCTCGCCGCCGGTTTCGAACAGCAGCGGGATGTCGAGCACGGCGATGTCGCTATCCGCCTGCGCCAGAAACGTCGCCCGGTCTTTGGCCACCAGCGGATGCACGATGGCCTCAATCCGGGGCAGGGCGGTCGGATCGGCGGCGATGATCTCTTTCAATGCGGCACGAGAGACGCCATCGCCCTCGATGGCCTCCGGGAAAGCCGTCTGCATCGGCGCCGCGGCAGCCCCGCCCGGGGCATAAAGCCGGTGCACCGCCGCGTCGGCGTCCCAAACGGCGCAGCCTTCCTCGGCAAACATCTTTGCCGTGGTCGATTTGCCCATGCCGATGGAGCCGGTGAGCCCGAGGTGAAACATCAGCGCAGCACCGCCGTTCGCGTGGCGCGGTCGACCTCGGGCCGCTGGCCGAACCAACGCTCGAACGCCGGGACCGCCTGATGCAACAACATGCCCAGCCCGTCGACCGTGACGCAGCCCATATCCTCAGCCGTTTCAAGCAGATGGGTGCGCAGCGGGGCATAGACGAGATCCGTCACCACCGTGCCGGAGCGCAGCCCATCCAGAGGCACCCGCAAGGCGCCTTTGCCGATCATGCCAAGCGATGTGGTGTTCACCAACAAACTGGCGTGATCGATCATATTGCCCGCTTGCACCCAATCGACGACTTTGACCCGGCCGCCGAAATCGCGCTGCAACTGCTCTGCCCGGACGCGGGTGCGGTTTGACAGGCAGATCTCAGGCACGCCAGCATCCAAAAGCGACGAGACAACCGCCCGCGCGGCGCCCCCCGCGCCCAAGACCGCCGCCGGTCCGGCCTTCGGATCCCAATCCGGCGCACCGGCCTTGAGGTTTTCGATGAAGCCGTAGCCATCCGTATTATCCGCATGAATCTTGCCATCGGCGCGAAAGATCAACGTATTGGCCGCGCCGATCAGAGTGGCACGGTCGGTGATAAGATCCGCGATCTCCATCACCGCTTCTTTATGGGGGATCGTCAGGTTCACCCCGACAAAACCCATCTTGGGCAACGTTCTCAGCACCTCTTCCAGATCGTCGGGCGCGACATCAAGCGGCACGTAATGACCGGCGATGCCATAGGTCTCCAGCCAATGGCGATGCAACTGCGGGGATTTGGAATGCGCGATGGGCGATCCGATCACACCGGCGAGGGGGATTTTGGGCAGGCTCATGTCGTGAGGTCTCCGCGCAGCGTCAGGTAATTCAGCAGTTCAAGAAATGGCATACCGAGGACGTGAAAGTAATCCCCCTCAATCTGGGTGAAGAGCCGCACGCCTTCCTCTTCGAGCTTGTAGCAGCCCACCGCGTGGCGAATGCTCTCCCAGTTTCGCGCGACGTAGTCTTCTATATAGGCGTCGCTGGCCTCACGCATGCGCAGCCGCACCTGACCGACGTGCCGCCAGAGCGGTTCACCGTCTTCATAAAGCACGGCGGCAGAGAGCAACGAATGCCGATCCCCGCGCAGCCGGTGAAGCTGCGCAATCGCCTCGTCCCGATCATGCGGCTTGTGCAGCATCTCTCCGCGATGTTGCAAAACCTGATCGCAGCCAAGAACCAGCGCGCCGGGGTGCCGCTCGCTCACTTTGCGGGCTTTCATCTCAGCCAAGGTATCGGCGAGGTCGCGCGGCTTGGCCTCTTCGGCCCGCAGCGCGGCGGTTATCATCTCTTCGTCAATCTTGGCTGGGATCACTTCATGCGGGATCGCGGCCTGCGCCAAAAGCTGCGCCCGGATCTCCGAGCCGGAGGCGAGGATGATTTTCTGCGGCATGTGGATAACCCTGTGATGATCTGGCGCAAATCTTGAGGATTTGTTCTGCGAGATAAAAGTTGACAGCACAAGCCCGCAGATCTCGCCCCGAGTCGCGGTTTTTGTCGCCGATTCCCACCCCGATGAATAGGGATAAGCCGCTTGTGCGTATAACCACGAGACTTCACCGGTTATCCCCGCTTTGATACATTTTGTCCCCCGGAAAATACGCGAGCAAGATCTTGAGAAAGTTCGACATTCTCGAATCGGGGCCGGCTTATCCACAGGGGGCCGCGAAGTTTGTTCACCTGTTGATAAGCGGCGGTATAAATCATTAATCCACAGGATTCAGGCGCCCTACAATCAACTACATCTTTTCTCTTTTCTTATTTATTAAGAAAGAAGCACGCACACCGGAGCCTTCCCCATGTTCGATCTTCTCAGCCTCGCTTATCCATGGATCAAAGCGCTCCATATCGTGTCGGTCATCAGTTGGATGGCGGCGCTCTTCTACCTGCCGCGCCTCTTCGTGCATCATGTCGAACAGGCGGGCTCCGCCGGGCGGATGCACGAGACTTTCGCGATGATGGAATTCAAGCTCGCTCAGTTCATCATGCGGCCCGCGATGATGGCGACATGGGTTTTCGGCCTCGCCCTCGTTCTGACGCCCGGAATCGTGGATTGGACGATGATCTGGCCATGGACCAAGGGGGCCAGTGTCATCGCCATGACGGTTTTCCATGTTTGGCTGAAAAAACAGGTCAAATCCGTCGAAAGCGGCTGCAGTACCGTCACGGGCCGTCAGTTCCGGCTTTTAAACGAAGTGCCGACGCTGCTGATGATCGTGATCGTCTTCTCGGTGGTCGTGAAATTCTGAGGCAATTGACTCAAGCCGCGCTGCCGCCTATATCTGCGCCACTGTCCCGTCCGGGGCGGTTTCTGCTTGCCACATTCAAATGATCGACCAGCCCGCATTCTGCTGCGGCTGAACAGGATGCTCCATGACAACCGAAACGCTGAACCTCGCTGATCTCAAGGCGCAGACGCCGAAAAACCTGCTCGCCATGGCCGAAGAGCTGGAGATCGAGAACGCCTCGACCATGCGTAAAGGCGAGATGATGTTCCAGATTCTCCGCGAACGCGCGGATGACGGTTGGGAGATCTCGGGCGACGGCGTGTTGGAAGTGCTGCAGGACGGATTCGGCTTCCTGCGTTCGCCGGAGGCGAACTACCTGCCGGGCCCCGATGACATCTACGTCTCGCCCGACATGATCCGCAAATGGTCGCTGCGCACCGGGGACACTATCGAGGGGCTGATCAAGGCGCCCGATGACACCGAACGCTATTTCGCGCTGACCGAGGTCACCAAGATCAACTTCGAGGCGCCCGAGAAGGCGCGCCACAAGGTTGCCTTCGAGAACCTCACGCCGCTTTACCCCGACGAGCGTCTGACGATGGAGGTTGATGACCCTACGATCAAGGACCGCTCCGCGCGGATCATCGATCTGGTCTCACCCATCGGTAAGGGCCAGCGCTCGCTGATCGTGGCCCCGCCGCGCACCGGTAAGACCGTGCTGCTGCAGAACATCGCCAACAGCATCGAAAAGAACCACCCGGAGTGCTACCTGATCGTCCTGCTGATCGACGAACGGCCCGAGGAAGTCACCGACATGCAGCGGTCAGTGAAGGGGGAGGTCGTCTCCTCCACCTTCGACGAGCCCGCCACGCGCCACGTCGCCGTTTCCGAGATGGTTATCGAAAAGGCCAAGCGCCTCGTCGAGCACAAGCGCGACGTTGTCATCCTGCTCGATTCGATCACCCGTCTGGGCCGCGCCTTCAACACCGTGGTGCCGTCCTCTGGCAAGGTCCTGACCGGTGGTGTCGACGCTAATGCCCTGCAACGGCCGAAGCGTTTCTTCGGGGCCGCGCGGAACATCGAAGAGGGCGGCTCGCTCACCATTATCGCCACCGCGCTGATCGACACCGGCAGCCGCATGGACGAAGTGATCTTTGAAGAGTTCAAAGGCACCGGCAACTCCGAGATCGTGCTGGACCGCAAGATCGCCGACAAACGCGTCTTCCCGGCGATCGACATCCTCAAGTCCGGCACCCGGAAAGAGGACCTTCTGGTCGACAAAGTGGACCTGCAGAAAACCTTCGTGCTGCGCCGCATCCTCAACCCGATGGGCACCACCGATGCCATCGAATTCCTGCTCGGCAAGCTAAAGCAAACTAAGTCGAATTCTGACTTCTTCGACTCCATGAACACCTGAGTTATTTCGTAATAACAATAGGTTAGTGAAATATGGACACGATATTCGCCCAAGCGTCAGCGCCGGGCCGTGCCGGGGTTGCGGTGATCCGCATTTCCGGCCCACAGTCCTTCGCGATCGCGCAGGAGATTTCCGGCAAACGTCCTGAAGGACGCGAAAGCGTGTTGCGAAACCTCCGCGGCACGGGCGGAGAGGTTATCGACCAAGCTTTGGTCCTGAGCTTCCCCGGGCCAAACTCCTTCACTGGCGAGGATGTGGTCGAGCTTCAATTGCATGGTTCTATCGCCGTGGTTCGGGCGATGCTTTCCCTGCTCTCGACCTTCCCCGAAACTCGGATGGCCGAAGCGGGGGAGTTCACTCGCCGTGCGCTAGAGAATGAAAAGCTGGATCTCGCGCAGGTTGAAGGGCTGGCAGATCTCATCGAAGCCGAAACAGAAGCACAGCGAAAGCAAGCGATTCGCGTTTTATCGGGCCACCTCGGCGCACGGGTCGAAGATTGGCGGAAAGATTTGATACGCGCCGCTGCGCTTTTGGAGGCCACGATCGACTTCGCGGACGAAGAGGTGCCTGTCGATGTCACCCCCGAGGTAGAGGCGCTGCTCTCGAAGGTCGGCAAGGAATTGCAGGCCGAAGCGGAAGGCACCTATGTCGCCGAACGGGTTCGAAACGGCTTCGAGGTCGCGATCATCGGTGCGCCAAATGCAGGCAAGTCGACGCTCTTGAATGCGCTAGCGGGACGCGACGCAGCGATCACCTCTGAAATCGCGGGCACTACCCGCGATGTCATCGAAGTTCGAATGGACCTCGGCGGGCTGCCGGTCACCCTGTTGGATACGGCGGGTCTGCGTGAGAGCGAAGATAAAGTTGAAGCCATCGGGATCGAGCGCGCAATCGAACGCGCCGGGGCGGCAGATCTGCGGGTGTTCCTCGCGGCGCCGGGTGAGGCCTTGGCCCTTACACCAGAGGAAGAGGATATTGTTCTCCACCCCAAGGCAGATCTCGTTGGTATTGAAGCGAACGGTATCTCAGGGAAGACCGGGCAGGGCGTGTCGGAACTCATTGACCGCATTCAATCTACGCTCTCGGAACGCAGTTCGAGCATCGGACTGGCAACCCATGAGCGGCATCGCGTCGCTTTGCAGCAAGCCGTCTCGTGTTTGGCTGAAGTAGATGTTATCCTGACTCGCGGACCTAATTTCTATGATTTGGCTGCTGCGGAGCTTCGGTTCGCGATCCGCGCGCTGGAAACCCTAGTGGGCCGCATAGACGTCGAGAACCTGCTGGATGAGATTTTCACCAGCTTTTGCGTAGGTAAATGATGGAGTGTTTCACGTGAAACATTTTGATGTGATCGTGATCGGTGGTGGCCACGCGGGCGCGGAAGCAGCCCACGCGTCGGCGCGGGTTGGCGCACAAACAGCACTCGTCACGATGAGCCGCGATGGGATCGGTGTCATGTCCTGTAATCCTGCGATCGGGGGACTAGGGAAGGGCCATCTGGTACGAGAGATCGACGCGATGGACGGCGTGATGGGCCGCGTTGCCGATAGGGCCGGTATCCAATTCCGCTTGCTAAACCGTCGAAAAGGCCCCGCCGTTCAGGGTCCCCGCGCTCAGGCAGATCGGAAAATTTACCGGAAAGAGATGCTGCGCGAGATTGAGGCGCAAGCGAATCTCGACATCATTGAAGGAGAGGTTACCGACTTCCTGATGGACGGCGAAGTCGTTACCGGGGTAGTCTTGGCAGACGGAACGACCATAAAATCGGCGTCAGTGGTTCTTACGACGGGGACCTTCCTCCGTGGTGTCATTCATATCGGCGACGTATCGCACGAAGGCGGCCGCATGGGCGATAAAGCGTCGGTTAAACTGGCCGAACGGATCGATTCCTTTAATCTCACGATGGGCCGACTAAAGACGGGGACACCACCTCGGCTGGATGGCCGCACGATCAATTGGGATATATTGGAAGCGCAGCCCGGGGACGATGACCCCGTCCTGTTTTCCTTTCTCTCCGATAAGGTTTCAGCCTCCCAGGTCGCCTGTGGTATTACCCATACGAACGAGAAAACTCATCAGATCATCAGAGAGAATCTCGATAGGTCCGCAATGTATGGCGGGCATATCGATGGCGTAGGCCCGCGCTATTGCCCTTCGATCGAAGATAAGGTCGTCCGTTTTGCCGATAAAGAGTCGCATCAGGTTTTTCTCGAGCCCGAGGGCGCGGATGATCATACCGTCTATCCAAACGGCATTTCGACCTCCCTCCCGGCGGATGTGCAGGAAGCTTATGTCCGAAGCATGGTAGGCCTTGAGAACGCAACTATTCTGCAACCCGGTTACGCGATCGAATACGACTACGTCGATCCTCGCGCTCTCTCATCGACGCTTTCGGTCCGTACCGTACCCGGCCTCTATCTCGCCGGACAGATCAATGGTACGACGGGCTATGAGGAAGCGGCCGCGCAGGGACTCGTAGCAGGCTTGAATGCCGCCCTTAGCGCCCAAGGCCGGGATGCGGTGACATTTACCCGTTCCGAAAGCTATATTGGGGTTATGGTCGATGATCTGACGACCCGGGGCGTTACGGAACCCTACCGGATGTTCACATCTCGGGCCGAGTTCCGCCTGTCGCTACGGGCAGACAATGCGGATCAGCGGCTAACTCCTTTGGCGATTCAATTAGGCTGTATTTCTGACGCGCGCCGAGATAGCTTCGAGAAGAAAGTTTCCTCCCTAGAGGAGACAAAAGCGAAGCTGGAAGGTACGGAGTATACGCCGAAAGAGCTTGCGAGCGCCGGTATCAAAGTCAACCAAGATGGTTCAAAGCGTAGCGGCTATCAGGTTCTCGCATTTCCCGATGTGGAGTTTGAAGATTTGCTGCCACTTGATCGCAGCCTGGAAGAAACTCCATTCGAGATACGTCGGCAGATTGAACGGGACGCGCTCTACGCAACCTACATCGCTCGACAACAGAAAGAGATCGATGTGCTTAAGAAAGACGAGAACGTTCGTATACCGTCTGATTTTTCCTTCGATGATCTTGCAGGCCTTTCTAACGAGCTGAAGTCGAAGGTATCTTCCGCGCGTCCGGAAACAATGGCACAGGCGGCTCGCATTGATGGAATGACACCAGCCGCGCTGACTTTGATACTTGCTCGTGTGAAGCGCGGGGCCGGAAAGAAGTCAGCATGAGCATCGAAAATGACCTCGATGTTTCACGTGAAACATTGGAAAAGCTGAAAGCCTTTGCCGAAATCGTGAGGAAATGGAATCCGAAGATTAACTTGGTTTCCAAGAGCAGCTTGGACGACCTTTGGTCTCGCCATATTCTAGATTCCGTCCAAATCTTTGAGCTTGTTCCAGGGCCAGGGAAATGGGTAGACCTAGGTAGCGGCGGAGGTTTCCCGGGCATTGTTATTTCGATCCTCAATCAAGCAGAACGCAATTTCGATGTAGTCATGGTTGAAAGTGATCAAAGGAAATCAGCTTTTCTGCGGACGGCCATTCGAGAACTTGATCTTGCGGCAAAGGTGAAAACCGAGAGAATCGAAGAACTCGAATGTCTCGAAGCAGACGTGCTATCTGCCCGCGCTTTAGCCGATCTGACGAAGCTGTTAGGGTTCGCCAAGTTGCATCTTAAACGCGGAGGCATTGCACTTTTCCCTAAAGGTCAAAGCTGGCAACGTGAAGACCTTGAGGCGCGGCAGGATTGGACTTACGACCTAGAGACGGTAACCAGCAAGACCAATTCGGACGCTGCCATTCTAAAGATTAAGGATATCGCCCGTGTCTGACCTTTCTCGTCCAGCTGGACCGAAAATCATTGCGGTTGCAAACCAGAAGGGCGGCGTTGGTAAAACGACGACGACTATCAATCTGGCCGCTGCGCTTGCGGAAGCGGGGAAGCGTATTCTGGTGGTTGATCTGGATCCGCAAGGCAACGCCTCTACGGGGCTTGGTATCGAAGTCGAAGATCGCGAATTTACGACATATGATCTCTTGCTGGACGATAGCCTTCCGCAGGATGTCATTCAACGCACCGAAACGGAAGGGCTGCTCATCGTTCCGGCGACGGTTGACCTCAGCTCTGCGGACATCGAACTCTTTTCGAATGAAAAGAGAAGTTTCCTTTTGCACGACGCACTCCGGCAGACGCAAATGGATCAGTTCAAGTTCGACTATATCTTGATCGATTGCCCGCCTTCACTCAACCTATTGACGGTGAATGCGATGATCGCGGCGCATTCGGTCCTGGTGCCTTTGCAGAGCGAATTTTTTGCGTTGGAAGGGCTTTCTCAGCTCATGTTGACGATAAGAGAGGTCCGGCAAAGCGGGAATAAAGACCTGCGGATTGAGGGCGTTCTACTGACCATGTATGATCGCCGCAATAATCTGTCGCAACAGGTTGAGAATGACGCGCGGGCGAACCTTGGTGAACTGGTGTTCCAAACCGTGATTCCGCGCAATGTTCGGGTGAGCGAGGCGCCGAGCTTTGCCATGCCCGTTTTGAGTTATGATCCCACATCGAAAGGGGCCCAAGCCTACCGCGATTTAGCGGCGGAGCTGACAAGAAACAATGGTTAATAAGGTGGCAGTATGGCAGACAAACAAGAGCGCAAACGGGGCCTTGGCCGGGGGCTTTCGGCACTGATGGCAGACGTAGCGGAGACAGAGAGCGTGGCCGCCAAGGGGGCCGCGGCGGCGGAGCAGTTCGTTCCGATCGAGCGAATTAAACCGAACCCGGATCAGCCTCGTAAGCGGTTTGAGCAAGAGCATCTTGATGATCTCGCGGCCTCAATCAAAGAAAAGGGGGTCATTCAGCCTCTGATCGTCCGCGCTTTGGCCGATGGCAATTTTGAGATCGTCGCGGGTGAGCGGCGCTGGCGGGCCTCGCAGATCGCGAAGGTCCATAGCCTTCCGGTGATCGTGCGCGAGTTCACCGATGTCGAAGTGCTGGAAGTCGCGATTATCGAGAACATCCAGCGGGCAGATCTGAATTCGGTCGAAGAAGCGGCGGGTTATCGTCAGTTGATGGATAAGTTCGGCCATACTCAGGAGAAGATGGCCGAAGCCCTTGGGAAAAGCCGAAGCCATATTGCCAATCTATTGCGTCTGCTGAACCTGCCAGATCCGGTGCAAGAGATGGTGCGCCAGAATGAACTGAGCGCGGGCCATGCGCGGGCGCTGATTCCGGCGAAGGATCCGCTGAAACTGGCGCAGCAGGTCATCAAAGGCGGCCTTTCCGTCCGCGCGACCGAGGCTTTGGTTAAGAAAGATCAGGCCGGCGAGCGTGGTAATATGGTAAATAAGGAGCGTCTCTCGCAGCGCCCAGCGAAGGATGCCGATACGCAGGCGCTTGAAGGCGATCTGTCAGCCAACCTCGGTATGAAGGTTAGTTTGGACCATAAACCGGGTCAGGAAGCGGGTAAGGTGACGTTGCACTATACCACGCTTGACCAGCTGGATGAGATCTGCCGCCTCCTAGGCGGCTCTTAAGGCAGAAGCGTTTCGATCACGGCGTTTAGGACCATAACGCCTTGATCTGAAACAATTAACCTGTCTTTCTCGCGTGCTGCCATGCCGATGTCTTGCAGGTGATTGACGGCCTTTTCGTCGATGTCATGCCCGGCAATATCGGCGTAACGGCTAAGGTCGACGCCTTCTTTTAGGCGCAGGCCCATCAGGAGAAACTCGGTCGCCTGTTCGCTTCGGCTCAGGGCAGTCCGGGGTTTCTCCGTTTCGCCTTTTGCGACACCGTCGAGCCACCGCTGTGGATTGCTATAAGCAACTGTCGCGAATTTCTGCCCGTCCAGCGTCAGCCGCCCATGGGCGCCGGGGCCGATGCCGATATAGTCCCCATAGCGCCAATAGATCAGGTTGTGACGCGATTGGGCGCCATCCCGGGCGTGGTTTGACACCTCGTAAGCAGGCATGCCCATGTCATTGCAGATGTCTTGGGTCAGGGTGAACATATCCGCGCCGAGATCTTCGTCAGGCAGGCCGCGAAGTTTTCCGCGGGCGTAACGGTCGCCAAAGGCGGTGCCTTGTTCGATCGTGAGCTGATAGAGCGATATATGGTCTATCGCGAGGGATAGAGCCTGTTTTAACTCGGCTTCCCATTCCGTGGCGGATTGGTCTTGCCGCCCATAGATTAGATCGAAGCTCACGCGGTCAAAGGTACTGCGGGCAATGTCGAAGGCGGTCATCGCTTCTTTTGCCGTATGCAGACGACCCAAACGTTTGAGATCCGGATCGTTCAGCGCCTGAATGCCCATCGACACGCGGGACACTCCGGCTTGTCTGTAGGCGGCAAAGCGGCCCGCTTCGACTGAGCCGGGGTTGGCTTCGAGGGTGATTTCCAGATCGTTTGCCGTGGGCCAGTGGCCCCGGATGGCGCTGATGATGTCTGCGACGACATCGGGGTCCATTAGACTTGGCGTGCCGCCGCCGAAAAAGACGGCATTGAGCACGCGCCCCGGTGTCTCATCCGCAGCGCGCTGAAGCTCGGCGAGATAGGCATCCCGCCAAGCTGCTTGGTCGATCTGGCGGCTAACGTGGCTGTTAAAGTCGCAATAGGGACATTTCGCCTCGCAAAATGGCCAATGGATATAGAGGCCGAAGCCGCCCTGTTCCCAATCTTCAGCCAAAACAGCCTGCAATCAGTTTCGCAAAGGCATCGGCGCGGTGGCTGATGCTGTTTTTCTGCTCGGCGTCCATTTCGGCAAAGGTGGCCTCGTGGCCGTCAGGTTGGAACATCGGGTCATAGCCGTGACCCTGTTCGCCGCGCATCGGCCAAACCAGTGTGCCGTTCACCTTGCCCGCGAAAACCTCGTCATGGCCGTCGGGCCATGCCAAGACTAGGGTCGCGCAGAAACGGGCGCGGCGGGGGTGAGGGGCGTTCTTTTCTTCTAGCAGATTGCGCGTCTTGGTCATGGCCATGACGAAGTCGCGGCCATTCTCTGTTTCGGCCCAATCGGCGGTATAGACGCCTGGTGCATTGTCGAGCGCTTCGACTTCGATGCCGGAATCGTCGGCCAATGCGGGCAAGCCGGTCGCCTTGGCGGCGGCATGCGCTTTGATCCGGGCGTTGCCGACGAAGGTCGTTTCGGTCTCTTCCGGCTCGGGCAGGTTCATCTCTGCCGCGCCCACCACCTCGACCCCGTGGGGGGCGAAGAGCTGGCGCATTTCAGCCAGTTTGCCGGCGTTATGGGTGGCGATCAGAATGCGATTTTGGGTGAACTTGCGGGTCATGCGGTAACCGATTTTTGGATGGTGGCCAGTTCGCCGACGCCCTTCTCGGCCAGGTCCATTAGCTGGTTCATCTGGTCGCGGGTATAGGTCGAGCCTTCGGCGCTCATCTGCACTTCGATCAGCTTGCCGGATCCGGTCATGATGAAGTTGCCATCGACGCCCGCCTCGGAATCCTCGGGGTAGTCGAGATCGAGCACCGGCTGGCCTGCGTAGATGCCGCAGCTTACCGCCGCGACCGGATCGACCAGCGGGTCAGAAACGACATCGCCCGCTTTCATCAGCTTGTTCACGGCGAGACGCAGCGCGATCCAGCCGCCGGTGATGGACGCGCAGCGGGTGCCGCCATCGGCTTGCAGCACGTCACAATCGACGGTGATCTGACGCTCGCCCAAGGCTGAGCGGTCGACCCCGGCCCGTAGGGCACGACCGATTAGGCGCTGGATCTCGACCGTGCGACCCCCTTGTTTGCCGGAGGCGGCTTCGCGGCGCATCCGCGTGTTAGTGGCGCGGGGCAGCATGCCATATTCCGCAGTGACCCACCCCAGACCTGAGCCTTTGATGAAGGGCGGCACGCGGTCTTCGATCGTTGCGGTGCAGAGCACATGGGTATCGCCCATCTTGATCAGGGCCGACCCTTCGGCATGTTTGGTGAAACCTGTCTCGATCGAGACGGCGCGCATTTCATCGAGTTTCCGGCCAGAGGGACGCATGACATATCCTTTTTGATGTTGCCCGGGGATACCGCCCCACAAGGCTTTGATGCAACCCCGATTGACGTTTGCCCGGCTTGTACCTTTATTAGACAAGAGAGCGAGCACCGATGAAAAACACGCCTGAATTGCTGAAAGACATGAATGACCGATCCCGCGAAGTGTTTCGCCGGGTGGTCGAGGGCTATCTGGAAAGTGGCGATCCGGTTGGGTCGCGCACCTTGACGCGGGACTTCAGCGAAAAGGTCTCGGCGGCGACAATCCGCAATGTAATGCAGGATCTCGAATATATGGGCCTGTTGGATAGCCCTCATGTTTCAGCCGGGCGCATTCCGACACAGCTAGGGCTCCGGATGTTCGTCGATGGGATGATCGAGATCGGCGATCCGACAGAGCTTGACCGGGAGAAGATCGACGCGACACTGGGGAATAATTCCTCTGATGTCGGCGGGCTGTTGGACCGGATCGGATCGGCCCTGTCGGGCGTCACGCATGGTGCGTCGCTCGTGTTGACGCCGAAGCATGAAGCGCCGATCAAACATATCGAATTCGTTTCTCTCTCGCCTGATAGAGCCTTGGTGGTGCTTGTTTTCTCCGACGGCCATGTGGAGAACCGGCTATTCACGCCGCCACCCGGGCAGACACCCAGTTCGATGCGCGAGGCGGCGAATTTCCTGAATGCTTTCGTCGAAGGCAAAACCCTCAGCGAGTTGCAGCGCAGCATCAAGCAGGAGATCTCTAAGCGCCGTCAGGAGATCGACGTGCTGGCACAGCAGCTTGTCGAGAGCGGTGCGGTGCTGTGGGACGCGGAAGGGGAGCATTCCGAGCGTTTGATCGTGCGCGGTCGGTCGAATCTGCTGGGCGGAGAGGCGGAGGCCGAAGACCTTGACCGTATCCGCAGTCTTTTCGATGATCTTGAGCGCAAGCGGGACATCGCCGAATTCCTCGAACTGGCCGAAGATGGGGACGGTGTGCGAATTTTTATCGGCTCGGAAAACAAACTTTTCTCACTTTCGGGTTCCTCTCTGGTCGTTTCCCCTTATATGAACGCTGATCGTAAGGTGATCGGCGCCGTGGGTGTCATTGGCCCGACACGCTTAAATTATGGACGTATCGTGCCGATTGTGAACTACACGGCACAACTGGTGGGAAAGCTGATTTCCGACCGGAACTAGAGGTGGAACATGGCAGAGCCGAAAGAAAACGACTTTTTGGACGAGATCGACAGCGCCGAAGCTGAAGAATACGCCGAAGACATGGCCGAGATCGACGAAGAAGCCCTTGCGGTAGAGGAACTGCGCGCCGAACGTGACCAGTACCGCGACCGTTTCATGCGCGCGCTCGCCGATGCCGAGAATGCGCGCAAACGCTCCGACAAGGACCGTCGCGAGGCCGAGAACTATGGCGGCTCGAAGCTGGCCCGTGACATGCTGCCTGTTTATGACAACATGAAACGCGCGCTGGAAACCACCACCGATGAGCAGAAAGAGGCCTTTGGCCCGCTTCTGGAAGGTGTGGAACTGACGATGCGCGAGCTTCTGAACGTCTTCAAAAAGCACGGCATCGAAGTGATCGCGCCCGAGGTTGGCGACAAGTTCGACCCCAAGCATCACGAAGCGATGTTCGAAGCGCCCGTGCCCGGCACCGTGGCGGGCGAGATCATTCAGGTCGCCGCCGAAGGCTTCATGCTGCACGACCGTCTGCTGCGCCCGGCGCAGGTTGGGGTGTCTTCGACCCCGGCGAGCTAAGCGCGCAGTCAGTCACTTTCGAAAGAGGCGGTCAGGACTTGGCCGCCTCTTTTAGTTTGTAGATCAGCTCAAGCGCTTCACGCGGGGAGAGTTCATCGGGAATGATCTCTTTCAGCTTTTCCTCAACAGGCGACGTTTTCGCCGGGGCTGGTTGCGGGGGCGGGCTAGCCGCGAAGAGCGGCAGATCGTCGATCAGGGTCTTTTGCGTCGCGCCGCCTTCGCGCTCACCTTTCTCCAGTGCCTCCAGCACCACACGGGCGCGGGCGATCACCGGGGCGGGCAGGCCCGCCAGTTGCGCCACCTGCACGCCATAAGAGCGGTCCGCAGCGCCCTTGCGCACTTCGTGCAGGAAGACGACCTCACCCTCCCATTCTTTGACCGCCACCGTGGCATTGTCGACCCCCGGCAGTTTGCCGGCCAGTGCCGTCATCTCGTGGTAATGGGTGGCGAAAAGTGCCCGGGTCTGGTTCACGTCGTGCAGATGTTCCAACGTGGCCCAAGCGATAGAGAGGCCGTCGTAGGTGGCCGTGCCGCGCCCGATCTCGTCGAGGATCACCAGCGCGCGGTCATCGGCTTGGTTCAAGATCGCGGCGGTCTCGACCATTTCGACCATGAAGGTCGAGCGGCCCCGCGCCAGATCGTCCGAGGCACCGACGCGGCTGAAGAGCTGGCTGACAACGCCGATATGCGCCGAAGTGGCGGGCACGAAACTGCCCATCTGCGCCATCAGAGCGATCAGCGCGTTCTGGCGCAGGAAAGTCGATTTACCCGCCATGTTCGGACCGGTCAGGAGCCAGATATTCGCGGCTTCACCCTCGGCACTTAAGTCGCAGTCATTGGCAATGAAAGGCTCGCCCGATTGCTGGGTCAGAGCGCGTTCCACGACCGGATGCCGCCCGCCTTGGATGTCGAAGGCGCGGGACATATCCACGCGCGGGCGGGTCCAATTCTCACTCCGCGCGAGGTCGGCCAGACCGGTGGCCAGATCGACCTCGGCCAACCCGGCAGAGGCTTGTCCGATCTCTGCGGCATGCTCTAGAATTGCGCTCCGAAGGCTTTCGTAGAGCCGCTTTTCGATCTCCTGCGCGTGGTTGCCCGCATTGAGGATTTTCGTCTCCAACTCGGACAGTTCGACAGTGGTAAAGCGCACTTGGTTGGCCGTGGTCTGCCGGTGGATAAAGGTCTCTGACAGCGGCGGGTTCAGCATCTTCTCGGCATGGGCCGCGGTGCATTCGACGAAGTATCCCAGCACATTATTGTGCTTGATCTTGAGCGACGAAATCCCCGTATCAGAGACGAACTGCTGCTGCATGCCCGCGATTACGCTGCGGCCTTCGTCGCGCAGCTCGCGCGCGGCGTCGAGGTCGGCGTCATGGCCGGGGGCGATGAATCCGCCGTCGCGCACCATCAGCGGGGGCTCGGCCACCAGCGCGTGATCCAGCAGGTCAATAAGATCTCCATGGCCCTGCAACCCTTCCGCAGCTTCGCGAAGCAGGTCGGGGAGATCCTGTTGTGTCAGGCTTAGGTGCAAAGCCTCGGCTTCGATCAACCCATTGCGGATCGCGGCAAGGTCGCGCGGTCCACCCCGGTCGAGCGAGAGGCGTGACAGCGCCCGGTCAAGGTCCGGCACATTGCGCAGACGTTGGCGAATGTCTTCGGCAACGCGGGCATTGTCATAGGCAAAGCTGACCGCATCGGCGCGGGAGGTGACCACATCGACAACACGCGAAGGGCTTGAGATCCGCCGCTCCAGCAGGCGCGCGCCCCCGGCGGTGACGGTATTGTCCATGATCGACAGCAAAGACCCGGCGCGGCCCCCGTTCAGCGAGTGCGTCAGTTCCAGATTGCGCCGCGTTGCCGCGTCAATCTGAACGGTGCGGGCCTCGGCCTCTTTCTGAGGCGGGCGGAGCAGGGGCAGCTTGCCGCGTTGGGTGATAGTGAGGTATTCTATTACCGCTCCCATGGCGGAGACTTCGGCGCGGGTGAAGCTGCCGAAAGCCTCTAGCGTTGCAATATCAAACAGGTCGCAGACCCGTTTTTCCGCACTGGTGCTGTCAAAGGCCGAACGGGCCAGACCCGTCAGTGCGATCCCGAAATCAGAGACAACCTCGTGCAATTCCGTCTCTTTCGCCTCTGAGACGATCAGTTCCGAGGGCGATAGCCGCGCCAGTTCCGGCCCCAACCGGACTTGGGCCAGCGGCATCACGTGAAACGCACCGGTCGAGATATCGACCCAAGCCATCGCACAAGCATCGCGCACCTCGGCAAAGGCGGCGAGGTAGTTATGCCGGCGCGCCTCAAGCAGGCTTTCCTCGGTCAACGTGCCCGGCGTCACCAGCCGCACCACGTCGCGTTTCACCACCGATTTATAGCCGCGCTTCTTGGCCTCGGCGGGGCTTTCCATCTGCTCGCAGACGGCGACGCGAAACCCCTTGCGGATCAGCGTCAGCAGGTAGCCTTCGGCGGCATGCACCGGCACGCCGCACATGGCGATATCCTTGCCCTGATGCTTGCCGCGTTTGGTGAGCGCGATGTCCAACGCCTCTGCCGCGGCGATGGCATCGTCAAAGAACATCTCGTAAAAATCGCCCATGCGGTAGAACAGCAACGCATCCGCGTGGTCCGCTTTAAGCTCGAGATATTGCGCCATCATTGGCGTTACTTTTTCTGTCTGCACGGCTGCCCCCTGTTGCCGCGCGGACCCTACAAAACCCCCCGGCGCAGCGAAAGGGGGTGCGGGGCCTTGGGCGGTCTTTGTCATGCGATTTGCACTGACGTGGGGCTTGCGTTGTGCTGAACTCGGATCGTGGCTAAGAAGATCCCTAAGCAGAAGAAAGGTAATGTCGTGACGAGAAAGAACCGTATCACCTCTGAAGAGGCGCTTGCCTTTCACCTCGAACCGACACCCGGCAAGTTCGAGATCTCGGCCACCGTGCCGATGACCACACAGCGTGACCTGAGCCTTGCCTATTCCCCAGGTGTGGCCGTCCCTTGTGAGGCCATCGCCGAAAGCCCCGAGACAGCCTATGACTACACCAACAAGGGCAATCTGGTCGCCGTGATCTCAAACGGGACGGCGGTGTTGGGGCTTGGCAATCTCGGCGCGCTGGCCTCCAAACCGGTGATGGAAGGCAAGGCGGTTCTGTTCAAGCGCTTCGCGGATGTGAACTCCATCGACATCGAGCTTGATACCGAGGACACCGAGGCTTTCATCAACGCCTGCAAGCTGATGGGGCCGACCTTCGGCGGGATCAACCTCGAAGACATCAAGGCGCCCGAGTGTTTCATTATTGAGCAGCGCCTGAAGGAAGAGATGGACATTCCCGTCTTCCACGACGACCAGCACGGCACGGCGGTGATCTGTGCCGCCGGGCTGATCAACGCGTTGCACCTCTCGGGCAAGAAGATCGAGGACGTGAAGATTGTGCTCAACGGCGCGGGGGCGGCGGGCATCGCCTGTTTGGAACTGCTCAAGGCGATGGGCGCGAAACACGACAACTGCATCATGTGCGACACCAAGGGTGTGATCTATCAGGGTCGCACCGAGGGCATGAACCAGTGGAAATCGGCCCATGCCGCCAATACCGAACTGCGCACGCTCGAAGAGGCGATGAAGGGCGCGGATGTCTTCCTCGGCGTCTCGGTCAAGGGGGCGGTGACGCCTGCGATGGTGGCCTCGATGGCCGACAACCCGGTGATCTTCGCCATGGCCAACCCGGACCCGGAGATCACGCCCGAAGAGGCGCATGAGGTCCGCATGGACGCCATCGTCGCCACCGGGCGCTCGGACTACCCGAACCAGGTTAACAACGTGCTGGGCTTTCCCTATCTTTTCCGCGGCGCGCTCGACATCCATGCCCGGGCCATCAACGACGAGATGAAGATCGCCTGCGCCCATGCGCTGGCGCAACTGGCGCGCGAGGATGTGCCAGACGAGGTGGCGCTGGCCTATGGCCGCACGCTGAGCTTTGGCCGCGACTACATCATTCCCACGCCTTTCGACCCGCGCCTCATCCACCGCATTCCGCCCGCCGTGGCCAAGGCGGGCATGGACACCGGGGCCGCGCGGCGCCCGATCATCGACATGGACGCCTACGAGGTCGGGCTGAAGTCGCGGATGGACCCGACGGCGAGCATCCTGCGCGGCATCAACGCCCGCGCCCGGGCCAATCAGGCGCGGATGATCTTTGCCGAGGGGGACGATCCCAAGGTGCTGCGCGCGGCGGTCATGTACCAGCGCGCAGGCTTGGGCAAGGCGCTGGTGGTGGGCCGGGAGGACGACGTGCGCGCCAAGCTCGAAGAAGCAGGCATGGCCGACGCGGTGCGCGAGTTGGAGGTGGTGAACGCCGCCAACACCCAGCATCTGGCGACCTACAAAGACTTTCTTTATGGCCGTTTGCAGCGCAAGGGGTTCGACCGCAAGGACATCCACCGCCTCGCCTCGCGCGACCGCCATGTCTTTGCCGCACTGATGCTGGCGCATGGTCATGGCGACGGTCTGGTGACCGGGGCGACCCGCAAGTCGGCGCATGTCTTGGAGCGGCTCAACCACGTCTTCGATGCCAATGCCGAGGCCGGGGCCGCGGGCATCACCGCGTTGCTGCACAAGGGGCGCATCGTCTTTATCGCCGACACCTTGGTGCATGAATGGCCCGATGAGAACGATCTGGCGAATATCGCCGAAAGCGGCGCGCGCGTGGCGCGGCATCTTGGGCTGGAGCCTCGGGTCGCCTTCGTCAGCTTCTCGACCTTCGGCTATCCCGTGTCGGAACGCGCCGAGAAGATGCACCTCGCGCCCGAGGTGTTGGATCAGCGCGGGGTGGATTTCGAATATGAGGGTGAGATGACCGTCGACGTGGCGCTGAACGCGGCCAGTCAGGCGAATTATCCGTTCTCGCGGCTGACGGGGCCTGCGAACATCCTCGTGGTGCCAGCGCGGCACTCGGCCAGCATCTCGGTCAAGCTGATGCAGGAGATGGCGGGGGCGACGGTGATCGGGCCGATCCTTACGGGCCTCGATAAGTCGATTCAGATCTGCTCTTCCACCTCGACGGCGAATGACATCCTTAACATGGCCATTCTCGCGGCCTGTAAGGTGGGCTGATGATCTGGAACCTCGGCTCTATCAACGCGGATAACTTCTATCTGCTGCCCCATCTGCCGGGACCGGGAGAGACCATTTCAGCCCGTGATTTTCGGCAGGGGCTGGGTGGGAAGGGGGCCAATATGTCGGTCGCCGCCGCCCGGGCCGGGACGCGGGTGATGCATGTCGGCGCGTTGGGCGCCGATGGCGGTTGGGCGCTGGAACGGCTTTTGGAATATGGGGTCGAAACGGCGCATATCACCTTGATGGAGGGCGTGACCGGTCACGCCAACATTGCCGTCGATCTGGGGGGGGAGAACAATATCGTCATCTTCCCCGGCACCAATCACGAGATCACCGACGAGATGATCGGGGCCGCGCTGAGCGAGGCTTCCTCGGGCGATTGGCTGTTGATGCAGAATGAAACCAACGGGCAGCGGTTCGCGGCGCGAACGGCGAAAACTCTAGGCCTGCGACTGGCCTATGCCGCAGCCCCTTTCGATGCGGATGCGGTGACGGCGATCCTCGAACAGATCGACCTATTGGTGCTGAACGAGGTCGAGGCGGCGCAGCTACGGGCCGCGACGGGGGGCGAGCTGCGGCAGCTGCCGATCGACGACATCGTGGTGACGCTGGGGGCGGGGGGCTGTGAATGGGTCTCTAACAAGGCACATCTGGTCGAAAGCTTCCCCGCCTATCAAGTCGATGCGGTGGATACGACCGGCGCGGGCGATACTTTCACCGGCTATCTGCTGGCCGGGTTGGACCGGGGGATGACCATGCCGCAGGCGATTGAACTGGCCATGCGCGCCGGGGCCTTGATGGTCACGCGTCATGGCACGGCGGATGTGATCCCCGATCTGAAAGAGATCCGGGATCACGATTTTCGCAGCTAGGCTTTTGGAGCGCGGTTACTTCACGAAGGGGGCCGCGCTGCCCCAAAGCTGTTTCACGCGGGCGTCACGGCCACAGCCCTTGCGGTAGCGTTTGTAGGCGACCGATTTTTTCACAGCCACGCCGACACTGCTGAACGCCAGCCGGTCGCTGCTTTTGTAGTAGTCCTGGTGATAATCATCGGCCGGGTAAAAGGGCGCATCGCCAAGGATCGGCGTCACGACCTTGGTCCCAAGGGCGGCCTGCGCTTCTGCCTTGGCAGCCTCTGCCGCGCTTTTCTGGGCGGGGCTGCCCGCGAAAATCGCGGTCCGGTAGCTTTCGCCCCGGTCACAGAATTGCCCGCCTGCATCTGTTGGGTCAATCGAGCGGAAGAAGAGATCAAGCAGTGTCTTGCGGCTGACCACATCCGGGTCGAATTGGATCTGCACCGCTTCGTAATGGCCGGTGTTGCCGCCGGTGACTTCTTTGTAGGTCGGGTTCTTGGTGCGGCCCCCGGCAAAGCCCGAGATGGCCTCTTTCACGCCTTTGACGGATTCGAAATCGGCTTCGACGCACCAGAAGCAGCCGCCCGCTACAGTCAGCACCTCGGTCTCCGCTGCCGCCGCAGGTCGGTTCTGCGCGGCGAGGCCCAGAGTGATCGCAAGGGTCAGGATGGCGGGTTTGAACATTGATTTTTGGAACATTTCGGTCCTCCTCAGGCCTAGGCTTGCCGCTGGGGCGGAGATAGCGCAAGGCCGGGGCGGGGAAAGTCACGCTCTGGTGAAGGCAATTTACCACTTGGCGCGCGGGCGCGTTCTTTCTAGCGTTCCGGGTGAAACGGCAATGGGAGAAGCCTTTCATGCGTATTGCGATGTGGTCAGGGCCACGCAATCTCAGCACTGCGATGATGTATAGTTTCGGAGCGCGTGCGGATTTCACCTCGATGGATGAGCCGTTCTACGCGGCTTATCTCAAGGCGACGGGGCTGGATCATCCAATGCGCGACGCGGTTCTGGCGGCGCAAGAGCAAGACCCCGCGCTTGTGCCTATTGGCTTTGTGCAAGACGGCACCCGGCATCTTTATATGAAACATATGGCGCAGCATATGATCGACAGTTTCCCGCTCGATTGGGCCGAGGATTGCATGAACATCCACCTGATCCGCCATCCCGCCCGGGTGATCGCAAGCTATGCGGAAAAGCGCGAAGCGCCCCGTTTGGCGGATATCGGATTTGACCGGCAAGTCATGCTCTTCGAACGGTTGGGCGGACTTGTCATCGACAGCGGTGATATCCGCGCGGATCCGGAGGGGATGCTGCGCAGGCTTTGCGCCGCCATCGACTTGCCCTTTGATCCTGCGATGCTGCATTGGCCCGCCGGGCGGCGGGCCGAGGATGGGGTTTGGGCGCCGCATTGGTATGGGGCGATCCATCGCAGCACCGGTTTCGCGGGGCCGGAGGGGGAACTGCCCGAGCTTAAAGGAGCAGAGGCGGAAGTTCTGGAGGCCGCCATGCCCTACTATGAGCGGCTGTTTGCGGAACGTCTGAAAAATTCCTGAAGACCGCGAAACTATTTCGCGGGGCTGTCGTGACTACGGTGCTATTTCAAACGGAGGGAAAACCAGATGAAAAAATTTGCAAGCACCGCAATCGCCCTGTCCATGATCGCCGGTGGCGCATGGGCGGATGCCCATGCAATGGCCATGGTCGAAGCCTCGGGTCAGGATGTATCGAATGGCGTCGTCACTGCCGATAAGGTGATGGCGGGCGAGAATGGCTGGCTGGTTGTGCACCGCACCGACGCCGACATGAAGCCCGGCCCCGTGGTCGGCTATGCGCCGCTGCGCGCGGGTGAGAACATGGATGTCGTCGCGATCCTGCAAGAGGACGTAGCTTCGGGCGACATGCTAATGTTGATGGTGCATTCCGAAGATGGTGGCATGAAAACCGGCGTGTTCGAATATACGTTGGGCGCCAAGGAAGACGGGCCGATCAAACCGAATGGGGAGCTGGTGATGACGGTTGTCACTGCCGATTGATCCGGTAGGCGGCTCAGAGAAAGGCCCGGGCGGGAGCGTCCGGGCCTTTTGCGTTTCTATCTGGGGCTGGCCGCCGGGGGCGCTGCCCCCGGACCCCCGTGGTATTTGAGAAAGGATGAAGGGGGATTGGGGTCCCGTGCTTCAGCCTTTGCTGCGTTTGTCGCGGGCGGCGAGGAGTTTGAGGCGCAGGGCGTTTAGTTGGATGAAGCCTGCGGCGTCTTTCTGGTCGTAGGCGCCAGCGTCGTCTTCGAAGGTCACATGGGCCTCGGAGTAGAGGCTGTGATCGGACCAGCGACCGACGGTGCGGACATGGCCTTTGTAGAGCTTGAGGCGCACGGTGCCGGTGACATGGGTTTGGCTCGCGTCGATGGCGGCTTGCAGCATGGTCCGTTCGGGGCTGTACCAGAAGCCGTTGTAGATAAGCTCGGCGTATTTCGGCATCAGCTCGTCCTTGAGGTGCATGGCGCCGCGGTCGAGGGTAATGGATTCGATGCCGCGGTGCGCTTCCAAGAGCAAAGTGCCGCCCGGGGTCTCGTAGATGCCGCGGGACTTCATGCCGACGAAACGGCCTTCGACCAGATCGAGGCGGCCGCAGCCGTGTTTGCCGCCAAGTTCGTTGAGCTTGGTGAGGATCGTGGCGGGGGACATGGCTTCGCCGTTGATGCTGACCGCATCGCCGCGCTCGAATCCAATCTCGACGTATTCGGGCGTGTCGGGGGCGTCTTCGGGGTTCACGGTGCGCTGGTAGACGTAGTCGGGCGCGTCGACCGCCGGGTCTTCGAGCACCTTACCTTCGGAGGAGGTGTGCAGCAAGTTGGCGTCGACCGAGAAGGGCGCTTCGCCGCGCTTGTCCTTGGCGATTGGGATCTGGTTCTGCTCGGCGAAGGCCAGAAGCTTGGTGCGGCTCGACAGGTCCCATTCGCGCCAGGGGGCGATGACCTTGATGTCGGGGTTCAGCGCATAGGCGGCCAGCTCGAAGCGGACCTGATCGTTGCCCTTGCCGGTGGCGCCGTGGGCGACGGCATCGGCGCCGGTTTCTTCGGCGATCTCGACCAGACGCTTAGAGATCAGCGGGCGGGCGATGGATGTGCCGAGGAGGTAGAGACCTTCATAGACCGCATTGGCGCGGAACATTGGGAAGACGAAGTCGCGGACGAATTCCTCACGCACGTCTTCGATGTAGATGTTCTCAGGCGCGATGCCCATCATCTCGGCCTTTTTGCGGGCCGGTTCCAGCTCTTCGCCTTGGCCGAGATCGGCGGTGAAGGTCACCACCTCGCAGCCATATTCGGTTTGCAGCCATTTGAGGATGATCGAGGTATCGAGGCCGCCGGAATAGGCAAGCACGACTTTCTTGGGCGCGGACATGACGGGTTTCCTTTCAAGTTCGCCCTGCGAGGTAGCGGTTTTCGCGGGCGCGGGCAAGATTGAAGCCCGCGTTGACCTATGCTGGCTGCGCGCCTATCGACGAACGGCAGCAAGGAGAGCACAGATGGCGGATGAATTTGCACGAAAAGCACAGGCGGCGGCAGAGGCGCTGCGGGCATTGTTCCCGGCGACACCGCTTTTGCGCAATGAACATCTGTCGGAGCGATTTGGCGCGGATATCTGGTTGAAGCGCGAGGATCTGAGCCCGGTGCGCTCCTACAAGCTGCGCGGGGCCTTCAATGCGATGCGCAAGGTGATCCCGGGGCAGGGGGTTTTCGTCTGTGCCTCTGCCGGGAACCATGCGCAGGGGGTGGCTTTTGCTTGTAGTCATTTCGGGGTGCGCGGCGTGATCTTCATGCCGGTGACGACGCCGCAGCAGAAGGTGCAGAAGACCCGCATGTTCGGCGGTAAGAATGTCGAGATCCGGCTGGTGGGGGATTATTTTGACGCCACGCTGGCCGCAGCGCAGGATTTCTGTCGGGAGGAGGGGGCGCATTTTCTGTCGCCCTTCGATGATGACGACGTGATCGAGGGGCAGGCTTCGGTCGCGGTGGAGATTGCCGCGCAGTTGGGCCGGGTGCCCGACCGGGTAATCTTGCCGGTGGGCGGCGGCGGGCTGTCTTCGGGGGTGGTCAGCTATTTCGGGGATGCCTGCGACTATACATTCGTCGAACCCGCCGGTGCGCCGAGCCTTGCGCGGGCGTTGGAAGCCGGGGCGCCGGTTGATGTTTCTCCGATCGACAACTTTGTCGATGGTGCTGCGGTGGCCAAGATCGGCGCGCGGACCTTTGAGCGTTTGCGCGGGGTGAACCCGGCGGATGTGGTGCATCTGCCTGAGGACCGGATCTGCGTGACGATCAACGAGATGTTGAATGTCGAAGGCATCGTGTTGGAGCCGGCAGGCGCGCTATCGATCGATGCGCTCGGTGAGGTGGCCGATCAGATTGTGGGCAAGACGGTGGTTTGCGTGGCCTCGGGGGGTAATTTCGATTTCGAGCGTTTGCCGGAGGTCAAGGAGCGGGCGCAGCGCTATTCGGGTGTGAAGAAATATTTCATCCTGCGCATGCCGCAGCGGCCCGGGGCGTTGAAGGAATTCCTGATGCTGCTGGGGCCGGAGGATGACATTTGCCGCTTTGAGTATTTGAAAAAATCGGCGCGAAACTTTGGCTCGGTCCTGATCGGGATCGAGACGCGGCGGCCTGAAAATTTCAAACCGTTTCTCGAGCAGTTGGGGCAATCGGGCTTTACCTATACGGATATCACCAACGACGAAACCTTGGCGCAGTTCGTTCTGTAGGGGCGGAAGACCGGAAGGATTCACCTTCTGGAAAGGCTTGGTAGGCTAACTCGACAGGGTCTGTCAGGATCGTGTCGCATGAAATTGGATATCCCCAGCCTTTCCGAAGCAGTGGCGACACCTGCTGTGGCGTCCTTGGTTTTGGTGGTCGAGGGGGATGAGACCCGGCGGGCCTGTCTTTCGACCGCGCTGAAGGGATGGGGGTATGAGGTGGTCTCTGCCGCCTCGGAAGCCGAGGCGTTGGCCCTTTGCGCGCAGGGGTGGCCTGATATCGTACTTTGCAGTGGGGCGATATCGGGGCTCGATTTTTGCCGGGCTTTTCGGGAGCTTTCGCAAGGGCGCGGCAGTTATGTCATTCTGTTGGCCGATAGTCAGGAGGGGGTGGACTGCACCCTTGATGCGGGGGCTGATGATGTTCTGATACGGCCCGCCGGTCTGCCGGAGCTACGCGCGCGTCTAATGGCGGGGGCGCGTTTTCTGGCCATGCAGCGGGAGCTGACGCAGAAAAACCAGCTGACTACCGAGACTTTGGATATTCTGCGGCAGGTGCATGCGCGGATCGACAAGGATTTGGTCGAGGCGAAGAAATTCCAGCAATCGCTGCTCCGGGAGCGTTATCGCGCCATGGAGGGGGGCAATCTGTCGATGATGCTGCGCTCTGCCGGGCATGTTGGCGGGGATTTGGTGGGGTATTTCCCGGTGCGGCCGGGGGTCGTGGGGCTGTTTGGCTTGGATGTGTCTGGGCATGGGATCAGTTCGGCCCTGATGACGGCGCGGCTGGCGGGGTATCTGTCGGCGGCCACGCCGGATCAGAACCTTGCGCTTACGCTTTTGCCCGGGGGGACCTACGCGGCGCGACCACCGGGCGAAGTGATTGCGGAACTGAACGATCTTGTTCTTCATGAGATGGAGACGGAGCATTATTTCACCCTGATGCTCGCGATTGCGGATCTCACGTCTGGGGAGGTCACTGTCGCGCAGGCGGGGCATCCGCATCCCGCCTTGCTGCGCTCGGATGGGCGGGTCGAACAGTCGGGCACCGGGGGCTTCCCTGTCGGGCTGCTTTCTGGAGTCGGGTTCGAGGACTATAAGCTTCAGATGGCGCCGGGGGATCGTTTGTTGGTCCTATCTGATGGGGTGACGGAATGCCCCGATCCGGGGGGGGAGATGTTGGGCGAAGAGGGTTTGGCGCGCATGTTGGGCGAATTGCGCCGGTTCAGCGGCCCGGCGTTGCTGAGTGCGCTGGTTTGGAAGCTGTCGGAATTCGCTGCTAGCCGCGATTTCCCCGATGATGTCTCGGGGATATTGCTTGAGTATCACGGCAACGCCTAGCGCAGGTGGCGTTGCAGGAACAGACGATCGCCTTCATTGGTGAGGGTTGCCAGCGCCTCGCTGGCCGATAGCACCAGCGTGGCGTGATGCGGCTCTGTCGGGGCGGCGATTTGGCGCACGGGATGGGCGACATAGACGTGGCAGATCTTCTGCGCCCAGAGGTCGTAATCCTTCATATAGGTAAAGCGGCGGAAGGCTCCCAACCGGCGCGGGCGGGCGATGCGCCAGCCGGTTTCCTCCAGCACCTCGCGGTGCAGCGCTTGAAGCGGGGATTCCCCCGCCTCGATACCGCCGCCGGGCAGTTGCACCTCGGTCTCCTCCGCCATTTCCAGCGTCATCAGAAAGCGGCGTTGCAGCGGCAGAATGGCATAGACGCCGGGTCGCGGCGTGTAGCGTTGGCTGGGCTGTGGTGTCTCACCTGTACGTCGGATCATATGCTGCCCCTTTTTCCATGGGTTGCTGCGCCTATATAGACGCGGTATGCCAAGCGGCCCCCGATAAGGAAACCCGATGACCCAAGGAACTAAAATCGCGTGGGACGATACCGTTCTGCCCTTTCAGCTTGATGATGTCGACATGCGCGGCCGCGTGGCGCGGCTTGATGGCGTGTTGGAAGGCATCCTGAAACAGCACGACTATCCGCCGCAGGTCGAAGCGCTGGTGGCCGAGATGGCGTTGCTGACCGCATTGATCGGCCAGACGATCAAACTGCGTTGGAAGCTGTCGCTGCAAGTGCAGTCCAAAGGTGCCGTTCGGATGATCGCGACCGATTACTACGGCCCCGAGAAGGAAGGCGAGCCTGCGCGCATCCGCGCCTATGCCAGCTATGATGCGGACCGGCTGACCGATGACGCCCCGTTCGAGCAGGTCGGCGAAGGCTATTTTGCGATCATGATCGACCAAGGCCAAGGCATGACCCCCTATCAGGGCATCACGCCGCTGGCCGGTGGGTCTCTGGCCGCCTGTGCCGAAGCCTATTTCGCCCAGTCCGAACAGTTGCCGACCCGCTTTTCCCTGAGCTTTGGCAAATCGTCCGGCCCGGATGAGCCGGAGCATTGGCGCGCCGGTGGCATCATGTTGCAGCATATGCCCAAAGGCTCGCCGTTGGCGGCCTCGGGCGAGGGGAGCGGTGATATCCTCAAGGCCGATGACTTGGTCGAGGGCGATGAGGCCGAGGATTGGAACCGGGTGAACATCCTGCTCGGCACCGTTGAGGATTTGGAGCTGATCGGCCCCAGCGTTCCGCCGACCGATCTGCTGCTGCGATTGTTTCACGAGGAACAACCGCGGGTCTATGACCCCCAGCCGGTGCGTTTCGGCTGTACCTGTTCCGAAGACCGCGTGCGGCAAAGCCTGTCGATCTACTCGGCCCGTGATATCGAAAAGATGACTACGGACGAAGGTCGGGTTACCGCCGATTGCCAATTCTGCGGCGCGCATTACGACCTTGATCCGGCCACGGTCGGTTTCGACGCCAAGGCCTAAGGTGAGCGACCGGTTCCAGACCTTTCGTGAGGCGCTTGCCCAGACCGGGGTGGAATCCTCTGATTTCGATTTGAACCCAGAGGTTACCCTCCCCGAGGGGCGTGCCCTGCGCCCTGCGGGGGTGCTGGCCCCGGTGGTGGATACCGGTGCGCGGCTGGAACTGATCCTGACCAAACGGTCTTCGGCGTTAAAACATCACCCCGGGCAGATCGCCTTTCCGGGGGGCAAGCAAGACGGCGGGGATGCGGATGTCATCGCTGCCGCCCTGCGCGAAGCCCGCGAAGAGATTGGCCTGCCGAGCGATAGCGTGGATGTCTTGGGCGTGCTTCCGGCTCATGAGACGGTCACCGGCTTTAGCGTGACCCCCGTGATCGGCCATGTGACGCGCGATTTCACCGTGGTGTCAGAACCCGGCGAGGTCGAAGAGGTGTTTCGCGTGCCGCTCGACCATGTACTCGACCCCAGCAACTACCTTGTCCATTCCCGGCGTTGGCGCGGCCAGCGGCGGTATTATTACGCCGTTCCCTACGGCCCCTATTACATCTGGGGCGCGACCGCGCGTATGTTGCGGGCATGGGCGACACGAATGAACCAATGATTCCGACCGGCACGCGCTGGCTACATGACGAAGACGCACAGCGGGTTTGCCGCGTGGTGCAGGATGGCGGGCATCCTATCTATTTCGTCGGCGGCTGCGTGCGCGATGCTCTGCTGGGACTGCCAGACAGCGACGTGGACCTTTCTACCGAGGCGACGCCTGAAACGGTGATGGCGCTGGCTAAGGCCGCCGGGGTCAAGGCCGTGCCGACAGGGATCGACCATGGCACGGTGACGCTGGTCTCGGGAGGCAAACCTTTTGAGATCACCACCTTTCGCCGCGATGTAGAAACTGATGGCCGCCGGGCTGTCGTCGCCTTTTCCACCGATATCGCCGACGATGCGCGTCGTCGGGATTTCACGATGAACGCGCTCTATGCCACGCCCGAGGGCCGTGTGATCGACCCCTTGGGCGGGCTGCCCGACCTGCGCGCGCGCCGGTTGCGTTTCATCGAGGACGCAGGTCAGCGTATCCGCGAAGATTACCTGCGCACCCTGCGCTATTTCCGCTTCATGGCGTGGTATGGTGACGTTGAAGTGGGGCCAGAGCCTGAGGCACTGGATGCCATCGCGTCGAATTTGGATGGGCTCGAGACGCTCTCGGCGGAACGTGTGGGGCAGGAGTTCAAAAAACTCCTCCGCGCGCCTGATCCTGCCCCCGCACTGGCTCTGATGCGGCAAACCGGTGCTTTGCCCGTGCTTTTACCGGGGAGTGATGACCGTTGGATTTCCCTGCTGGTCCATTTCGAACAAGAGCTTGGCCTTGATCCCGATTGGCTGGTGCGTCTGGCCGCGCTGGGCGGGGAGGGTTTGACCGACCGTCTGCGGTTGAGCAAAGCAGAGGCCAAACATCTCACCATGCTGCAAGAGCAGGGCTTCGCAGGGCCACCATTGCCTGAGCTTGCCTATCGTCATGGGGCGGATGTGGCCATTGGCGCGGCTTTGCTGCGGGGCTGTATGGCGGAACAGATGCCCGAAACCGCCATGTTAGAGACAATAAAAACCGCCGCGGCGGCTCGGTTTCCAGTAACGGCCAAAGACCTGATGCCCGCGTTCAAAGGCCCGGCCTTGGGCCAAGAGCTTGCCCGGCTGGAGCAGCTTTGGGTCGACTCCGGCTTCACCTTGACCCGGGCGGACCTATTGGCGCGGCGCAGCTAGGTCGACTCGCGGGGAAATTCGTCTATCCAAAGCCCATTACAAGGGAGATGGGCGAAATGTACCTCGGGATCTGGTTCAGCTAAGCTGGCATAACCATTGCCCCTTTGCGGCTCTACTCTTGGGCGGTGCCGAACATTTTGCACGTCTGTTTTTCAAGGTCTCCCCATGTTTCGCTTTTTTGAAAACCTCGTCGATCCCTATGTCTCCTATCGCGAGAAGGACGTGCCGCCCCAAGGGCTCTGGCCCTTCCTGCGGGACTATGCGCAGCCGTTCAAAAAGGTATTTGCCCTCGCCGGGCTGATGGCAATCCTCGTCGCCGCGATTGAGGTTGGCCTGATCTACTACATGGGCCGCATCGTCGATCTGCTGGGCAGCGATCCTGCGCAGATGTGGGCGGAACATGGGACCGAGCTGATCCTCGTGGCGCTGGCCGTGCTGTTGCTGCGGCCCATGGTGCAGGCGGTCGATGTGATGCTTTTGAACAATGCGATCTTGCCGAACTTCGGCACGTTGATCCGTTGGCGGGCGCATCGCCATGTCTTGCGGCAATCCGTGGGCTGGTTCGAGAATGACTTCGCCGGGCGTATCGCCAACCGGATTATGCAGACCCCACCAGCAGCGGGGGAGGTGGTCTTTCAGGTCTTTGACGCGATCTCTTATTCGCTGGCCTATATGATCGGCGCGGCGATCCTGCTCTCTACCTCGGATATCCGTTTGTTAGTGCCGCTTTTGGGGTGGTTCATCCTCTATGGCGGCTTGGTGGCTTGGACGATCAAACGGGTCGGCCCTGCGTCCAAAGCGGCGTCGGACGCGCGGTCGCAGGTGACGGGGCGTGTGGTGGATGCCTATACCAATATCCATTCGGTCAAGATGTTCGCGCATCATGATCTGGAGGTCGATTTCGCGGGCGAGGCCATCGAAGAGGCGCGGCGCACGTTTCAAGGTGAGATGCGTATCTTCACCATCATGGATGTGGTGCTCACCCTTCTCAACGGCATGTTGATCGTGGGCGTCGTCGGCTGGGCCTTGGTGTTGTGGATGGGCGCGGAGGCAAGCGTCGGTGTCGTCGCCGCTGCCGCCGCGCTGGCGCTGCGGCTTAACTCCATGACCGGCTGGATCATGTGGGCGCTGTCGAGCTTTTTCCGCGAATTGGGTGTCGTTGCCGAAGGGATGGAGACCATTGCCCAGCCCCTCGCCCTCACCGACCGCCGCGATGCGCCGCCGCTGAAACTCACCGATGGGCGGATTGAAATGGCGGGGCTGAGCCATCACTACGGGCGCGATAGCGGCGGGGTTCAGGACATCAATATCACCGTGCAGCCGGGCGAGAGGATTGGCCTTGTGGGCCGCTCGGGCGCGGGAAAATCGACCCTCGTGAAGCTGATACTGCGATTCTACGACGCCGAAACGGGCGAAATCCGGATCGACGGGCAGGACATCGCACAGGTCCGGCAAGAGAGTTTGCGGCGGCATATCGGTATGGTGCAGCAGGATTCCTCGCTGCTGCATCGCTCGGTGCGCGAGAATATTCTCTATGGCCGTCCCGACGCCAGCGAGGCCGAAATGATCGCGGCGGCGAAACAGGCGCAGGCGCATGAGTTTATCCTCGATCTGACCGATCCTGAAGGGCGCGCGGGCTATGACGCGCGGGTGGGTGAGCGGGGCGTGAAACTGTCCGGTGGGCAACGGCAGCGGATCACGCTGGCGCGGGTGATCCTCAAGGACGCGCCGATCTTGTTGCTGGATGAGGCGACAAGCGCGCTCGACAGTGAGGTGGAGGCCGTCATTCAGGAAGCGCTCTATGGCATGATGGCGGGCAAGACCGTCATCGCCATCGCGCACAGGCTGTCGACGATTGCCGAGATGGACCGAATTCTGGTTCTGGATCAGGGCCGTATCGTCGAAGAGGGCAGCCATGACGCGCTTTTGCAGAAAGCTGGCCTATATGCAGCTTTCTGGCACCGTCAGTCGGGCGGTTTTCTCGCATTGGATGAAAAAACGTGAGCATTTCGAACTGGATCAACCCGTTTCGCCCCGCCGAGGGGCCGCCACCGCAGACCCTCTGGGCCTTCATCCGCTGGTGCCTTGCAGGCGCTTGGCCGGTGCTCTGGCTCGCCGCCTTTCTATCTGCCGCCGCTGGCGCGATGGAGGCGGGCACAGCGTGGATTTTGGGCAAGGTGATCGATGCCACGGTCAGCGCGGGGCCGGAGCGGTTTTTTGAGGGCAGCAGTCTGGTTCTGGTCTTGGGCGCGATTGCGTTTTTCCTTGTGGCGCGTCCCGTGCTGTTTGGCCTCTCCTCGGCCTCCAACGCGATCATGGTGCAACCCAATGTAAACCCGCTGGTGTTGTCGCGGCTGCACCGTTGGACGCTGGGGCAGAACGTCAATTTTTTTGACGAAGACTTCGCCGGGCGCATTGCGCAAAAGCAGATGCAGGCCGCGCGGGCGGTGACGGATGTGGCCGCCGAGGTGATCAACGTGGTGGCCTTTGCGCTTGCCTCTCTGGCGGGGTCGGTCGCCTTGCTTTTGGCGATCGACTGGCGTGTGGCGGTTGGGTTTTCCGTCTGGCTGGTGATGTATCTGGCGCTGATCAACTGGTTCTTGCCGCGCGTGCGCAAACGGGCCGCGGGACGGGCCGGGGCGCGGGCGATGGTGTCGGGGCAGGTGGTCGATACGATCACCAACATCAAGACGGTGAAGCTTTTCGCCCATGCCGATCACGAAGACCGCGCGGCACTTTCCGCGATGCAGAGCTTCCGTGCCCGGGCCTTGGAGTTCGGCTATCTCGCCGCCGGGTTCCGTCTGGCGCTGATGAGCCTTGCGGGGCTTTTGCCGGTTCTGTTGCTGGGCGGGACGATCCTGCTGTGGCAGCGCGGATTGGCAAGCGAGGGCGATATCGTCGCCTCCGGCGCCATCGCGATCCGCATCGCGCAGATGACCGGCTGGGTGTCTTTCACGCTGATGGCGATTTATTCCAACATCGGTGAGGTCGAAGACGGCATGCGGACCCTGACGCCGCGTGTGAGGCTGGACGATGGGCCTGATGCAAAGGATCTGGTCGTTGAGGCGGGGCAGATCGAACTGCGGGATCTCGGCTTTGCCTATGGCCGCCAAACGGGTGGGATCGACCGGATTTCACTGACCATCAGGCCGGGTGAGAAGCTGGGCATCGTCGGTGCTTCGGGGGCGGGGAAATCGACCCTCGTGGCGCTGCTGTTGCGGCTCTATGAACCGGAGCAGGGCAAAATATTGATCGACGGGGTGGATACTACGACGGTGACCCAAGAGAGTCTGCGGCGCAATATCGGCATGGTCACGCAGGAGACGGCGATGTTCAACCGCTCCGCGCGGGACAACATCCTGTATGGCCGCCCCGATGCGACCGAGGCCGAGGTCATTGCCGCCGCCGAACGCGCCGAGGCGCATGAGTTCATTCAGCAACTAGAAGATCACAAAGGTCGCCACGGCTATGACGCGCATTTGGGGGAGCGTGGGGTGAAGCTTTCCGGCGGCCAGCGCCAGCGCATCGCTTTGGCCCGCGCCATCCTGAAAGACGCGCCGATACTGGTGCTGGACGAGGCGACGAGCGCCCTTGATAGCGAGGTGGAGGCCGCCATTCAGCAAACCCTAGACCGTGTGATGGAGGGCAAAACCGTGCTGGCCATCGCCCACCGCCTGTCGACCCTGACCGAGATGGACCGCATCATGGTGCTGGACGCAGGTCGCATTGCAGAGATTGGCAGCCATGCCGATTTGCTTGCCCAAGACGGGCTTTATGCGCGCTATTGGCATCGGCAGTCGGGCGGGTTTCTGGATGTGAAGGCGGCGGAATAGGCTTTCCCAGTCGCCTTTGGCGCGCTATGGGCAGGCTATGACTGAACATGAAATCTTGCGTCTTGGCCACCACGGCGATGGCATCGCCGAAGGTCCGATCTTTGCCCCGATGACCCTGCCGGGGGAAACCGTCACCGGCGTTGTCGACGGGCAGCAGCTTCGCGATGTGCGGATCGTCACCCCCTCCGACCAGCGGGTCGCACCGCCCTGTCGCCATTTCAAATCCTGCGGCGGCTGCCAGTTGCAGCATGCCACGGATGATTTCGTGGCGGCTTGGAAGGTCGATGTGGTGCGCAATGCGCTTTCGGCTCATGGGTTAGAGACAGAATTTCGCCCCATCCAAACCTCCCAAGCGCAATCGCGCCGCAGGGCGACCTTTGCCGCGCGGCGGACGAAAAAGGGCGCCATGGCGGGCTTTCATGGCCGCGCCTCTGACGTGCTGATCGAGGTGCCGGGCTGTCAGTTGGTCGATCCCGCCTTGCTGCCGGGGCTGAAGGTCGCCGAAGAACTCGCGCTGATCGGCGCCAGCCGAAAGGCCGAATTGGCCGTCACGGTCACCCTGTCGGAAGAGGGGCTGGACGTCTCTGTCGCCAATGGCAAAGCGCTCGACGGGCCGCTGCGCCAGCAATTGGCGCAGGCTTGTGAGGCTCTATCTCTGGCTCGGCTGACATGGGATGGCGAGGTGATCGCGATGCGCGCGCCGCCCGTACAGCGCTTTGGCGATGCGCCGGTCACGCCGCCGCCGGGCGCCTTCTTGCAGGCCACCCGTCATGGCGAATCGTCCCTGCTCGACGCGGTCAGGGATGCGGTGGGCGAGGCCGAGGTTGTGGCCGATCTTTTCGCGGGCTGCGGCACCTTTGCCCTGCCCTTGGCGCAGCAGGCGCGGGTGCATGCGGTGGAGGGCGATGCCGAGATGATCGCCGCGCTGGAAGGGGGCTGGCGTCGGGCCAAGGGGGCCAAGCCGCTCTCTGCCGAGGCACGCGACCTGTTTCGCCGACCGCTCCTTCCGGATGAACTGGCCAAGATCGATGCCGTGGTGCTCGACCCGCCCCGCGCGGGGGCCGAAGCGCAGGTGGCCGAGATCATCCGCGCCGAGGTGCCGCGCGTGGCCTATGTCTCTTGCAATCCGGTGAGCTTTGCCCGCGATGTGCAGAACATGGTCGCGGCAGGCTATCGGCTGGACTGGGTGCAGGTGGTCGACCAGTTCCGCTGGTCGTCCCATGTGGAACTCGCCGCCTGTCTGACCCTGCCTGAAAGCTGAGCCACGGCCCCATATGACGCCGCGGATCACTGCTTTTTGAGTGAAATTAATCCCTCTCTATGGTATCGCGGATAAAAAGGGCCGGAATGGCCGGGGCGTTGAGGGCACAGTGATGAAACGCAGGACGATGATACTTGGCGGCACCGCTATGGTGGCGCTTGGCGCGTGCAGTAGCAGTAAGTTCAAACGCTACACCGGTCCCGAAGTGACCTATGTGGTTGTGAACAAAAGCCAACGCCGCATGATGCTGTTGCACCATAACCGCGTGCTCGAAGATTACCGGATCAAGCTGGGCTTCGCTCCGGTGGGCCACAAAGCCTTTGAGGGGGATGGTCGCACGCCCGAAGGGCTGTACCGAATCGACCGTCGCAATCCGAACAGCCGTTTCCACCTTTCCGTCGGGATCGATTACCCGAATGCGCGCGATATCGAAAACGCCCGCGCCATGGGCAAAAGCCCAGGGGGCGATATCTTTATCCACGGGCAGAAAGACCCGCGGAAGAAGGAAAAGCACGATTGGACGTGGGGCTGTATCGCGGTCACCAATAAGGAAATCGAGGATGTCTACGCGATGGTGCGCGATGGCACGCCGATCCTGATTACACCTTAAGGCTCGGCCAAAACGACACCGGCCCCCGCAGGGGCCGGATCAAACGCTCGTTCAGTGAAAGATCAGTTGCCGACGACCAGCGTCCACCAGATCTTGCCACCGTTTTCCTGATGCCATGCGAAACCCATCTGGCGGCCATCGGGGGCCATCAAGATGCGGCGCGTGTCGGGTTGCTCCATCCATGCGGCGAGGGTCTCAAGCTCGGTCTCATAGGTTTCCGAGATCACCTCGCCAACCAGACCGCCAGTGTAGCCCACGCGCTGAATGCGATCGATGGGCGAGGACCCGTCAGAGCCGAAATGCCAGGGGCGGTTTTGCACCGCCATATCGCGCGAATGGGTGGCGGCAGCGGCGTTCAGCTTGGCATCCAGCGCCAGCGGCGTCACTCCGGCAGAGCTGCGCAGCGCATTGACGGAGTCGAGCATGCGGAATTGGATCGTACCCGCGTCGGAGCGGCTGATGCGGTAGGTGCCGCCAGCTTTGCCGCTGGTCGTGCTGGACGGGGTACAGGCAGATAGCGCAACCGTCAGCGCCAGTAGAATGGACAGGATACGGATCATATGAGCGCTCCACGCAATGAAGTTTTTTCTGCCTTACATCGGGGCGCGTTGCAGTTCAAACGCACATAGGCATGACTCTGCCGTGCAGTCCCGGTTTCAATTGAAACTGCGTCTTTCGAGCCATATAATTGGCATTAATTAGCATAATTTCAGTTTTGGAGACGCTCCATGTCCGCTCACCGTTTTTCGATCAAGAGCCGCCGTGGCTTCCTTGCTGGCAGCGCCGCGATGCTTGCCACACCCGCGCTGGCGCAAAGCACCTCTTCCTTCAACTCCACCGCCACGACCGAGACGGAGCGTGACCTGACCGAAGCGGTCAAGCGCAATGTCTCAAGTTTCCGGATGCTGGATTGGCGCCCCTATTTCAGCAACACGCGCAATGGCGCGGTGCTGGTCGATATCGACAGCCGGGCGGTGCACTACTGGTCTGAGGATCAGAGCGTTTACAAACTCTACCCCTCTTCGGTGCCGCTGACCGAAGACCTCACGCGCCGTGGCCGGACCCGTGTCATCAAAAAGGTCGAGGGGCCAAGCTGGCGTCCCACGCCGTCGATGCTCAAGCGCAATCCCGAATGGCCGCCCTATGTCGGCCCCGGCCCGGACAACCCTCTGGGCACCCATGCGCTGTACCTCAGCTGGACTTACTATCGTATCCACGGAACCCACGACACAAGAAAAATTGGTCGTAAGTCTTCCAATGGTTGCATCGGGCTCTATAACGAACATATCGCCGAACTTTTTGCCCTGACAAAGGTCGGCACGCAGGTGTTGCTTATTTGACGACATCCCCCTGATTCCTTGATGCAATAGCTGATTCCGGGTTTGCAAACTTTTGCCGATACTGTTTAGAACAGGATTACGAGGTAAGTCTTGGGTGCGTGTATGTATATGATACAGCACGCCTATTCTGGAGGTTATGTTATGAAGAAACTCGTTCTCGCCGCTGCTCTGTCCGCTGCTGCATCGACTGCTTTTGCTGGTTCGCTGGCCGAGCCGATCGTAGAAGCACCGGTCATCGTGGAAGAAACAACAGGTTCGTCCTCGGGCATCCTGGTTCCCCTGATCCTGCTGGCTCTTGTTGCCGCAGCTGTTGCTTCCGACTAATCGGAACTGACGATAAAACGGAAAAGGCGGTGCAATGCACCGCCTTTTTTGTTTTCTGCGCAAAGTTCTAAAAAAGGGGCCGCCGCAGCGACCCCAAGGCGGGGGCTTAGTCCAGCCAGCCGCCCAAGTTCTCGGTAATGATTGTGGTCAGCGTTTCGATATGCGCCGCATCGTCGTTCAGGCAGGGAATATAGGTGAAATCCTCGCCGCCTGCCTCTTCAAAGCTTTCTTTGATCTCTTCGTTGATCTCTTCCAGCGTTTCGATGCAATCGGCCGAGAAGGCAGGCGCGCAGACGGCGATGCTTTTCTTGCCCGCCTTGGCCTGACGCGCGACCTCTTCAACCGTATAGGGCTGCAGCCATTCCTCCGGGCCGAACTGCGACTGGAAGGTCGTGATGATCTCACTGTCCTGCCAGCCCAAACGCTCTTTCAGCAGGCGCGTCGTTTTCTGACATTGGCAGTGGTAGGGGTCGCCCTCCATCAGATAGCGCTGCGGCAGACCGTGGTAGGAGCAGACCAGCAGATCGGGCTTCTTGTCCTTCGCGGCATAGGCCCGCTCAACCGATTGCGCCAGCGCTTCGATATAGTCGGGCCGGTCGAAATAGGGGGCCACGGTGCGCGAAGCGGGTTGCCATTTTTCCTTCGCCAGAGCGGCAAAGAAAGCGTCATTCGCGGTTGCGGTCGTCGCCCCGGCATATTGCGGATAAAGCGGGAAAAACAAGATCTTCTGGCATCCAGCGGCGACCATCGCCTCGACCTTGGAGCGGGTCGACGGGTTGCCATAGCGCATGGCGTAATCGACCATCACATCGGCCCCGTAGCGCGCCTCAAGCGCCGCTTTGATCTTGGCGGTTTGCGATTTGGTGATCGTTGCCAGCGGGCTTTCGTTCTCGGCCTCGTTCCAGATGGACTTATAGGCCGCGCCGCTGGCAAAGGGGCGTTTGGTGAGGATCACCGTCTGCAACAGCGGTTGCCATTTCCACGGGCTGTAGTCGATCACCCGGCGGTCCGAAAGGAACTCGCTCAGGTAACGGCGCATCGACCAATAGTCATAGCCATCCGGCGTGCCAAGGTTGGCGAGCAGAACACCAACCTTGGGACGCGGGACTTTGGGGTGATCGCCGGGGCCGTGTTCGGGCCGGGTGGCGTCGGCTTGGGCGGATTGGGGCTGGGCTGCCTGCATGGGGGTTTCCTCGCATATCATCCGCGCAGAGATAGCCGCTTTGCCGATTGGGTCAATCGGGGAGGGGTTCCTCGCGACTATTCAGCGCATCTGCCAGCCGTTGCTGCGCTGATCCAGGGCGCAAAGGTTTCTGCTGGCTTTCGTCCGGTGCCCAACCGGCAAGGAAGATCATGTCGAAAGTCGCCATGATCCGGCCCGAGGCGGCGGTGAAATGCGTGGCGTAAAGCTCAGCCGCGCGGGTCAGCACGGCGCGGCCCGTGGGGCGGCGCAGGCGGGCTTGCAGGGCGTTGGTCTCTCCCATTTCGCGCAGATCACGCATCAGGGCCCATGCGTCATCATATTCCACGGTCAGCGGTTGGCTATCGGCCACGGGCAGGGCCAGCCCGGCGCGTTGCAGCAGCGCGCCCAGATCGCGCAGCTCTCCCATCGGGGCGATGCGGGGCGACAGGCCGCCGGTCACTTCGGCTTCGGCCTGCCCAAGGCAGGCGCGCAACTCATGCAGGGTTTGCCCGCCAAGCGCCACGGCCTGTAACAGCCCGTCAGGGCGCAGCGCGCGGCGGCATTGGATCAACTGGCCAATGGGGTCATTCGCCCAATGCAGCCCCATGGCGTGGATCACCAGATCATGCGCCTGCGGTTCCAGTGCCAGCACCTCGGCCTCGGCGACGATCTTAGCCTTAGGGAACGCCTCTGCCCAGATTTGGGGGAAGGCGGTCACGATGGCCGGTGCGGTAAACGTTTTCTTAACCAAACTCAGCCGATCCTGAACCTCATCGGCGGCTGCCTGTTGCAGGAACATGCCCCGCGCCGTCGCGCGGGCGCGGTGCTGGGCGAGGGCCTTGGGGTCGGTCAGGGTGGGCTGTGCTGTCATGGGGAACACATAGAATGCCGCCACGGGGACTTCAAACAGCAGTGTCGCTTATCTACCCGCCGCGTTGTCTGGGCTGCGGGGGGCTTGTCGATGCGGATTTCGGCCTGTGCGGCGCCTGCTGGCGCGATACGGCCTTCATCGGGGGAACGGTCTGCGATGCCTGCGGCGTGCCCCTGCCCGGCGGCGGGGATGTGAGTTCACCCCATTGTGATGCCTGTCTTGCTACGCCGCGGCCTTGGGCGCAGGGGCGCACGGCGCTCATCTACCGCGATATGGGGCGAAGGCTGGTTCTGGCGCTGAAACATAGCGACCGGCAAGAGATCGCCCGCCCCGCGGCCCGCTGGATGGCGCAGGCGGCCCAAGGCATCCTGCCGCAAGAGGCGCTGATCGCGCCGGTGCCGCTGCATTGGCTGCGCTTGCTAAAACGGCGGTACAATCAATCGGCTCTGCTGGCCAAGGCGCTGTCGGCGGAAACCGGGCTCCGCTGGTGCCCCGATCTGTTGCAGCGGGTCCGGCATACGCCCTCGTTGGAGGGTTTGGGCCGTGCAGCCCGGTATCGCGTGTTGGAACAGGCGATCCGCGTGCATCCTCGGCGGCGGCACCGTATCATAACGCGACCGGTGATCTTGGTGGACGATGTCTTTACCTCCGGCGCCACATTGACCGCCTGCACGCAGGCTTGTCTGGCCGCCGGGTCCGGCCCCGTTTTCGTGCTGGCACTGGCGCGCGTGGCCAAAGAGACCTAGATCACTGTGCAACGTTAACTGTTCAAAGGGTGATCCTATGCAACCTGTCGAAATCTACACGTCGCCGCTCTGCGGTTTTTGCCATTCCGCCAAACGTCTGCTCACCCAGAAGGGCGCAGCCTTTGACGAAGTCGATGTGCTGTCGGAGCCAGAGCGCAAGAAAGAGATGATCCAGCGCGCCGGCGGTGCCCGCACCGTGCCGCAGATTTTCATCGGCGATGTGCATGTCGGTGGATGCGATGAGCTTTATGCGCTGGACCGTGCCGGCAAGTTGGATGCATTGCTGAGCGACAGATGAAAATCGCGCTGCTGCAACTCAACGTCTCGGATGACACCGCCGCCAATCTGATCGAGACCCGCGCCCTGCTGGGCGAGGCGGTGGCGGGCGGGGCCGAGTTTGTCCTGACCCCCGAGGTGACGAATTGCGTCAGCACCAGCCGCAGCCACCAGCAGGCCGTGCTGGCCTATGAGGAAGACGATGTCACCCTTGCCGCTCTGCGCGAAGAGGCGGCAAAGGCGGGCATCTGGCTGCTGATTGGGTCGCTTGGTTTGAAAACGCGCGGCGGCGACGGGCGCTTTGCCAACCGGTCTTTCGTGATCTCTCCGCAGGGCGAGATCGTGGCGCGTTACGACAAGATCCATATGTTCGATGTGGATATCAATGAGACTGAAAGCTACCGCGAGTCCGCAGGCTACCGCCCCGGCGACAAAGCCGTGGTGGCCGAGACGCCTTTTGGCAAGATCGGCATGTCGATCTGCTATGACATGCGTTTTCCGGCGCTCTATCAGGCGTTGGCCGAGGCGGGCGCGCGTATCCTGACCATGCCTGCGGCCTTCTCTCCGGTCACCGGGGCCGCGCATTGGCACAGTCTGCTGCGGGCGCGGGCGATCGAGAATGGCTGCTATGTGCTGGCACCGGCGCAAACCGGCACCCATGCCAGCGCCGCGCATAAGACCCGCGACACCTATGGGCATTCTCTGGTCGTGGCCCCCTGGGGGGAGGTGGTGTTGGATGCCGGGACAGCCCCCGGCGTTTACTTTTGTGACATGGACATGGAAGAATGTGACAAGGCCCGCGCCAAAGTGCCCAGCCTTGCCAACCGCCGCCCCTTTGCCGCGCCCTGACCGGACCGAAAATGACCGACGATAAAAACACCCTTGCGATCATGTTGTTCGGAGAATTGCTGGCCGCCGACCAATCGGTGCGCAGTCGCCTGACACGGGTGTTGCCGCGGGGGATGGAGATCTCGCATTTCTCGGTGCTGAACTCGCTTTCATGGCACGGCGGCGAACGCTCGCCCGCGCAACTGGCCGAGACCTTCAACGTCACGCGCGGGGCGATGACGAACACATTGAGCAAGCTCGAATGGGCCGGTTACGTTCATATCCGCCCCGATTGGGACGACGCGCGGCGCAAGATGGTCGCGATCAGCCCCGCCGGGCGGCAGGCGCGGGATGCGGCGGTGAATGCGATCACGCCGATGATCTCGAACGTGGTGGGGGAGCTTGGCGAAGAACAGGTCCGCGCCACGCTCCCGATCCTGCGCGCGCTCAGACGTCAGTTGAGCCAGGGTTGAGGCCCGGATTAAGGCTGGCGGTGACGTAGTTCACGCTTAAATCCCGATCCGAAAGCCGCCACGACCATGCGACGGGGTTAAAGACGAAACCTTTGCGGTCCACAGGCTCAAGCCCCGCGCGGCTCAGCAGGTCGAAAAGCTCATCTGGGGTGATGAACTTGTTCCAGTCATGGGTGCCCTTGGGCAGCCAGCGCATCACATGCTCGGCCCCGACAATCGCCATCATAAAGGACTTTGGATTGCGGTTCAGGGTCGAACAGATGTGCAGCCCGCCGGGTTTCAGCAGGCGGCGGCAGGCGATCAGATAGTCGATGGGAGAGGCGACATGTTCGACCACCTCCATGTTCAGCACCACATCGAATTTCTCACCAGCCTCGGCCATGTCTTCGGCGGTGGTGTGGCGGTAGTCGATCTCTAGCCCCGATTGCTGCGCGTGGATCTGCGCCACGGGGATGTTGCCCGCCGCCGCATCCGCGCCCACCACATCGGCCCCGAGCCGCGCCATCGGTTCGGACAGCAACCCGCCGCCGCAGCCGATGTCGAGGATCCGCAGCCCCGCGAAGGGGGCAGGGGCCGTCAGGTCGCGGTCGAACTCCCCCGCGATCTGGCTGGTGATATAGTCCAACCGGCAGGGGTTCAGCATGTGCAGCGGCTTGAACTTGCCGTTCAGATCCCACCATTCGGCGGCCATGGCTTCGAATTTGGCGATCTCGGCGGGGTCGATGGTTGATTGATCCGCTTGCATTCTGATCTCCCTGTGCTCTTTTGGGTTCAATGACTATATAGGGCGGCAATGGATAAGTATCCCGACCAAAAACGCGGCGCGCCGCATCTTTATCCGCCGGTTGAGCCTTTCGACCAGCGGATGTTGTCCGTAGGGCAGGGGCATCAGGTCTATGTCGAGCAATGCGGCAACCCCGAGGGCATCCCTGTCGTGGTGCTCCACGGCGGCCCCGGCGGCGGTTGCAGCCCGGCGATGCGGCGGTATTTCGACCCTAAGGTTTACCGCGTGGTGCTGTTCGATCAGCGCGGCTGCGGGCGGTCCACCCCGCATGCCTCGGTCACTGACAACACGACATGGCATCTGGTCGCGGATATCGAGCTGATTCGCACCACGCTTGGCATCGACAAATGGATGGTTTTCGGCGGCTCTTGGGGCGCGACGCTTTCGCTGATCTATGCCCAAGCACACCCAGAAGCGGTGCGCCATCTGATCCTGCGCGGCGTCTTTCTGATGACGCAGGCCGAGCTTGATTGGTTCTACGGCGGCGGGGCCGGGCGGTTCTGGCCCGAACTGTGGGCGCGTTTCGTGAACCTGATCCCCGAAGATGAGCGGGACGATCTGATTGCGGCCTATCACCGGCGGCTGTTCTCGGGCGATCTGCGGGTCGAGCAGGACTATGGCCGCGCATGGGCGGCTTGGGAGAACGCGCTGGCCTCGGTGCATTCCGATGGGGTGTCGCATGGCGGGCCATCGGCCTATGCGCGGGCCTTTTCGCGGTTGGAGAACCATTATTTTACCAACAATGGTTTTTTGGAGTTCGACGGTCAGATCCTCGAACATATGGGGCGGATCGCGCATATCCCGGGGGTCATCGTGCAGGGGCGCTATGACATGATCTGCCCGCCTGCGGGCGCCTATGCGCTGGCCGAACGTTGGCCCAATGCCGACCTGCGGATGATCCGGGATGCGGGCCACGCCTTGTCGGAGCCGGGGATCAGTGCCGAATTGGTGCGCACGATGGATAGGATCGGACAGCGATGAGTGGGCGCAACTCTCTGCTGGATCGCCGGGCGCTTTTCACCACCGGTGCGGCGGCGGCCCTGCTGGCCGCGACAGGTGCTAGCGCGGGGGAGCCGCCCCGGCGCGGGGGCCGTCTGCGGCTGGCGCTTTCAGGTGCCACGCGAGAGGATACTTGGGTCCATGGCGATGGGCTCTTCATGCAGGTCGCGCGGCAGGGGATGATCTTTGACACGCTGACCGAAGTCACCGGCAATGGCATCCTCAAGGGTGAGTTGGCGACCGGTTGGCAGGCCAGCGATGGCGCCCGGCAGTGGCAGTTCGATCTGCGCCCCGATGTGCGTTTTCACGACGGCAGCCCCCTGACCGCCCGCGATGTGGTCGCCAGTCTGCGCGGTCTTCTGGCCGGGGCCGAGGTCGCCGTTCAGGACGATCTGCAAGTGCAGGTCACATTGGCGGCGGCGAATCCTGACCTGCCGCTCTTGCTGGCGCAATCGCGCTATGTGATCCGCCCCGCACATGCGCCCGAGGCCGGGATTGGCACCGGCCTTTACCGTCTGCGGCGCTTTTCCGCTGGACGTCAGGTTTTGGCCGAACGGGTAGAGATGCATTACAAGGACGGCACCGCCGGGTGGTTCGATACGGTCGAACTGGTGTCGCTCCCCGCCCGTGAGGTGCGGGCGCAGGCGCTGAGCGAAGGGCTTGTTGATGCAGCGGATTTACCCGCGCGGCCCCGTTACCGCGACCGGGGGGATGTGACCCTTCAGGCTGATAGCGCAGGCGGGGTCAGCGCATTGTCGGACGATCTGCGCCAGCCGCCGAACCCCGGACGCCAAGCGCCGATGGACAACCTGCGCGCGCCCGAGCGGTGGTGGTTCGGCTGAGAGGGGTTGCAGTTTCGCCGCATTCGGCCTATATCCCCTTCAACAGCGGCGCTTTCGGGTCCACACCGAAGGCTCCACCGAATTCGTGAACGGGCCGCGCGCCCGTTTTTTTGTGCCCAGTGAAAATGGATGTCTCATGTCGAATGACCTGATCGCCAAAGCCGCCATCGACCGCCGCCTGGCCGAGATCATCACCCCGGTGATCGAGGATATGGGCTTTGAACTGGTGCGCGTGCGCCTGATGTCGGGCAAGTCCACCACCCTGCAAGTCATGGCCGACCGGCCCGAGGGCGGGATCGAAGTGGATGAATGCGCCAAGATCTCGCAGGCCATCGGCGCCGTGCTGGATGTCGAAGATCCGATCTTGGATGAGTATTCGCTTGAAGTGTCGAGCCCCGGCATCGACCGACCGCTGACGCGGCTTAAAGATTTCGATGCTTTCGAAGGCTATGAGGCCAAGATCGAAACCACCGAGCTGATCGACGGCCGCCGCCGCTTTAAGGGTGAGCTGGCTGGCGTCGAGGGTGGCGAAGTGCTGATCAATGTCGAAGAAGGCACCATCGGATTGCAGTTCGACTGGCTCAGCGATGCCAAGCTGGTGCTGACTGACGACCTGATCAAGGAAATGCTCCGCCAGCGCAAAGCGTCTGGTGCGATCGACGAAACCGATTTTGATGATATCGAGACTGAAGAGTCTGCTGAGGGAGACACCTAATGGCCATTACATCTGCAAACCAGCTTGAGCTGTTGCAAACCGCCGAGGCGGTGGCGCGCGAGAAGATGATCGACCCCGGTCTGGTCGTCGAAGCGATGGAGGAATCCCTCGCCCGTGCCGCCAAGTCCCGCTATGGCGCCGAGATGGACATCCGGGTCGACATCGACCGCAAGACCGGCAAGGCCACCTTCACCCGCGTCCGCACCGTGGTCGAGGATGATGAGCTTGAGAACTATCAGGCCGAGTTCACCGTAGAGCAGGCCAAGCAGTACATGGCCGACCCCAAGGTTGGCGACACTTTCGTCGAGGAAGTGCCTCCGGTTGAAATGGGCCGGATCGCGGCGCAGTCGGCCAAGCAGGTGATCTTGCAAAAGGTCCGCGAAGCTGAGCGTGACCGCCAGTACGAAGAATTCAAAGACCGCGCCGGGACCATCATCAACGGTCTGGTCAAGCGCGAGGAATATGGCAACGTCATCGTCGACGTGGGCGCGGGCGAAGCGATCCTGCGCCGGAACGAGAAGATTGGCCGCGAAAGCTATCGCCCGAACGACCGCATCCGCGTCTACATCAAAGACGTGCGCCGCGAGCAGCGCGGCCCGCAGATTTTCCTGAGCCGCACCGCGCCTGAATTCATGGCCGAGTTGTTCAAGATGGAAGTGCCCGAAATCTACGACGGCATCATCGAGATCAAAGCGGTTGCCCGCGACCCCGGTTCGCGTGCCAAGATCGCCGTGATCTCGCATGACGGCTCCATCGACCCCGTCGGTGCTTGTGTTGGTATGCGTGGTTCGCGCGTGCAGGCCGTTGTGAACGAGCTTCAGGGCGAGAAGATCGACATTATCCCGTGGAACGAAGACCAGCCCACCTTCCTTGTGAACGCGCTGCAGCCTGCGGAAGTGTCGAAAGTGGTTCTGGACGAAGAAGCCGGCAAGATCGAAGTGGTCGTGCCCGAAGAGCAACTGTCGCTCGCCATTGGTCGTCGTGGTCAGAACGTGCGTCTTGCTAGCCAGTTGACCGGTCTCGACATCGACATCATGACCGAAGAGCAGGAAAGCCAGCGCCGTCAGGCCGAGTTCGAACTGCGCACCAAGCTGTTCATGGACAACCTCGATCTCGACGAATTCTTTGCCCAGCTTCTTGTCTCCGAAGGTTTCACCAACCTCGAAGAAGTGGCCTATGTCGAAGTCGACGAGCTGCTGGTCATCGACGGTGTGGACGAAGACACGGCGGGTGAGTTGCAGGCCCGTGCCCGCGATGTGCTCGAAGCGCAGAACAAAGCGGCGCTCGATAACGCCCGCGCATTGGGTGTCGAAGACAGCCTGGTTGAATTTGAGGGGCTGACCCCCCAAATGATAGAAGCGCTGGCCAAGGACGACGTCAAAACGCTGGAAGATTTCGCCACCTGTGCCGATTGGGAACTGGCTGGCGGCTGGACCACGGTCAACGGCGAGCGTGTCAAAGACGACGGCGCGCTTGAGCCCTTCGATGTCAGCCTCGAAGATGCGCAGGCCATGATCATGACCGCCCGCGTCATGCTGGGCTGGGTCGACCCGACCGAGCTTGAGGACGATGCGGAAGAAGACGACGTAGAAACAGACGGCGAAACCGCCGAGGAGGCCGAGGCCTAAGCGGGCCTCGGGGGTTGCACATGGGACGCGGTGGCGCCTCGAATGACCGCTCGGACGGTGCGGAACGCAAGTGCATCGCCACGGGCGAGGTGCAGCCGAAACATGGGTTGATCCGTTTCGTGGTCGGCCCGGACAATCAGGTTTACCCGGATATTCTGGGTAAACTGCCGGGCCGGGGCATCTATGTCGCGGCGGATCGTGCGGCGCTGGAATTGGCCATCAAGAAAAAGGCTTTTTCCCGCTCGGCGAAACAGCCGGTCACCCTGCCCGACGGGCTGGTCGACGAAGTCGAGCAGCAGTTGGCGCGCCGGGTGGTCGAGTTGATCTCGCTCCAGCGCAAGGCGGGCAAGGCGGTCGCCGGTTACGAAAAGGTCAAGGGTTGGTTGCAAACCGAAGAGGCCGAAGTATTGATACAGGCCGTAGATGGGTCAGGGCGCGGCAAGTCCAAGCTGAGCACCCCACACTATGGTCATTACATCGGTTGGTTGACAGCCGATGAATTGGGTTTGGCATTCGGTCGCCAAACTGTGATACATGGGGCGCTCGCCTCTGGTGGACTCACGCAACGTGTTGTAGAGGAAGCCGGTAGACTTAAAGGCGTGCGCGTAAACGAGGGTGGCAACGGCCATCCGAAAGGATAGACGAGCTTCATGAGCGATAGTGACGGCAAGAAAACATTGGGTCTGCGCGGTGGCGCACGTCCGGGGAACGTAAAGCAAAGCTTTAGCCACGGGCGTACCAAAAACGTTGTGGTCGAAACCAAGCGCAAGCGTGTTGTGGTGCCCAAACCGGGTGGCCAGAAATCAACAGGTCCGGGCGCCGGGCCGATTGGCGATCCCAAGAAGCGCCCCGCAGGCATCACCGATGCCGAGATGGAGCGCCGTCTGAAGGCCGTTCAGGCCGCCAAGGCCCGTGAGGCCGAGGAAGCCGCGCAGCGTGAAGCCGAGGAAAAAGCCCGCGCCGAAGAGCGTGAGCGCCGCCGGGCCGAGATTGAGGCCAAGGAACGCGAAGAGCGTGAGCGCGAAGAAAGCCTCAAGGCCAAGGCCGAAGAAGACGCGCGCCGCAAGGCAGAGGCCGAAGCAGCTGCTGCTGCCCCCGCGCCGGAACCTGCCGCTGCACGCGAGCCGGGCAACAAACCTGCGCCCGCCGCTACACCGCGCAAAACCACGGACCGTGACCGCGACGACAGCAAGAAGCGCAGCAAGGGTGGCGACAGCCGCCGCGCGGGCAAGCTGACCGTCAATCAGGCGCTTGCCGGTGGCGAAGGTGGTCGTCAGCGTTCCATGGCGCAGATGAAGCGCAAGCAAGAACGTGCGCGTCAAAAAGCGATGGGTGGTCAGGTCGAGCGTGAAAAGATCGTGCGCGACGTGCAACTGCCGCCCGCCATCGTGGTCTCTGAACTCGCCAACCGTATGGCCGAGAAGACCGGCGCGGTGGTCAAGGCGCTGATGCAAAACGGCCTGATGGTGACCCAGAACGAAACCATCGACGCCGATACAGCCGAGCTGATCATTGAGGAATTCGGCCACAAAGTGGTGCGCGTTTCCGACGCCGATGTCGAAGATGTCATCAAAGAGGTCGAGGACGATCCGAAGGATCTGCAATCGCGTCCCCCGGTCATCACGATCATGGGCCACGTCGACCACGGCAAAACCTCGCTTCTGGACGCGATCCGCAACGCCAAGGTCGTGGCCGGCGAAGCCGGTGGCATCACCCAGCACATCGGTGCCTATCAGGTGAAAACCGACAACGGCACCGTGCTGTCCTTCCTCGACACGCCCGGCCACGCGGCCTTCACCTCCATGCGCTCGCGCGGGGCTCAGGTCACGGATATCGTGGTTCTGGTGGTCGCGGCGGATGACGCCGTGATGCCGCAGACGATCGAAGCGATTGCCCACGCAAAAGCGGCCAAGGTGCCGATGATCGTGGCGATCAACAAGATCGACAAACCCGCCGCCAATGCCGACAAGGTTCGTACCGATCTGCTTCAGCACGAAGTCATCGTCGAGAAGATGTCGGGCGATGTGCAAGACGTCGAAGTTTCGGCAGCGACAGGCCAAGGTCTGGACGATCTGCTCGAAGCCATCGCGCTGCAGTCGGAAATCCTCGAACTGAAGGCGAACCCGAACCGGGCCGCCGTGGGTGCGGTGATCGAAGCGCAGCTTGACGTGGGCCGCGGCCCCGTCGCGACTGTGCTGGTTCAGAACGGCACGCTGCGTCAGGGCGATATCTTCGTCGTGGGTGAGCAATACGGTAAGGTCCGTGCGCTGATCAACGACCAAGGCGAGCGCGTCAAAGAAGCCGGGCCTTCGGTGCCTGTCGAGGTGCTGGGCATCAACGGCACGCCCGAGGCCGGGGACGTGCTGAACGTGACCGAGACCGAAGCGCAGGCCCGTGAGATTGCCGAGTATCGTGCGCAGGCCGCTAAGGATAAGCGCGCCGCTGCCGGTGCCGCCACGACGCTGGAACAGCTGATGGCCAACGCCAAGGCGGACGAGAACGTCAGCGAGTTGCCGATCCTCGTCAAAGCCGACGTGCAAGGTTCTGCCGAAGCGATCGTTCAGGCGATGGAGAAAATCGGCAACGACGAAGTCCGCGTTCGGGTTCTGCACTCCGGTGTGGGCGCGATCACCGAGACGGATGTCGGCCTTGCCGAAGCCTCCGGCGCGCCGATCATGGGTTTCAACGTGCGTGCCAATGCCTCGGCCCGGAACACGGCGAACCAGAAGGGTGTCGAAATCCGCTACTACTCGGTCATCTATGACCTTGTGGATGACGTGAAAGCGGCCGCAAGCGGTTTGCTGAGCGCCGAGATCAAAGAGAACTTCATTGGCTACGCCAATATCAAAGAAGTCTTCAAGGTCACCGGTGTGGGCAAAGTCGCAGGCTGTCTGGTCACCGAAGGCGTCGCCCGCCGCAGCGCCGGTGTGCGTTTGTTGCGCGACAACGTCGTGATCCACGAAGGCACGCTGAAAACGCTTAAGCGCTTCAAAGACGAAGTGCCCGAGGTTCAGTCCGGTCAGGAATGCGGCATGGCATTCGAGAACTACGAAGACATCCGCCCCGGCGATGTGATCGAGATTTTCGAGCGCGAAGAAGTGACCCGCACCTTGGCCTAAGCCGAGTGCTTACAAGATGAATTCCCCAGAGGCCCGGTCGAATTGCCGGGCCTCTGCTTTTGTGAAGGCCTTCTTACTGTTATCGAAACTGATCCGCGCCAGATTGACGTGCAGGGGCGAGATATCGATCAGGTTGAAGTCATTGGGCTCCCCCCGCTGGCGCGAAGACAGGCTGGTTCCCGCGTGCAGTTGGATCGCCAGATGACCGTCACGCTCCGGCGCGGGATGGGCAAAGGTGCCCGCGTGCCAGATGTGCAGATGACCCGAGAGGATCAGGTCGGCCCCGCAGTCCAAGAGCCGCCTCAGCGCGCGTTTCGCGCCGGGGATGGGTTTCTTGTGGGTCTCGTTGGGGTGATCCAGCGGATGGTGGCAAACCGCGATGCGCAGGGTCTTTTCCCCCCCGCGCGACAAGGCGCGGCAGGCGCGGCCCAAACGGCGCAGGCCCAGTTTGCCGGTCTGCCATTTGAACCGGTCGACGGTGTTGATCCCCACGGCGACAAAATCCGCCCCCTCATGCACCGGCGTAAGGTCGTGATCGATCCAACGCCGGTAATAGCGCCACGGGGCGAAAAACCGGGTAAAGGGGCGGTGCAGCGGAATATCGTGATTGCCCGGCACGCTCAGCACCGGTGCGTTGATCCTGTCGATAAAGGCCCGCGCGGCGCGATATTCCTTTTCCCGCGCCCGTTGGGTCAGGTCGCCCGAGATGATCACCAGATCGGGGTCATAGCCATTCACCGCCTCTAGGAGCGGCACCAAAAGGTCGGGGCGGTCCTTGCCGAAGTGCAGGTCGGATAGGTGAATCAAACGGCTCATCGCACGGCCTTTCCAGTCGTGGAGGGCACAAAGATATGGATGGGCGAACTGGCACGGGTGAGCCGATACGGGCCGCGCATCACCGCAATCTCTCCGTCCCGCGCGACATAGCGTTTGCGCTGCTTCATGCGTATCTCGATCTCGGACCCGCAGAGCATTTCATAGTCCGTGTGGTGTTTCGCGCGGCCTGTCGCCAGCGCCACCGCATGGCGCAGCAGGCCGAAACGATAGGTATCAGGGGCGACCAGCAGCACCATATCACCGCGCGCGATGCAGTCCTGCCCATCAAGCCCCATTTGATCTAGCTGAAAGGCGTTGTTCACTGCGAAAACGAGCGGGGTGCGCAACTGGCTCTCTTTCCCGTCGACCACGATGGTCAGTTTGAGCGAGGTGCGGAAATCCATCAAGGCTTTGATCACCGACCAATAGGCGGCGATCCGGCTGCGTCCCCAACGGCGGTAGATGCCTTCGCGCGTTTTGAGGATAGCGGGATAGGCCCCGATGCTGGCGTTGTTCAAGAAGGTCTCACCATTGATCGTCGCCACATGCACCGGGCGGCTGTCACCAGCGGCGATGACGTCGACCGCCTCTTCAAGGTTCTCTGGAATGCCCATCGACCGCGCGAAATAGTTGAAGGTGCCCTGCGGGATGATGCCGAGCGGACGGTCGTGGTCAACCATGGCCGAGGATACGCCCGAGATTGTGCCATCCCCACCCGCGACGGCAATGATCCCCTCGCCGCTAGACAGCGCCTCCCGCGCGGCGCTGGCAGGGTCGTTGCGTTTGTCGATGTGAATGAATTCCGCCGTGATCCCATGCCGCGCAAAGGCGGAGCGGATCGTGTTTTCGGCTTGGTCACCGTCTTGACGGCCTGAACCGCGATTCAGAATAACGATAGCGCGCTTCGATGACATAAGTTCCCCTGCCAAATGCTCGGGGAAAACGCGGTGGAACGCCTATTTGTTCACCTCAATAGGCGTTCCGATGGGATTTTTCAGACAGGCTTGCCTTCGAAAATCTTCCCGTCGACCTGAACGGCCATGCGACCGCCCGCCAACATTTTTACAAAGATACCCTGAACGTAAATGGAACTTCCGATTGCGATGGTTCTCAACATGTCGGCACCCTTTCATACAGATGTTACAACTCTGCCTCAGGATGGTGCGCATTCGGTTAAAAAATCCGCAACATGCCGAGCGATTGGCGATCACTAGTGCAATTCTGCCACTCTACGCTAGAGCCAATCACGCAATATTGATATAAGCGGCACGTCTGCCTCGGGCATCGGATAGGCGCGCATTTCGTTTGGGCGCACCCATTTCAGGGTCTGCCCCTCGCGCGAAACTGGAGTGCCGCCCCATTTGCGACAGGCGAACAGCGGCATCAGAAGGTGGAAATCACTGTAGCTGTGGCTGGCAAAGGTCAGCGGGGCAAGACAGGATTCCCATGTCTCGATCCCCAGTTCCTCATGCAACTCGCGGATCAGCGCCGCTTCTGGCGTCTCTCCGGGTTCGATCTTGCCGCCCGGAAACTCCCAAAGGCCCGCCATCGGCTTGCCTTCGGGGCGTTGGGTCAAAAGCACGCGGCCATCGATGTCGATCAAGGCCGCGGCGGAAACCAGCACTGTCTTCATCTGGTCAGGACCGGTAATCGGCGTTGATGTCGATATAGCCGTGGGTCAGGTCACAGGTCCAAACCGTGCACTGCCCCTCGCCAAGGCCCAGATCGACGCCGATGGTGATGTTCTGACCCTTCATATGCGCGGCGGCATCCTCTTCGGAGTAGTCTGGGCTGCGCCATCCGTCGCGCGCGACTTCGATATCGCCGAAACGGATCGACAGACGATCACGGTCCGCCGCGGCCCCGGATTTCCCGATGGCCATGACGACGCGGCCCCAGTTGGGGTCTTCGCCCGCGATTGCGGTTTTGATCAGGGGGGAGTTGGCGATGGCCATGGCGTGGATCTTGGCCTCGTCATCGTTGGAGGCACCGGTCACGGCCACCTCGACGAATTTCTGCGCGCCTTCGCCGTCTTTGACGACCTGATGTGCGAGGTCCATCATCACGACCCGCAGCGCCGCGTCAAAGGCTTCATTGCCCGATACGTCGACACCGGAGGCGCCTGTTGCGGCCATGATCAGCGCGTCGGAGGTGGAGGTATCACTGTCGACGGTGATGCAGTTGAACGTTGTTTCGGTATGGGTTGAAAGGCGCTGTTGCAGCTCGTCCGTCGCCAGCACCGCATCGGTAAAGATATAGACCAGCATAGTGGCCATATCGGGCGCGATCATGCCCGATCCTTTGGCGATCCCCGCGATAGAGACGGTTTTGCCCCCGATCTCAACCTTGGCGCTGGCCCCTTTGGGGAAAGTGTCCGTCGTCATGATGGCGCGCGCCGCGTCCTCGATGCCCGCGGGGTCAAGCTGGTCGTGCAGATCACCCAGCACGGCGGTGATGCGTTCATGCGGTAGGGGGTCGCCGATGACACCGGTGGAGGAGGTGAAGACCCGCGCCTGCGGCACGCCGCAGGCCTCGGCAGCGGCGGCGGTGATCGCTTCGACCGCGTCGGTGCCGCCGCGCCCGGTAAAGGCGTTGGCGTTGCCGGAGTTCACGACGATGGCGGCGCCCTCGTCAGAGGCGCCGCCGATCTTTGCCTGGCAGTCCAGCACCGGGGCCGCGCGGGTGGCAGAGCGCGTGAACGCCCCCGCCACAGCACTGCCGGGTGCCAGCTTCGCCAACATCACATCGGTGCGCCCTTGATAGCGCACGCCAGCGGCGATGGTGGCGAAAGTCACGCCGTCGATAACCGGCAGGTCGGGAAAACGGGCCGGGGCGAGCGGCGAGACAGCCAGGGATTTAGCCATGAGTTAGTTCAGCCATTCGATGTTGTTGAGAACGGAAGGGTCGATGCCTTCGGCCGCGCTGCGGTCAACCTCGGCGGAGTCGGTCAGGCTTTCGATGGCCTCTTGCACGTTGGTCTGGCGGATTTGGGTTTCCAGCTCTTCGCGCACGTCTTCCAGTGCGGGGGCTTCGGCGGTGCGTGTCTCGTTCAGTTTGATGACATGCCAGCCGAACTGGGTTTCCACCGGTTCCGACACGCTGCCAGCTTCCATGCCGGTCACAGCCTCTTCAAAGGCGGGCACCATCATGCCGGGGCCGAACCAACCCAAGGAACCGCCACCGGGGCCGGAGGGGCCGGTCGATTTCTCTTTGGCAAGCTCGGCAAAATCCGCGCCGCCGTCGAGTTCTGCTTTGATCGCGTCGGCTTCTTCCTTGGTTTCGACAAGGATATGCGAGGCGTTGAACTCGGGCTCAGGCTCTGCGTCGCTGTACTGCGCGTCATAGGCCGCTTGCAATTCTTCGTCGCTGACCGGCTCAGCCATGACGCCTTCGATCGCCTCACCGGCGGTGAGCGAGCGGGTCTCATTCTCGAGAGACAGGGTCACGCGCGGCGGCAATTCGCCGGTAAAGCTGTCGGCGAGGGCCGTCTGTTGCACAAGCTGGTCCAGCAGACCTTTGAACAGCACGTCCTCGGGCAGTTGTTGGTACTGCTGGGGCAGGCTCGCGCGGGCGACGATCATATGCCCGAGCGTGATTTCAGTGTCGTTGACGGTGGCAACAACCGTGTCGAGACCCGGTTCGTCCTGGGCGGCCACAGGCAGCGCCACAGCGGCGGCAAGCGCCAAAGACGACAGAAAAGTGAGGGGTTTTTGCATGGTTGGGTCCAATCGCTTCCTTCGTAGCAAGGGTGCTACATTGACAGTGTATGGCACGCCCCTTACATCGCCTTATGGCGCTGAGAGGCGCGGGCTCATCCACTATCTATGGGCTGCCATGGCGCTCGGCAACCAGATCGGCGCAAGACATCATAACTTCGGCGGGAGATTACATGCTGGGTATCGGAACAATCGCCAAAAAGGTCTTTGGCACGCCAAACGACCGGAAGATCAAGGCGACCCGGCCGCTTGTGGCACGGATCAATGCGCTGGAGCCCGAGTTTGAAAAGCTAAGCGACCACGAGATCAAAGCGCGCACCGCGGAATTGGCCAAACGGGCCGACGGGGGCGAAAGCCTTGACGATCTGCTGCCCGAAGCCTTTGCCAACTGCCGCGAAGCCGCCCGCCGCACCCTCGGCCTGCGCGCCTTCGACACGCAGCTTCTGGGTGGCATCTTCCTGCATCAGGGCAATATCGCCGAGCAGAAGACCGGTGAGGGCAAGACCCTGACCGCGACCTTCGCGGCCTATCTCAACGGGCTTACGCATAAGGGCGTGCATGTGGTGACCGTGAACGAATACCTCGCCAAACGCGACGCCGAATGGATGGGCAAGGTTTTCGGCGCATTGGGCCTGACCACGGGTGTCGCCTATTCTGGCATGCCCGAGGACCAGAAACGCGCGGCCTACGCCTGCGACATCACCTATGCCACCAACAACGAGTTGGGCTTCGACTACCTGCGCGACAATATGAAGTCGAACCTGTCGGACATGCTGCAACGCGGGCATAACTTTGCCATCGTGGACGAGGTCGACAGTATCCTGATCGACGAAGCGCGGACGCCGCTGATCATCTCCGGCCCGTCGCAGGACCGTTCCGAGATGTATCAGATCATCGACGCGCTGATCCCCTCGCTCACCGATGAGCATTACGAGCTGGACGAGAAGACCCGCAACGTCACCTTCACCGACGAGGGCAATGAGTTCCTCGAAGAGCAGTTGCGCGCGCGGGAATTGATCGAAGAGGGGATGACCCTTTACGATCCCGAAAGCACGACCATCGTGCACCACGTCAACCAAGGTCTGCGGGCGCACAAGCTGTTCCAGCGCGACAAGGACTACATCGTGCGCGATGGCGCGGTGACGTTGATCGACGAATTCACCGGCCGCATGATGCCGGGCCGCCGCCTGTCGGACGGTCTGCACCAAGCGATCGAAGCCAAGGAAGGCGTCGACATCCAGCCCGAGAACGTGACCCTCGCAAGCGTCACTTTCCAGAACTACTTCCGCCTATACGACAAACTGGGCGGCATGACCGGCACGGCCCTGACCGAAGCCGAAGAATTTGCCGAGATCTACGGCCTCGGCGTGGTCGAAGTGCCGACCAATGTGCCAATCGCCCGTGTGGACGAAGACGACGCCGTCTACCGCACCGCGCGTGAGAAATACGAGGCGATGATCGAACGGGTCAAAGAGGCCCACGCCAAGGGGCAGCCCTGCCTTGTCGGCACCACCTCAATCGAAAAGTCCGAACAGCTCAGCGCCATGCTGACCGCCGCCGGGATCGAGCACAATGTGCTCAACGCCCGCCAGCACGAGCAAGAGGCGCAGATCATCGCCGAAGCGGGCAAGCTGGGCGCGGTGACCATCGCCACCAACATGGCGGGCCGCGGCACCGATATTCAGTTGGGCGGCAACGTCGAATTGAAAGTGCTCGACGCGCTGGATGCCGATCCTGAGGCCGACCCGGCCAACATCCGCGCCCAGATCGAAGCGCAGCACGCCGAAGAGAAGCAGAAGGTGCTGGAGGCCGGTGGTCTCTACGTTCTGGCCTCTGAGCGTCACGAGAGCCGCCGCATCGACAACCAGTTGCGGGGCCGTTCGGGCCGTCAGGGTGACCCGGGCCGCACCTCGTTCTTCCTGTCGCTCGAAGATGACCTGATGCGCATTTTCGGTTCGGAACGGCTTGAGAAAGTGCTGACGACGTTGGGCCTGAAAGATGGTGAAGCCATCGTGCACCCATGGGTCAACAAATCGCTGGAGCGTGCGCAGGCCAAGGTTGAGGGCCGCAACTTCGACATCCGCAAGCAGCTGTTGAAGTTCGACGACGTGATGAACGAGCAGCGCAAGGTGATCTTTGGCCAGCGCCGCGAGATCATGGAGGCGGACAACCTCAATGAGATCGTTACCGACATGCGCGAGCAGGTGATCGACGATCTGATCGACACCTATATGCCGCCCAAGACTTATGCCGATCAGTGGGACACCCAAGGTTTCTATGCCGCGGTGATCGAACAGTTGAACGTCGACGTGCCGATCATTGCATGGTGCGAAGAGGATGGCGTGGATGATGAGGTGATCCGCGAACGTCTAATGAAAGCCACGGATGAGCTAATGGCCAAGAAGGCCGAGGCCTTTGGCGAAGAGAACATGCGCAACATCGAGAAACAGTTGTTGTTGCAGGCCATCGACACCAAATGGCGCGATCACCTGCTGACGCTTGAACATCTGCGCTCGGTCGTGGGCTTCCGCAGCTACGCGCAGCGCGACCCGCTGAACGAGTATAAGAACGAAGCCTTCCAATTGTTCGAGACGATGCTCGACAGTCTGCGGCAGGACGTGACCCAGAAGCTGGGCCAGATTCAGCCGATGAGCGAAGAGCAGCGTCGCGAGATGATGCAGGAAATGGCCGCCCGTCAGGCTGCCATGCAGGCTGCGGCGAGCGAAGCGGCGGATGAGGCCTCTGAACAGGCCGAGGCCGCAGCCCCCGGCTTTGACGAGAACGATCCGTCCACATGGGGCAACCCGGGCCGGAACGATCCCTGCCCCTGCGGTTCTGGCAAGAAGTTCAAACACTGCCACGGTCAGATCACCTGAGCGGCGTCACCTTTTCGCCCATAACTTGGCGGATCAGGGCCATACCCCGGCCCTGATCCGCGCCCATAAAGTCTCTAACGAATCCGTTGAAGGAGACTTGTCATGTGGCGCACGAAAGAAATTCTGACAGCTGTCGGCACTCTGGCCTGTGCTGTGGGCATTGGCTATGTCATGCAAAGCTCCGACACCGCGCAGCAACGCTATGGCGCGGCTGAGGCGCAGCGCCCGGTGGCCGACAATGGCGCGTTGCTTGAAGTTGAAGGCATCACCCTGACCTCTGCCGCGCTCGACAGTCCCATTGCGCTGCCAACGCTGGATGACCGCGTGGTTAAGGCCGCAGCGCCTCAAAGCCTGCCGCCCGCCCCGGAAAGCCACGGCGCCGCGATCCCCGCGACCTGCGATATCATTGCCGAAGCGGATGCCGTCGCCGCCGCGATGGTGAAACTCACCCTCGATGCCGCCTGCCTGCCAAATGAGCGGCTGACCGTGCACCACAACGGGATGATCTTTACCGAAGTGACCGATGACCAAGGGCAGTTGTCCGTCACCGTCCCGGCCTTGGCGGAAGAGGCTGTTTTCATCCTCGCTTTCGGCAACGGTGATGGCGCGGTGGCGCAGACTTCGGTCCCTGAACTCTCTGACTTCAACCGCGTCGTGCTGCAATGGAAAGGCACGGCGGGGTTCGAGCTGCACGCCCGCGAGTTTGGCGCGGATTACGGTGAGGCGGGCCACGTCTGGTCCGGTGCGCCGCGCGATATGACTGCCGCCGTACTGGGCGAAGGGGGCTTCATGACCCGCAATGGCGACATTGAGGCTTCTGAGCCGCTGATGGCCGAAGTCTATAGCTTCCCGGTCGCCAAAGCGGCGCAGGAGGGCGATGTTGCGCTCAGCGTGGAGGCTGAGGTGAGCGAGGCGAACTGCGGGCTTGAGATCGAAGCACAGGCGCTGGAGCTGCGCGGCGATGATCCGGTGAAAACCCAGAACCTGACCCTCGCCGTGCCGGACTGTGACGCGGTCGGCAACTTTCTGGTGTTGAATAATTTGCTCCAAGACCTGAAAGTCGCGCAGAACTGACGCAACCGGGTAGGTCTAGATGAACGGGTTGAAACGTGCGGCGATCAGCGCCGCACTTTTGCTTTTTACGGCGGGCGCAACCGCGGCGCAGGACATCGCACTGACCTCGCGCGATGGCAGCGTCGAACTCAGCGGCACCCTGCTGGGGTTCGACGGCGAATTCTACCGCGTCGAGACGGACTATGGCGAGTTGACCGTCGACAGCAGCGGTGTCTCTTGCGCCGGTCCGGGCTGCCCCAACCTTGCAGATTTCGTGGCCGAGGTGCGCTTCTCGGGCTCCGCTACCATGGGAGCGGTGCTGATGCCCGCGCTGATCGAGGCCTTCGCCGCGCGCCAAGGCTATACCGTCAGCCGCGAAGAGGGGGACAGCGGGCGCTTCGCGCTGCTGCTCTCGCGTGAGGATGACGGCAAGCTTGCCGCGCGGTTCGATTTCCGGGCGAGCAATACCAACGAAGGCTTTGCCGATCTGCTGGCGGATGAGGCCGATGTCGTCATGGCCCTGCGCGAGGTGCGCCGCGAAGAGCGGATCAATGCCCGCGAGGCAGGCTTGGGCGATCTGACCGGTGCCAATCGCAGCCGGGTTCTGGCGCTTGATGCGGTGGTGCCCGTGGTCGCCCCGTCCAATCCGGTCAAACAAATCTCGCCGCTGACCTTGGCGCGGGTGTTCTCGGGCGAGATCAAGAATTGGCAGCGCCTCGGCGGGCCGGACGCACCGATTGAGTTGCATCTGCCCACCGCCGACAGCGGGTTGAGCCAAGCCATCGTGGATCAGGTGCTCACCCCCGCCGGGCTGGAACTGAGCGCCGATGTCACCCGCCATGCCATGCCCGATGCGCTGGCTGAAGCGGTCGCGCGGGATGTTTTTGCCCTTGGCATCACCAGCTATGCCGAACAGGGTGAGACCGAGGTGCTGACCCTTGGCGGCAACTGCGGTTTTGCGCTGGATGCCGCACGGCGCACGATCAAAACCGAAGACTACCCGCTGACCGCGCCGATGTTCCTCTATTTCCCCGCCCGGCGCTTGCCGTTGATCACGCGCGAGTTTCTGGCCTTCACCCGCGGCCCTTCGGCCCAGATCGTGATCCGCCGGGCCGGTTTCGTAGATCAAACGCCCGAGGAAATCCCGGTTGAGGAACAGGGCAACCGCTTTGCCAATGCAATCATCACGGCGGGGGTCGAAACCCCGCTAGAGGAGTTGCAGCGCATGACGGCGACGCTGGTGCCGATGGCGCGGCTCACCACCTCTTTCCGCTTCGAGGCGGGGTCGATCCGGCTTGATGCGCAGTCGCGGTCCAACGTGCAGCAATTGGCGCGGGCCTTGGAACAGGGGCAGTATGATGCGCGGCGATTGATGTTCGTGGGCTTCAGCGATGGCGAGGGGGCCGCGCGGGCCAACCGCGAAATCGCCTTGCGCCGGGCCGAAGCGGTGCAGCGCGCGGTCAGCGCGGCTGCGGTCACCGCCAATCTGTCGCGCATTGATCTGCGGGTCGATGCCTTTGGGGAGGCGATGCCGATTGCCTGTGACGACAGCGAATGGGGCCGTCAAGCAAACCGGCGAGTCGAGGTTTGGGTGCGCTAACCGCACCCCACTATAGATGCCCCTCACTGCGAAAGCTGAGCTCGCGCGATTTTCCGATGATCAGGTGGTCATGCAGGGTCAGCCCCAAGGCGTCACAGGCGGCGGCGACCTGTTGGGTCATATCAATGTCGGACCGTGACGGGCTGGGGTCGCCCGAGGGGTGATTATGCACGAGGATGATCGCGCTGGCGTTCAACTCAAGCGCACGTTTGGCAACCTCGCGCGGGTAGACCGGCACATGGTCCACCGTGCCTTTCGCTTGTTCTTCATCGGCGATGAGGATGTTTTTCCGGTCGAGGTAGAGGACTCGAAACTGCTCCATCTCCAGATGGGCCATGGTGGTGTGGCAATAGTCCAGCAGCGCATCCCATGAAGAGACGATATGCCTTTGCAGCACCTTCGCCCGGGCCAGCCGCTGTGCCGCGGCCTCAATGATCTTAAGCTCCACAATCACCGCCTCCCCGACCCCTTTGACATCGCGCAGCCGGGCGGCGGGGGCGGTGATGACGCGATTGAAATCGCCGAACCGGTCGAGCAGTTCGCGGGCCAGCGGTTTCACATCCCGGCGCGGGATGGCACGGAAGAGGACAAGTTCCAACATCTCGTAGTCCGGCATGGCGGCCGCGCCGCCATCGATAAAACGGCTGCGCAGGCGTTGGCGGTGATCCGCGATATAAGAAGGTTGCTTGCCCGTATTGGACGGCGGGCTGTGCGCTTCGTCCAGCAGATAGGGGAGGGGCTGATCAGCCAAGGTTCTCGGGGCACGGGTCATGCCCGGAGTGTCGCGCCAAAGTGGTTATTATTCGGTTAACGGACGGTTAAAACTTCGTTCACCACGCTGCCGAAAAAAGGGAGCCGCATCCACGGCTCCCCCCAATGGTTAACCCTTCATCGAATCCCAGAAGGATTTGACGGAAGAGAAGAAGTTGCTGCTCTCGGGGTTGTTGTTCTGGGCCTCGCCCTCGAACTCCCGCAGCAGTTCTTTCTGCCTATTGGTCAGGTTCACCGGGGTCTCGACCGCCAGTTCGATGATCATGTCACCCACGCCACCGCCACGCAACGGCGGCATGCCTTTGCCGCGCAGACGCATCTGGCGGCCCGATTGGCTGCCCGCGGGGATCTGCACGCGGCCACGGCCCCCGTCGATGGTGGGCACTTCGATATTGCCACCCAGAGCGGCAGTGCTCATCGACACCGGAACACGGCAGAAGAGGTTCGGCCCGTCGCGTTCGAACAACTCGTGATCGGCCACCTCGATAAAGATGTAGAGATCACCCGAGGGCCCGCCGCGCATGCCCGCTTCGCCTTCGCCAGCGAGACGGATGCGGGTGCCGGTCTCGACGCCTGCGGGGATGTTGACCGAGAGCGTGCGCTCTTTCTCAACCCGGCCCGCGCCGCGGCATTTCTTGCAAGGGTTCTTGACGATCTGCCCCATGCCGGAACAGGTCGGGCAGGTCCGCTCGACGGTAAAGAAACCTTGCTGCGCGCGCACCTTGCCCATGCCCGAACAGGTAGGGCAGGTCGAAGGTTCCGCGCCGCCTTCGGCACCGCTGCCGTCACAGGCGTCACATTGGACGGAGGCCGGGACGGTGATCGACTTTTGCATGCCGGAAAAGGCATCTTCGAGCGAGATGCGCAGGTTGTAGCGCAAATCAGCCCCGCGTGCGGCACGGCGTCCGCCGCCACCGCCACGTTGGCCCATGAAGTCGCCGAAGAGATCGTCGAAGACGTCGGAAAAGGCCGAAGAGAAATCGCCCTGACCGCCGCCCATGCCGCCGCCGGCACGCCCGCCGCCCATGCCACCTTCAAAGGCGGCGTGGCCATAGCGATCATAGGCGGCTTTCTTGTCACCGTCTTTGAGCACGTCATAAGCCTCGCCCACTTCCTTGAACTGGGCTTCGGCTTGGGGGTTGTCTTTGTTGCGGTCGGGGTGGAGGTCCTTCACCTTGCGGCGATAGGCTTTCTTGATCTCGTCGGCAGAGGCCCCTTTGGCAACGCCAAGCACCTCGTAGTAGTCACGTTTTGCCATGGGTTATCATGCTCCTGCGCTGGAACGTGATAGGCCGGCCCGTCTGACGGACCGGCCCTTTCACAGGTTCCGTTTCACACGCTTACGCGCGCTTGTCGTCGTCCAGATCTTCGAACTCAGCATCAAGGATGTCGTCATCGCCACCTTGGGCTTGCTGAGCATCCGAAGGCTGCGCCGTGTCCTCACTGCCGCCCTCTTCCTGAGCGGCCTTATAGATGGCTTCGCCCAGTTTCATGGCGGATTCGGTGACGTTCTGGATGCCGTTCTTGATCTTGTCGGCGTTGTCTGTTTCCAGCTCGTCTTTCAGCGCGGCAATGGCCAGTTCGATCGCCTCGACGGTGGTCGGGTCGACCTTGTCGGAATGCTCTTCCAGCGACTTCTCGGTCGAGTGGATCAGCGATTCCGCCTGGTTCTTCGCTTCGATCAGCTCGCGACGGGACTTGTCCGCCTCGGCATTCTCTTCCGCGTCCTTGACCATCTGTTCGATGTCCGCATCCGACAGACCGCCCGAAGCTTGGATCGTGATCTTCTGCTCCTTACCGGTGCCTTTGTCGAGCGCGCCGACCGACACGATGCCGTTGGCGTCAATGTCGAAGGTCACTTCGATCTGCGGCATGCCGCGGGGCGCAGGCGGGATGTTCTCAAGGTTGAAGGCACCGAGCATCTTGTTGTCGGCAGCCATCTCACGCTCACCTTGGAAGACCCGGATGGTCACGGCGTTCTGGTTGTCTTCGGCGGTCGAGAAGACCTGAGACTTCTTCGTCGGGATCGTGGTGTTACGGTCGATCAGACGGGTGAAGACACCACCGAGCGTCTCGATACCGAGGGACAGCGGGGTCACGTCGAGCAGGACCACGTCCTTCACGTCGCCTTGCAGAACACCGGCCTGAATGGCGGCACCAAGGGCCACGACTTCGTCCGGGTTCACACCCTTGTGCGGCTCCTTGCCGAAGAATTTGGAGACCTCTTCGGCCACCTTCGGCATACGGGTCATACCACCCACGAGCACGACTTCGTCGATGTCGGACGCGGACAGGCCGGCATCCTTCAGCGCGGCGGCGCAGGGCTTCATCGAAGCTTTGATCAGGTCACCAACGAGGCTTTCCAGCTTGGCACGGGTCAGCTTCATGACCATGTGCAGCGGCGAGCCATCCTTGCCCATCGAGATGAAGGGCTGGTTGATCTCGGTCTGGCTGGAGGAGGACAGTTCGATTTTCGCCTTCTCAGCAGCTTCCTTCAGACGCTGCAACGCCATCTTGTCTTGCGTCAGGTCGACGCCGTTGGCCTTTTTGAACTCTTCCGCAAGATAGTTCACGATGCGCATGTCAAAGTCTTCACCACCGAGGAAGGTGTCGCCGTTGGTGGATTTCACTTCGAACAGGCCGTCGTCGATCTCAAGAATGGTTACGTCGAATGTACCGCCGCCAAGGTCATAGACCGCGATGGTTTGCGTGTTCTCTTTGTCGAGACCGTAGGCCAGCGCGGCGGCTGTCGGCTCGTTGATGATGCGCAGCACTTCGAGACCGGCGATCTTGCCGGCGTCTTTGGTGGCCTGACGCTGGGCGTCGTTAAAGTAGGCAGGCACGGTGATAACCGCCTGAGAGACTTCCTCACCCAGATAGCTTTCTGCGGTTTCTTTCATCTTGCCGAGGATGAAGGCCGAGATTTGGCTTGGGGAGTATTTCTCACCCTTGGCTTCGACCCATGCGTCGCCGTTGCCGCCGTCGATGACGTTGAACGGCATGTTCTTTTTGTCTTTGGCCAGGTCCGCATCGTCGTTGCGGCGGCCGATCAGGCGCTTGACGCCAAAGACTGTGTTTTCGGGGTTGGTGACCGCCTGGCGTTTCGCCGGCTGGCCGACAAGGCGTTCATCGTCGGTGAAGGCGACGATCGACGGCGTGGTGCGCGCGCCTTCGGCGTTTTCGATCACACGCGGCTGGCTGCCATCCATGATGGCGATACAGCTGTTGGTGGTGCCAAGGTCAATACCGATTACTTTGGACATGTTTCGATCCCTCTTTGAATCTAAGGCGATGACACGAGGCGCGGACCCGTTTTGGCATCCTGCCCCGATCTGTTGACATCGAAGACCACGTGCCTTCGACGGTTCGGAGCGTATATAGGGAGGGTATTTGCACCCTGCAACCATTGGCTGGTCTGGATGGTCGCGATTCCGTGATGTTTTTGCTAAACGAGTGAGGAAGAACGAAAAATGACTGCTTTGCGCCTCCGGGGCTTTGATATTCACAAGGAATTTCTAGGAAGAGCGGCCCAGCAGGAGGTGCTGGAGGCGGTGCGCGGCGTGGTGCGTCAGGCGCCGTTCTTTCGCCCCGAAGTGCCGCGCGGCGGGCGCATGTCGGTCCGGATGAGCGCGGCAGGGCGCTATGGCTGGTTTTCGGATCGGCGTGGGTATCGTTACGTCACCGAACATCCCGACGGCCAGCCTTGGCCCGAGATCCCGGTCCCGATTATGGCGATTTGGGATCAGTTGACCGGGTTGGAGCGCCGCCCGGAATGCTGCCTGATCAACTACTACGATGCCGATGCGCGTATGGGGCTGCATCAAGACCGGGACGAGGCGGATTTTCAGTGGCCTGTGGTCTCAGTCTCTCTGGGGGATGATGGGTTGTTTCGGATCGGCAACCTGACCCGAGGGGGCAAGACGGAATCGATCTGGCTGCAATCGGGCGATGTGGTGGTGATGGGCGGTGACGCGCGGCTGACCTATCACGGTGTGGACCGGATCAAACCCGGCACCTCGACATTGCTGCCCAAAGGCGGGCGGATCAACTTGACGCTGCGCGTGGTGGAGTAGCGTTTTCTTTGAAAGAGAACGGCGACGGACTTATTCAAAAAGTCCGTCGCTTCAGTGGCTAAGCGAACAACACCCTGTCTGATGTTGCCAGCCATCATTTCCCTGCAGAAGGAAGTCGACCGCCAGCCCATAGGCGCGATCCGACATGCCATCGCTACAGGCCCGCGCCGTAAGCGTGGCGATGGCCGCGCCCTGCCGCCCCTCGGCGATCATGTGAAAACTGTCGCGCCGCCCCTGCGCCGGGCCAGACTGCGTGATGCGGTAATCGCGTGCACCGCCCACCATGGCATCGTAGCTCAACGCCTCGCCGGTCACCTCAAAAGACCAAAACGGCTCCGTCCCGCCGCAATGGGCCACGGGTGGCATCGCACCGGCCCATTGGCCCGCTTGCCGGGTGAGGAAACGCAGAGAGACCCAGCCGCTCCCTTCGCCCGTGTTGACCAAGCCCCAGCCGTGATGGTCATCGGGGCGGATCACTTCGATGTTCTGCGCGTCAGGCTCGAAGTTGCCGATGATCGGGGCGCTGGCACTCGGGGCTTGGCGAATGTTCAATACGTCATCCGCCGCGACACCGCTAACGTCATGCAGGGCGGGCCAAGCATCCTGCGTCGCCCAGACAGGCAGTGCCCAAAGGCAGAGGAAGAGCGCCAGAAGTCTCATCGCCGGGCGTTCCAACTGATGGACGCATGGCGGCGGGTATAGAATTCGCCCATCAGCCCAATCATCAAAAGCACCAGACCCACCCAAAGCGGATATTCCCAACTGGTGTAGCGCGGGTTGTAATTGATGAAGGCAAAGCCGCGCGCTTGGTCGATGCTGTGAAACAGCGGGTTCCAGTCAAACATCGCCAGCATATAGCCGGGCAGGGAGTTGGCGAGGAACATCTTCCCCGAGGCGATCATATTGGCGCGTTGATAGACGGTAGAGAAAATCGTCACGAAGGACGGAAACCACGGTTTGATCGCGAGCATCACCAGCCCGAGCGCGCAGCCGGTAAACCATGCGGTCAGCATCATCCCGAAAGCGGCAAAAGGTTGATCTATGGTGATCGGGGTGACCGCCACATGATAGATGAACAGGATCACGAAGAGCGACAGCACTTGGATATAGAGCGAGCCCACTGCCGCCGATGCGATGGCGATGATCGTGTTCATCGGGGCGTGCTGCATCATCGGGCTTGCCGGTCCCTCAGACCCCGCGACCGCGCCCAAAGCTTTCACATGTGTGAGGTAGAGGAAAATCCCCGACATGAGATAGATGAGGAAGTCACCCCGCACGGCAGAGCCGCGCATCCCGAGGATCGAAAACATCACATAGAAGGCCAGTACGAACATCACCGTTTGCAGCATGTTCATCGCGATGGCGATAAAGGCATTGTTGTGCTGTTTGCGCACGTTGCGCACCACGGAATGGTACACCAGTTCCGCGATGGCGAGGGCAGAACCGATGCCGGATTTCGGCTTTCTGGAAGACTGGAACATGCGCGCGTCCTTGACGAAGCCCTAGCGAGGCACGGAATTCTTGCTGTTCCGTTAGCTCCGCAGCATAAGGGAAACAGTAAATTGAAGCAACGACAGCCCGCAGGGCCGGAGGCAAAATGGATTACGAGAAACTGGTCGCGGAAATGCGGCGGCTGGCATTGGAAGCCGGGGACAAGATCATGGAGATCTACGGTCAGGACGATTTCGAGGTGAAATCGAAATCCGACGACAGCCCCGTCACCGCCGCCGACGAAGCCGCCGATGCGATCATTTCCGACGGGCTCCGCGCCGCTTTTCCCGATGTGATGTTGGTGACCGAAGAGCAGGCTGCGACCCATTCCGCCAAGGGCGATACCTTTCTCATCGTCGATCCGCTGGATGGCACCAAAGAGTTCGTCCACCGCCGCGGGGATTTCACGGTGAACATCGCGCTGGTCGAAGGCGGCGTGCCGACGCGCGGCGTGGTCTATGCCCCCGCCAAAGCCCGGATGTTCTTTACCCAAGCCGACGGCCAGTCGGTCGAAGAGTCCGGCGCATTCGACAAAGGGCCGGTGGGCGAAACCAAAGCGATTTCAGTCTCTAACCCCGACAATGCGGCCCTGATGGTCGTCGCCTCCAAATCCCACCGCGATCAGGCGACCGATGATTACATCGGTAAATACGCTGTGCGGGACATGACTTCTGCGGGGTCGTCGTTGAAATTCTGTCTCGTCGCGACGGGAGAGGCCGATCTCTACCCGCGTTTGGGCCGCACGATGGAGTGGGACACCGCCGCGGGCCATGCGGTGCTGAACGGGGCAGGCGGCGCGGTGGTGCGCTTTGACGACCTCACGCCGCTGACCTACGGCAAGGAAGACTTCGCCAACCCTTTCTTCATCGCCCATGCCCCGGGCGTTGAGTTGAAGGCGGGCTGATGTCTGTCCTGATCGTCATCCCCGCCCGCTATGCCTCCACCCGCTACCCCGGCAAGCCGCTGGTGGCGCTCACCGGGGCGTCGGGCCAGAAACAGACCCTGATCGAACGCAGTTGGCGGGCCGCCAGCGCGGTGTCGGGCGTCGACCGCGTGGTGGTGGCTACCGACGACGACCGCATTCGGGAGGCCGCCGAAGGTTTCGGTGCCGAGGTCGTGATGACCTCGGAGGCCTGCGCGAACGGCACCGAACGCTGTGCCGAAGCCCATGCCGCGCTGGGCGGGGGTTATGACATCGTGGTGAACTTGCAGGGCGACGCCCCGCTGACGCCGCATTGGTTTGTCGAGGGGTTGGTGCAGGGGTTGAAAGACAACCCCGAGGCCGAGATCGCCACCCCGGTTCTGCGCTGTGACGGGGCCACGTTGAACAGTCTTCTGGCCGACCGCAAAGCGGGCCGCGTGGGCGGCACCACGGCGGTTTTCGGCGCCGATAATCAAGCGCTCTACTTCTCGAAAGAGGTCGTTCCCTATACCGGAAAGCCCTTCGCAGAGACGGATATGACCCCGGTCTTCCACCACGTCGGCGTCTATGCCTACCGCCCCGATGCACTGGCCCAATACCCAAGCTGGCCTGTCGGCCCCTTGGAGCAGTTGGAAGGGTTGGAGCAGTTGCGTTTTCTTGAAAATGGCCGCGCCGTACTCTGTGCGGAGGTCGAGGCCAAGGGGCGCGAGTTTTGGGAGTTGAACAACCCCGAAGACGTGCCAAAGCTCGAAGCCATGATGGCGAAAATGGGTCTGGAATGACCGCCACCCCCGTCAGTGCCACGCTCGAAAGCGGCGTGCCTGTCAGCATCGTGATCGCCAGCCGGAATCGGCCCGAAGCATTGCGGCGCTGCCTGACGGGGGTGGAACAGCTTCAATATACCCCTTTCGAGGTCATCATCGTGACCGATCCTGCCGGGATTGCCGTGGCCCGTGCCATGCATTTCGCCGGGGCGTTGAAACTTGTCCCTTTCGACAGGCCGAATATCTCTGTCGCGCGCAACCTTGGGATTGCCGAGGCTGCGGGGGAGGTCGTGGCCTTTATCGACGATGACGCGGTGCCCGAGCCGCAATGGCTGCGCCACCTGCTGGAGCCTGCGCAACAGCCCGAGGTTGCGGCGATGACCGGCTTCGTCCGGGGGCGAAACGGCATCTCGTTCCAATATCGTGCGCGCCGGTTGAATGGTCTCGGAGAGCCGGAAACGCTCGATGTCGACCCTGAAACTCCGAGCATCCTGCACCCTTCGCCCGGGGGGGCAATCAAGACCGAAGGCACCAATATGGCCTTTCGGCGCGAAGTCTTGGTGGAAATGGGCGGCTTTGACCCGGCCTTTCACTACTATCTTGATGAGACCGATCTGAACATGCGGCTGGCGCGGGCGGGCCATGCCACGGCAATCGTGCCACTGGCCGAGGTCCACCACGGTTTCGCCGCCAATGCCATGCGAAGCGCCAACCGCGTGCCGCGCGATCTTTTCGATATCGGGGCGAGTTGGGCTGTGTTCCATCGTAAACATCTGCCCAGACAGGACCGTGCCGCGCACTGGGCACATCTTCGCGCCCAAGAGCGCCGCCGTTTGCTGCGCCATCTGGTAAGCGGCGGGTTGGAGCCGCGTGATGTGCCAAGGCTGCTGCGCAGGTTGGACGAGGGGCACGCCGAAGGGGGGAAGCGCCCTATCGTCCGCGTTACCCTGCCGCAGACAGCCAGCAGCGCTTTCCGCCCCTTTCCCGCCCGCGCCCGGCGCAGCGTGGCCATGTTCACCCGGCCTATTAATCTGGCGCGAGACCGGGCAAAGGCTGCAAAACGGGCATTATCGGGTGAGATCGTGACCCTCATCAACCTTTCGCCGACGGCGCTTTATCATCGCGTTGCCTTTGATCCGGCCCACGCTATTTGGCTGCAAACAGGTGGAATATACGGAAAGTCCACACGGGATGACGCGGTTTTCCGCTTAACTCGGCGCCTCGACAGGCTGCAAAGGGAAGTTAAGCGAGTTGCCAGACAGCGCGGTTTCGGCGAGGATTGTCGCCGATAGGAAGCGCAGGTGGATTGACCGTGGCGTTCTGTATATTTCGAATAAGTGGTAAGGATTAAAATGCGCAAGAAGGTTACAAAAGCGATTTTCCCGGTTGCAGGCATGGGGACACGCTTTTTGCCCGCCACCAAATCGGTGCCGAAAGAGATTATGACCCTCGTCGACCGGCCTTTGGTTCAATATGCAATCGATGAGGCGCGCGCCGCCGGGATCAAGGAGTTCATCTTCGTGACCTCGCGCGGCAAAGGCGCGCTGGAAGATTACTTCGATCACGCCCCGCAGCTTGAGCAGGAGTTGCGCAAAAAGGGCAAGACCGAGCTTCTGGAGACGCTGCAAAGCACCAATATGGACAGCGGCGCAATCGCCTATATTCGCCAGCACAAGGCGCTGGGCTTGGGCCATGCAGTCTGGTGCGCGCGCCGTTTGATCGGCAATGAGCCCTTTGCCGTTATGCTGCCGGATGACGTGATCGCGGCGGAAAAACCTTGTCTTCAACAGATGGTCGAGGCCTATGAAGAAACCGGCGGCAGCATGGTCGCCGCGATGGAGGTGGAACCTTCCCGCACATCCTCTTACGGGATTCTCGATACCAGCGAAGAACGCGGTGATCGTGTGAAGGTCAATGGCATGGTTGAGAAGCCTGCCGTCGACGAAGCACCATCGAACCTTGCGGTGATCGGACGCTATATTCTGGCGCCGACTGTTTTAAAGAACCTGAACAAGCTGAAATCCGGCTCGGGCGGTGAAATTCAATTGACCGATGCGATCGCGCAAGAGATTGAGCAAGACCGCGATGTCTATGGCTTCCGTTTCCGCGGGCAGCGGTTCGATTGCGGCTCTAAAGCGGGCTTTTTGCAAGCGACCGTGGCCTTCGGCCTTGCCCGTGAAGAATTGCGCGACGATCTTGCGGCCTATCTGCAAGGCATCTCGCAAGTCGACCGCGCGGCGCAGTAGGGGCAAGAAGCGGGCCTTTGCAGCAGCAATCTCCCCCCGCGCGGCTGTTGGACCTGACGCGCAGTTTGCGACGGGTCGGGCGGGGCGCGACGGGGGTGGATCGGGTCGAACTGGCCTATCTCTCACATCTTTTGACAGAGGACGCGCCGCTTTTTGGAGTGGCGCGCACTGCTTTGGGCTATGTCCTGCTGGACCGCGATGGGATGCGGGGCTTTCAGGATCGGGTTGCGAGCCGCGTTCCTTGGGGGCGGGCGGATCTGCTTTCGCGCCTGCCGCGGGGGCGTACTGTGGCGCTGAGCCGGGCGGAAAGCGACTTGCGGCGTTTGGCGGTCGCGCGCTGCGTTCCGGCCGGGTTGCCCGCGATGCTCGCTCGGAATCTGCCGCCGGGATTTGCCTATCTGAATGTCGGGCACAGCAATCTGACGGATCGGGTTTTGGGCGCCGTGAAACAGGCGCGGGGGCGAAGTGCCGTTCTGATCCATGACGTGATCCCATTGGAATATCCCGCCTACCAACGCCCCGGCTCCGTTGCGCCGTTTCGGGCCAAGATCGACCGGGTGAGCGCGCAGGCCGATCTGGTGGTTTATAACTCGCAAGACACGCGTCAGCGCAGCGAGGCGCAGATGCGCGGGCGGGTTCCGCCTGCCGTCGTCGCGCATCTTGGCGTCGATCTGCCCGCGCCCGATGCTGGCGAGCTGCCTGCAGGGCTTCCGCCAGAGCGTCCCTATTTCGTCGTTGTCGGTACGATCGAGCCGCGCAAGAACCACGGGTTTTTGCTGGACCTGTGGCAAAAGATGGGGCCCGATGCGCCGCTTTTGCTGATCTGCGGGGCGCGGGGGTGGAACAACAGCGCGGTTTTCGGCCGGCTCGACCGGCTGCCCGAAAACGGCTCTGCGCAAGAGCTAGCGAACCTTAGCGACACAGGATTGGCGGCCTTGGTGCAGGGGGCGGCGGGGATGCTCTTCCCCAGCCATGCAGAGGGGTTTGGCCTGCCCCCGGCAGAGGCGCTGAGCCTTGGAACGCGTGTTTTATGCAACGATTTGCCGGTCTTGCATGAGGTCTTGGGTGACAAAGCCGTTTACGCGCCCCTGAGCGAACCCTATTCATGGATCAGAACAATCGAAGAATGGGCCGCATCTGTGCCAGACCCGCGCCCTGCGACGACTTTTATCGCGCCAACATGGGCCGAACACTTCAAGACCGTGTTAAAGTCGACGTGATGGCGCGGTAGAGGGGCGGTCAGACGCGATAGGTAAGGGGCGGTTTGGGCTTAATTCAGTCATATCGGTTGCGGCTGCAACGCAAGCGCTGGCGCATCCGCGCCTTCCGCAAGCGGCGCGAGTTGACCTCTGTGGCGAACCGGACGGCGCAGATCAAAGCCGACGATATTCTGCTGTTCTGCACGCAGCGCAACGAAGCGATCCGGCTGCCCTATTTCCTGAAATACTACCGCGAGATGGGCGTCGGGCATTTCTTCTTTGTCGATAATGACAGCGACGATGGCGCGCTCGACTATCTGGCCAAGCAACCCGATGTCTCGGTCTGGAGCGCCAAGGCCAGCTACAAACGCGCCCGCTTTGGGGTGGATTGGCTGAACTGGTTGCAGATGAAATACGCCCATGGCCATTGGGCGCTGACGGTCGATCCGGATGAGTTTTTGGTCTACCCCTTTTGTGACACGCGCCCCCTGCGGGCGCTGACCGATTGGCTTGATGCCTCTTCGATCAAGAGCTTTTCGGCGATGCTGCTGGATATGTATCCCAAGGGGCGGCTTGACGAGGAGCCCTATCAGGCGGGGCAGAACCCGATTGAGATCGCCGCATGGTTCGACAGTGGCAATTACACCATTTCGCGCAATCGGCGGTTTGGGAATCTCTGGATACAGGGCGGTCCACGGGCGCGGGTGTTCTTCCCCGATGCGCCTGCCAAGGCGCCCGCGCTGAACAAGGTGCCGCTGGTCAAATGGGATCGGCGCTATGCCTATGTCAGCTCGACCCATATGCTGCTGCCGCGCGGGCTTAATCAGGTCTATGACGAATGGGGCGGAGAGAAAGCCTCGGGCGTCCTCTTGCACGCCAAATTCCTCGACACCTTCGGGGCCAAGGCGGCGGAGGAGTTGCAGCGTAGCGAGCATTACGCGGCTTCGGTCGAATACAAAGCCTATGCCGAACAGCTGAAAGACGACCCGCAGCTTTGGTGCAAATGGTCGGAACGCTACATCAATTGGCGACAGCTTGAGATCCTGGGCCTCATGTCCAAGGGGAACTGGGCATGAGCGTCGGGATCGTCATGTTGGTGCACAACGCTTTTGACCGGGCCGAGCAGGTCGCGCGGCATTGGGCGGCGGCGGGCTGTCCGGTGGTGATCCATATCGACAAGGCGGTGCCCCGGCGGGCGCATGATGCCTTTGTGGCGGCGCTGTCGGATCTCAAGGATGTCTGCTTTAGCCCGCGCAAGCGCTGCGAATGGGGCACTTGGGGGATCGTTGCCGCCTCTCAGGGGGCGGCGGAGATGATGCTCTCGCGCTTTCCCAAGGTGCGCCATGTCTATCTGGCCTCCGGCTCTTGCCTGCCGCTGCGCCCGGTGCAGGAGTTGATCGACTATCTTGACGACCGTCCCCAGACCGATTTCATCGAAAGCGCCACTACGGCAGATGTGCCTTGGACCGTGGGCGGGCTGGATGCAGAGCGGTTTACCCTGCGCTTCCCTTTTTCATGGCGGCGCAACCGCTATCTGTTCGACCGCGCGGTCGAGGTGCAGCGCCTACTGCGGCTAAAACGCCGGATGCCGCGCGGGATCGTGCCGCATATGGGCTCGCAATGGTGGTGCCTGACCCGGCGCACCCTGTCGGCGATCTTGCAAGACCCCGACCGGCCCACCTATGACAAGTTCTTTCGCCATGTTTGGATCCCGGACGAAAGCTATTTCCAGACCCTTGCACGGCTCTATTCCAGCAAGATCGAAAGCCGGTCGCTGACCCTGTCTAAGTTCGATTTTCAGGGCAAACCGCATATCTTTTACGACGATCACCTCCAGCTTTTGCGCCGCTCTGATTGTTTCGTAGCACGCAAGATTTGGCCCCATGCCGACAGGCTCTATGAGGCCTTCTTGACCGACCCTGCCGGTGCGATGAAAAAGACCGAGCCGAACCCCGGCAAGATCGACCGCATCTTTGCCAAGGCGGTGGAGCGGCGCACCCGGGGCCGTGCGGGGCTTTATATGCAAAGCCGTTTTCCAAACGAGGATTGGGAGAATGGCGTCACTGCCGCGCCCTATTCGATGTTTCAGGGCTTTACCGAGATTTTCGAGGATTTTGAACATTGGCTCAGCCGGGCCAGCGGGGCGCGCGTGCATGGGCATCTCTTTGCCCCCGACCGGGTGCATTTCGCGGGCGGGGAAACCGCGCTGAACGGTGCCTTGTCGGACAACCCGGTGCTGCGCGATCACAACGCCAGTGCGTTCTTGACCAATCTGATTTGGAACACCCGGGGCGAGCGTCAGTGCTTTCAGTTCGGCCCGATGGACAATCAAGACATCAACTGGCGTGTGGCCAAGGACCCGAACGCGCATATTTCGGTCATCACCGGCGCTTGGGCGGTGCCGCTGTTCCGCTCGAACCTTGATTTCGCAGATATCCGCCGTCTGGCCGCCAAGCTGCAGAAGACGGAAAGCACGCATTTGGATGTACTGAATTCGCCCTATACCAAGGCGCGTGTGCGGGTCTGGACCATGGCCGATTTCATCGAAGCGCCGATGGAGCCTTTGCAAGATATCCTTGACGAAATTGGCCGCCCCCGTCTGCGCCGCCTGTCAGAGGCGCCGCGCATGGTTGATCTGAACGGCTTCGGCCAGTTCCTCCAGAACCTCAAGAACCAAGGCATGCACCCTTATTTGGTCGGCGATTTTTCGGTCGCCCAAGGGGGCAGCGCCGATGCCAAACCTTCCCCCAAACCCTATCTGGTGAAATAACCCATGCGCGACAAATTCGACAGTTTCGTGGTCTTCGCCGAGATGCGGACCGGGTCCAACTTCCTAGAGGCGAACCTGAACGCCTTTGCCGGGATCGCCTGTCATGGGGAGGCGTTCAACCCTTTCTTCATGGGCTATCCCAAAAGCGAGCCCATCCTTGGCGTTGATCAGGCCACGCGGGACGAAAACCCCAAAAAGCTGCTGGCGGCGATCCGGGGACAGCAGGATGCTTTGGGCGGCTTCCGCTATTTTCACGACCACGATCCGCGTGTTTTCGATGAGATCGTCGAGGATCAGCGCTGCGCCAAGATCGTGCTCACGCGCAACCCGGTCGAAAGCTATGTCAGTTGGAAGATCGCGCAGGCCACGGGGCAGTGGAAACTGACCGATATGAAGGCGCAGAAGGTGGCGCAGGCCGTCTTCGATGCAGATGAGTTCAGCGCCCATTTGGATGCCCTTCAGCAGTTCCAGATCACGCTGCTGAACCGTTTGCAAACCTCCGGCCAGACGGCATTTTACGTGGCTTACGAAGACCTGCAAAGCGTTGAGGTGATGAACGGGCTTGCACGCTATCTTGGCGTGGATGAGCAGTTGGAGGGGCTGGACAAGAACCTCAAGAAACAGAACCCCAGCCCGATCTCGGCCAAGGTCAGCAACTATGACGAGATGCTGGAGGCGCTGGCGCGGCTCGATCGTTTCGATCTGACCCGCACCCCCAATTTCGAGCCACGGCGCGGGCCGAACGTGCCCTCTTATGTGGCGGCGGCGACCAGCGGCTTGATCTATCTGCCGATTAAATCCGGCCCGCAGGATCAGGTGCTGGACTGGCTCGCCGCCCTCGATGGCGTCCCGCGTGAGGCACTGCGCGAGAAGATGTCGCAAAAAGAGCTGCGGCAGTGGAAACGCAAAATGCGCGGGCATCGCGGCTTTACCGTGCTGCGCCATCCCGCCCTGCGCGCGCATGATGCCTTTTGCCGCCATATCCTGACCACGGGGGAGGGCAGTTACCGCCAGCTGCGCAACACGCTGATGCGGCGCTACAAGGTGCCGCTGCCAAAGGATGGCCCCGACGCCGAATATGACCGCGAGGCGCATCGCGCAGCCTTTGTCGCCTTCCTAAAGTTTCTCAAAGGCAATCTGGCCGGGCAAACCTCGATCCGGGTGGATGCTGCATGGTGTTCTCAGGCCCAAGCCATTGCGGGGTTCGGGGCGTTCTGCCTGCCCGACCGCATCCTCCGCGAAGAGGAGTTGGCCAGCGAACTCCCCGCTCTGGCTGCGGGGCAGGGCCATGCCACCGTCCCCGCCGTGCCCCAGATGGTGGAACCCGGCCCCTTCACGCTCGGCGATATCTATGACGATGAGATCGAGGCGCTGACGGCGGAGGCCTATCAGAAGGATTATATGACCTTCGGCTTTTCGCACTGGCGGTGAGGGGCACAGGCTAGATTGATCTTGCCGGTTCTGACGTAAACTGGAACAACAGGGCATCTTGAGCATCCCGCCAAAGGTCGCGCCGTGAGTTTCCTGTCTGTCACCTCTGTTCCCCGGCTGCGGTGGAGTTCGCCTAAAGCCTTCACGCTCAGGCCGCCATTGGCCTCGATGGTGTTTCTGGTTCTGGGACTGGTGATGTTTGGCTTGGGCGAGGCGCTTTTGGTCACGGCGGGCGTCGGCGTCAGCCCTTGGACCGTCTTCGCCGAAGGGGTGACCCGCATCACGGGGTGGAGCCTTGGCTTTGCGACCTTCCTGATCAGCGCCGTGGTTCTTTTGCTCTGGATCCCGCTGATGCAGACGCCCGGTATCGGCACCATTCTGAACGCGGTGATCGTGGCGCTGGTGCTGGAATATGCGCTGCCGATCCTGCCCCACTTCGACAGCTATCTGGCGAATGCCTTTCTGGCGCTGACCGGCGTCTTCGTGACCGGCTTTGGCGGTGCGATCTATCTTGTGGCAAACCTTGGCCCCGGGCCACGGGACGGGTTGATGACGGGGCTGCAACGGGTCACCGGCAAACCCATCGCGCTGGTCCGCATGAGCATCGAATTGTCCGTCGTCGCCATCGGCTGGGCCTTGGGCGGCACCCTGGGCCTCGGCACGCTGCTTTTCGCGGTGGGGATCGGCCCGGCCATGGCGATTGGGATGCAGATTCTGCAACTGCGCAGCGTGGCCCGCTAGGCGGCAGTGCGCGGGTTGCGCTAGGTGACCCGTTCAAAAGGCTGAAATCCGCTTTTTCCTGAAACGACCCCACCGCATACTGCGGTATACCGTCGACCTTCGCCGCCTCTTCCGCTATCAGGGCAGCAAATGCAGCAATTTGGAGCAATCATGTCCGATATCATCTACACCAAAGTTGACGAAGCGCCGGAGCTGGCCTCTGCCTCGCTGTTGCCGATCATCAAGAAGTTCGCCGAAGCCGCCGGTGTGAGCGTCGGCACGAAAGACATCAGCCTCGCGGGCCGTATCCTCGCGACCTTCCCTGAGCATCTGAGCGAAGAACAGCGCCAGTCGGACGATCTGGCGGAATTGGGCCGTCTGGTGAAGACGCCCGAGGCCAATGTTATCAAACTGCCGAACATCTCTGCCTCCGTGCCGCAGCTGGTCGCCGCGATCAAAGAGCTTCAGGCACAAGGCTACGCGCTACCCGACTACCCCGAAGAGCCGAGCACAGACGAAGAAAAAGCCGTGCGCGCCAAATATGACGGCACCAAAGGCTCCGCCGTGAACCCGGTCCTGCGCGAAGGCAACTCCGACCGCCGCGCGGCCAAAGCCGTCAAGAGTTTTGCCCAATCCAACCCGCACCGCATGGGGGACTGGGCCGCCGACAGCAAGACGCATGTCTCATCCATGTCGGGCAATGATTTCTTCTCCAACGAAGTTTCGGCCACGCTTGATGCTGCGACTGGCGCCAAGATCGTGCTGGAAACCGCGGACGGGGAAAAGGTGCTGAAAGAGGGGCTTGAGTATCCTGCCGGCACCGTGGTCGACGCGACCTTCATGAGCGCGGCCGCGCTGAAGGACTTCCTCAACACCCAGATCGAGAAGACCAAAGAAGACGGCATCCTCTTCTCGCTGCACCTCAAAGCCACGATGATGAAGGTCTCCGACCCGATCCTCTTTGGTCACGCGGTCAAAACCTACCTAGCGCCGGTTTTTGAAAAGCATGGCGCAAAGCTCAAAGATCTGGGCGTGAACCCCAACTCCGGTCTCGGCGACCTGCTGGAGCGCGTGAAGGGCGAGAGCGAGATCATGGCCGACATCGACGCCTGCATGGAAGAACGTCCGCCGATGTATATGGTCGATTCCGACAAGGGCATCACCAACCTGCATGTCTCTTCCGACGTGATCATCGACGCCTCCATGCCCGCGCTCATCCGCGCCGGCGGCAAGGGCTGGGGCCCGGACGGCAAGGAGCATGACGCCAACTGCGTGATCCCCGACAGCTCCTATGCACCCGTCTATGACGAGGCGATCAACTTCTTCAAGGAGAACGGCAAGCTCGACCCGGCCACCGCAGGCACGGTGCAGAACATCGGCCTGATGGCGCAGAAGGCCGAGGAATACGGCTCCCACCCGACCACGTTTGAACTGGCCGAAGCGGGCACCGTCAAGATGATCCTCGACGACGGCACCGTGCTGCACCAGCATAAGGTCGACGCCGGTGACATCTGGCGCTCTTCCTCCGCGCGCAAGGCGCCGATCGAGGATTGGGTGAACCTCGCCATCTCGCGCCAAAAGGCTGAGGGCTGCCGCGCGATCTTCTGGCTGGACGCAAACCGCGCCCATGACGCCGAGCTGATCTCCTACGTCAAGCCCATCCTTGAGGCACAGGGCGTTGCCGACAAGTTCGAGATCATGGCCCCCCGCGAAGCGACCCGCGCCTCGCTTGAGACCATCACCAAGGGCGAGAACACCATCGCGATCACCGGCAACGTGCTGCGCGACTACCTGACCGACCTCTTCCCGATCTTAGAACTGGCGACCTCGGCCAAGATGCTGTCCATCGTGAAGCTGATGAACGGCGGCGGCTTGTTCGAGACCGGCGCGGGCGGCTCTGCCCCCAAACACGTTCAGCAGTTGATGGAGCAGAACCACCTGCGGTGGGACAGCCTCGGCGAATTCTGCGCCCTTGGCGAAAGCCTGAAGTTCCTCGCCGATGCCCGCGGCAACGAGAAGGCGCGCGTGCTGGGCGATGCCGTGGAAACCGCGACGCAGGGCATCCTCGACCACGGTCGTTCCCCTTCGCGCAAGGTGGGTGAGCCCGACAACCGCGACAGCCACTATTGGTTCGCGCGCTACTGGGCCGAAGCCGTCGCCGCGCAGAGCGATGACGCGGACCTCGCCGCAGAGTTCGCGCCCGTCGCCAAGGAACTGGCCGACAAGGAAGCCGACATCCTGTCCGAGCTTGCAACGGCCCAAGGCACGGCTGTCGATCTGGGCGGCTACTACCACACCGACGCGGAGAAAACCGCCCGCGTGATGCGCCCCTCCGAGACGCTGAACGGTATCATCGGGTAACTCGCCTGATATAAAAAAATCCGCCGCGCCGCTGTTTAAGCGGCGCGGCGGATTATCGTTTTAAGACTTGGCAGCGGGGCAGAGGCTATACGCCCGCCTACACCCCCTGTAGGGGTGCGTATAGCGTTGCACACTTATCACTGATTTCATTGGCAAAAAATAGGACTTGTGACCAATAATTCGGCACGCCCACTTCGCATAATTCTGCACACGAAGCCTATAAGTTTGCACCGCAAGCACCGTACTCTAGGGACGCGACCAATTATGCCTAACATTGCGCTTTCGGTAAAGTATGCTTGCATTTCCTTCGAAGGGAGGCAACTAGTTAGCTGCGGCGCCGCGTCCGTTCATGACTAGTGAGGTTTTGACGTGCCGGTGCGCAGGTTCGCAGGCCATTGACTGTGGTACTGCGGAGCTAGCGCGGCTTAGTCCGCTGCCGCTGTTTTCGCAAAGCTGATCTCCATGCTTGACCAAGGCGGAGGGCATCTGCTGCTGCACGATGAGTAAAGCGACTACTAGTGTAGGCTTTGAGGAACATCCCAAGGGCACCACCCGAAAAACGTGCTGCGGCGTGTTCTTGTATGCTCTCTATTCTTAAGGCGTCACATGCGTCTATAGTGGCCAATAGGCGATTCAACCATCTTAAGTCAAAATCTGGGGCGTCGCTTAACAACAATGAACTGCTTAAGCGTTCGAGTGCCCATCGGGCTACATCGGTAGCCTGTTCCGCAGTTTTTAGTTCCTGCAGGCCAATGCCTTGTACCCGTTGACTTGCTTCAGACCAAGCGCTCAACTTCCAGTCGGAATGAGGTTTGATGAGCTTCGAGACCGTACGCAGTTTTTCCTGATTATCGAGCCAGCAAACACCAAGCTCAATTGGCCAGCTTTCGTCCCCCAAGCTTGAGGCTTCAAAATCGAGGAATATTATCTCGGCCATCTATCCGCTCACCGATTTGTTTCAGTATCAGCCCTCAGTCCTGTCGAAATTTATGCCCGGAACTCCCCGGTCATGATATCTAAAATTGAGGCTCCCAGCATTGGCAAATGGGTCGTTTCCGGTTTCTAAGGCATGCCATCAGCCTCAAGGTGCTACAACTTAAGGCATCATGAGCGAAAAACTCTTGTCCCCAACGGTTCATGTGGATGCGAAGAGGTCTCGAAATTTTCAACGGATGAGCCATGCTTACGGAGCTCATATCCGCTCTTGCCAAACAGCCCAATAGTCCATATCAGTACAACCATGTCATGCAGCGTCCTCATATCATTCAACGATTGATATACCCCTTTTCCGGGGCTTTGCGGGGCTGCGTCCACATTTTCCCATAGCTACAGTGCTGCGAAGCTCCATCTGATTATTTATTTCGGATGGCCTCCATGACAGTTAAAGTTCCCTTTCTCTCCCGAGTCCGTCATTTTGCCGTAGAAAACGACCGCGTCGAAAGCCGCCTTACGGCCCGCCTCGTGCACCTTCGTATGAGGAAGGCCAATCAGCTCGAAATCGAGTTGAGTGCGGAAGATGAAGTGAAGATCAAACGCCGCGCAAAATTCATTCGCGACCTCCGCAAGGACTACGTTTCGCTGCGCACCTTTAGGAACGAGGACCGCACCCCTCTAAAGAACGTATCGAAGGGCGTAACCTTAAAAGGCCCTGTGACTGAGGATGAAGTAGACGTCCTAGGAGCGGCCCTTCACGACGAAATGCCCTGGATGCAGCCGGTAACGGAAAAGATCTGGTTTGATATGCGCAGGCACGTTCAATCTGGCGGGGTAGGGATCAAGTTCTCGCCAACCCTGATGGTCGGCCCGCCGGGGATCGGAAAATCCCATCTTGCTCGGCGTTTGGGCGAACTCAGCCAAACGCCTTCCGTGGTTATTGACGTATCAGCCACCACGGAAGGCTTCAGCGTGGTGGGCAGCCAGCGCACTTGGGGCAGTTCCACCCCCGGCCGACCGGTACAGACTATCCTAGAGAAGGGCGTCGGGAACCCCATCGTGGTTATCGATGAGATTTGCAAGGTAGGCATTGTCACGTCAACCAGTGGGGCCAGAACGTCAGTCTTAGACGCTCTCTTGGGCCTGTTGGATGTTGATTGTCACTGAGAACTGACCCGGTATTTTCACCGAGATTTGACCCACCCTCAGTTATGCGTCGTGGTTTATG